>JBAQPU010000023.1:0-75839 GCA_049306095.1 Cyclobacteriaceae bacterium
AGTAAACACCGACCGGCTTGAAGTAGTTAACGATGATTGGGGAAAAGAAGACGATGAGGATGACTGGGACGACCGCAGGTACCACCACCATAACACACGACACTCCTTCAACTTTGATTTTGGAACCAATAATTTCTTAGAAGAAGGCAGTTTTCCCGATAACAACGGAGCGCAATATGCCGTACGCCCGTGGGGGTCGTGGTACATTGGATTAAACTCTACGCTGCGCACGCAACTATCCAACAAGTTTTTCCTCGAATGGGGAGCGGGGGTTAGCTGGTATGATTTTAAGTTTCAGGATGACAATACCCGAATGGTGGAAGACGACAATGGAATCAGTTTTGTGGCCGATAACTTAGATGTATCGTACACGAAAAGTAAACTTGAAATCTGCTACCTGAATGCTTCCCTGGTTCCCGTCTTTGACTTTGGCGGAGATAACCGCAAGGCAAGATTCTGGAGTTCGCATAACAGTAATTTCAGAATAGGAGCCGGCCCGTATGTGGGCTATCGCCTCTACAGCAAATCAAAGCTGGTATATAAGGAAGATGGCGACAAAGAAAAAGATAAGGAGAGCAACAATTTTTACCTCAATAATATGCGCTACGGTATTCGCGTGCAGCTCGGAATCCGCTCAGCCGACTTCTTCTTTAACTATGATCTGAACGAACTGTTTGTTGAGAATAAAGGGCCCAAACTGAATGCCTTTAGTTTCGGGGTGGTCTTTTAAACACAGGAAAACTTACAGGAACATAAAAGAGGCTGTCTCAAAGCATCACCAAATGTCAGTCTGAGGGTAGCCGAAGACTATTTGGAGTCCCCAGATTTTCCCGAATCCTCGGGACTCAACCTGACAGTAATTTACTTTTGAGACAGCCTCTTTTTGCCCTTATCAATTACCGGAATGATTTCCTATTTTTGCGCCTGCCTGAAACCAGGCCTAACTCAATCCGGTCAAATGAAAAAAATTAGTTTCGCAGAACATGTTCTCCCCCACCTGCTCGCCTTTATCGTTTTTTTAATCATAACGGTTTTCTTCTTTAACCCTGTTTTCTTTGAAAAGAAAACACTGGTACAACACGACATCCAGCAATCCATTGCTGTATCAAAAGCCTTAAACGATTACCGCGACCAAACAGGAGAAGAAGGACTATGGGCACCTAACTTGTTTAGCGGCATGCCCGGCTACCTGGTTAATGTGCATTGGGGAAACAGCGCGGTATCCATGCTCAAGCGTGTTCTTTCTGCCAACCTCCCTCATCCGGTGGCTAATATTTTTCTGGCGTTTGTTTGTTACTATATCATGTTGCTGGCCTTTCGCATCAGGCCTTACCTGGCCATTGCGGGTGCGCTGGCGTTTGGCCTCTCCTCTTTTATGATCATTGGCTTATCGGCCGGTCATAATGCACGCATAGGCGCGATGGCTTTTATGCCGTTGGTACTGGCGGGGATTCACCTTTCGTTTTCCGGAAAGCGGGTATTGGGGTTTGGCGTTACAGCTGCCGCACTTGCGCTGCACCTGCGCGAAAATCACCTGCAGGTAACATACTATTTGATTATGATCGTACTTGGGTACGGACTGATGCAACTCATTGTAGCATTCAAAGAAAAACGAGTTGGCGAAGTATTTAAAACAGTAGCAACACTGATTCCCGCTGCCCTGCTTGCAGCCGGAACATTTTTTGGTCCGCTTTGGGCCGTGAAAGAATATTCAGCCTATTCTACCAGGGGAAAAACAGAACTGGAAGCACCGGCAACGGTTAACTCCGGCACAGGGCTTAACCGCGATTACGTATTTACCTACAGCAATGGCATTCTTGAACCCATGACCATGCTGGTGCCTGATTTTTATGGCGGGCCCAATTCAAATTTTTTCTTCCGCGATCAGGAAAGTGAGTCATACAAAGCTTTGATGGCAACAGGAAATGAACAGCTGATTAATAATTACGCGCGCTACACCTCCTCCTACTGGGGCGAACAACCTTTTACTGCTCCCTATTATGCAGGCGCCATTATTGTTTTTCTGTTTGTGATCGGAATCATTTTTGCCGACCGGAAATACACCTGGTGGCTCTTAGGATTAAGTGCTGTTGCAGTTATGATGAGCTGGGGCAAAAATTTTGAGTCCTTCAATTACTTCCTGTTCGATCACCTGCCCGGCTACAGCAAATTCCGCTCGGTAACCTTTGTACTGATTATTGCATTTTTTGCCATGCCCCTGCTGGGACTATTGGGATTAGAAAAATTTCTTGAAAGTGGCGGTGCAACGAAAGAAAATAAGAAAAAACTTTTGATTGCCTTCGCGACAACCGGTGGCCTTTGCTTATTGCTCGTCATCTTTGGTGGCCTGTTCTCCTTCTTGAAAGAAGCGGAAACAACCTTGCCCGACTGGCTCGCCAACGCTCTGCGCGATGACCGCAAAGCATTGTTGAAAAGTGATGCCTTCCGCTCGTTCGCTTTCATCACCGCTATTTTTATTGTGTTGTTTTTTAACCTTCATAAAAAAGTATCGCCTTATATCGTTTATGCGTTCATTGCATTTTTCGTGATGATTGACCTGGCGGTGGTAAATAAGCGTTACTTTGACAAAGACAACTACAAGCGTAAACGTGAGGCTATTTTTACCGCACGGCCTGCCGAACAGCAGATTATGCAGGACAAAACTTACTTCCGTGTATTAAGTGATGAAATGGATGGCCGCGCTTCTTACTTTTTTAATTCAGTACTCGGATATCATGGGGCACCGTTAAAACGATATGAAAACCTTCGCGACTCATGCCTGTATGAAGATGTACAGGAATTTTTTGTAGACGCTCAGCAGCAAAAGCTTGATTTTTCGAAATATGGAATCATCAACATGCTTAATTGCAAATACATCCTTTTTGGTGAAGGGCAGCAAGGACAGTTTTTACTGAACGTAGGCGCTAAAGGACCCGCCTGGTTTATTCGTGACGTGGTTACGGTAAACTCCCCGACTGAAGAACTGGCCAAAGTGGAAGAAATTGACACCCGCACAACGGCCGTGGTGGATGGTTCAAAATTCAAAGCTCCCCGACCACAATATGACAGCGCCTCGAGAATCACGCTTGCCGAACACAAGCCTAACTACATGAAATACGAGACCCAAACACAAAACAACAACCTGGCAGTATTTTCTGAGATCTATTACCCCGAAGGCTGGATAGCCACTATTGATGGCAAGGAAAGCGAAATACTGCGGGTTAATTATGTGTTGCGGGCGTTAGAAATACCGGCCGGTAAACACACAATTGAATTCAGGTTTGAACCAAAATCGTACACGGTGGGCAACCCGATTACCCGTGCTTCATCGTGGATATTGATTTTGGTATTACTTGGAAGCATTGGCTGGAGTTTGAGAAAAGAGAATGATTAAACAAACCAGTCGTAAATGAGTGACTTAACTCCTAATGAATTTCTTAAGGATTTCACTAAGAGTACAAACGGCAAAATCCTGGTTGGACTGCTTTTGATTCTAAGCGTGTTACTTGTTGTGTGGATAGGCGCTTCGATTTACAACGACACAAAGCAAAGTGACGATCTAATCAAAAGAGAAATAAATGGGATACTCATTAGCTCCAAGGACATTGCGCACGGAAAATATGCCTTAGTCATCAAGCAACACGAGACAGGTGAGGGAATAAAATACGACCTATCGGTGAGTAGATTCTTCCGAGATAACAATATTCAAGTAGGAGACTCAATAAGCAAGGCGGCAGACAGTCATATAATAAGTTTTTTCAAAAAAAAAGGAAAGACTTATTACAAATGCTGTGAACTATATTGGTATTGAGTAGAATTAAGATTGACAATCAAACCCCACAATCTTCTTGTACTGCGCCAGCTCGGCCTCCAATTCTTTCACTCGTTTGAGTTGGTTGACATCCATGCCAGAGTATTTACTCTTCCATTGTTTATGCCAGCTTGGGGGTTTTGTGTTCATTGCACTTTCAGTTTCTTTACTTAGTTTCGTAGTGGTTGACAATTTTCGGTGTGGTCGTGTTTGTCATTCCTTCGTAATTTAACAAACACTCCTATCTTCAAGCCGTCATAAACACAAACGTTATAGGAAAGGCGGTCGAACGAACAAAATTAGGTATGTAAGAAGATACCAAATGGAGCAATGAAATTCAGCGATAGCGAAGCACGCTGCCCTAAAGGACGTTCCGTACCCTACGCTGAATTCCGTGCAGCATTGATAATACCAAACATGCACCGCAGCACCAACTTCTGATAATAAGCCTGGTATTTTTTATCATCACCGCTTCGCAGGTGTTGCAGTCCATATTGCTGAATAACAATCAATGGCATAACAATGCGCTCCCGCAGCAAAATGGATTCACGGTTTACCGGATTATTCTCCATTAAGTCATCAAGGCCCGTTACCATCAACAGTTGCTTGCTTGAACGCAGGTATTCAGCATACATTCCTTTCCAAAAATCACCAAATTCATGATCACCGGCCAGGTAGCTGGTCACCTGAAAGTTGGTTTTCATAAGCGACATCATGCTGTTGTTCAACAAGGTTTTGAAAAACAACGACCGCTGATAGAGTGAACGAATCCGCCTGGTGGCACCCCTTGTTTGCATGATTTCTATCGCCTGACCCACCCCGTAAAACCCCGGAATATTTTGTTTCATAAGCGCCCATGCCCCTACAAAAGGAATTGCCCGAAGATCTTCAAATTTTAATCCTTCAGAAGAATTACGCTTTACCGGCCGCGACCCAATGTTTGAATCGCCATAGAATACGAGTGGTGTAGCCCGTTCGAGATACGGAACAAACCGGGCATGGTGTTTTAAATCCAGGTAGGCTTTGTAACCTACCTCTGCCAATTCCTCCAGCAATGCTTTATCTTCTTTCGTTAGTTCTTCCTGTTCATCATTAAACACCGCACGTTCAACTCCGGCCGATAACAGTTGTTCAAGATTGTAGCGACACGAAGGTACTTTACCAAAATTTGAACTAATGGTTTGTCCCTGAATCGTGATTTGCACTTCATGATCTTCAATGCTGCTCCCTAAAGAGGCATAAAAGTCATGGGTGTTCCCTCCACCCCGTGCCGGTGGGCCTCCTCGGCCGTCAAAAAAAACAACGGTAATGCCATGTTTACGGGCGATGCCCGTCAGGTTTTCCTTCGCCCTGAATATTGACCAGTTCGCCCTCAGGTAACCGCCATCTTTTGTTCCATCAGAAAATCCAAGCATGATGGTTTGCTTGTTTCCGCGTGAACGGATATGCCTGCGATATTCCGGAATACGGTAGAGTGCTTCCATAATGGTGCCGGCATGCGCCAGGTCATCAATGGTTTCAAACAGTGGAACAACATCCGCAGACAATCCTTTTTTTGTACCAATCGCCAATCGGAGAAGTTGAAATACTTTGATGACGTCCAGAACCGAGGCACAGTTGCTGATCACATACCGGTGACAAGCAGGTTCACCATTTTGAGTTTGTATCGTACCAATGGTATACACACTTTGAACGAGATCGCGTACGAACGGATCTCTCAACCTAAGCTTATTGGGTTGAAATTTTAGCTTCAGTATTTTCGTTACCTGCTCTTTCTCCGGTTTTCCTCCAAGGTTAACTTTCAACGCGCGCAAAATATCGTTCCACGCCTGGGCATGCTTCCGGCTGTCTTGCCGCACATCCATCGAGGCAAAGAAAAATCCAAACATCTTCACCTTAACTAAAAATGAATCAACCCGGTTGAGGAATAAACCCTGATGTTCCTTTAGCAGATTTTTTTTAATTTCTTCCAGGTCACGGATCAACTCACTTGCTTTCAAATAACCTTCCGAAGGCCGATAGATGGCATTGTAAACCTTGCGTTCAACTTCCTGAACCAATTTCTCAATACCACGAAAGGTAAGTCTTCGCCTTAGTACGCGCACATCACGGTAATAACATTTTAAAATAGTCTCGCGCAGTCGGGCAGCAACTTTTAATGTAACCTCGCTGGTAACAAAAGGATTACCATCACGATCGCCCCCCGGCCAAAAGCCCACACGGATCAGGTCAAAATTTTTCCAGTCGTTCATGTGCACCTGTAATCCATCCATTACCTTCAGCAGGATTTCAGGGGCAGCCTGATAGAAAATATTTTCGAGGTACCAGCATAAACTCACCGCTTCGTCAAAGGGCGTTGGCTTCTCCCGCTTGATGATGGCTGTTTTTCCAAGCTGATTCAACAACAGGTTAATATCGGAAAGGTTGTCTTGCCTGATCGCCTCTTCCAGGTCATTGATAATCGCCAGCACCGGGCCCGGGTAGAATTGGGTCGGGTGAGCCGTTAAAACAACCCGCACACTAAATGTTTCAAGCTTCTTTTTTAGTCGCGCTTGCTTATCGGCAGACGAAGCCCGTAACAGCAACGATGAAAGGGTACCTTTTCCCTGGAGGTCGTTGATTTTATCAAACGCTGCATCCTCAATTGAATCGAAGAGCACTACCTGGCGTTCGGCATACTGAATGAAGTTGAACAACAACTCGAACTTTTCTTCACGCGATGCGTCAGGTGCAAAGTCATCGAAAAAACGTTGAATAATATATTGCGGATCTTTGCCTTGCTCAAATCCTTCAATGGTATATTGCTGAACAAAAGGCAACAAGGTACCGGTGCGGTAAATATGACTGAACGGAAGGTTCAGGAACAAGCTATTGTAGATGTGATAACGTGTAGAAACGTAATCATTAAACGGAACAGGCATAAACAAAACTAATCAAACAAGACAAAACCGGAAAACAGAAAACCGTGTACCTGCTTGCCGGAAAGGTAGCCAAGGCGATACGCCTACCGCCATTCATACACAATCTCAGTCGCTCGGCTGGAGCCGAGCGACTATTATCCATGAGGCCTCTGGCCTCATGTCGGCAAAACTTCTAATGGCGAAGCAACGCATGCTGAACTATAATACCAGGAAGACGCATCGATTACATACATCCCAGTCGCTCGGCTGTGCCGAGTGACTATTATCTATGAGGCCTCTAGCCTCATGTCGGCAAAACTTCTAATGGCGAAGCAACGCATGCTGAACTATAATACCAGGAAGACGCATCGATTACATACCCCGCTTCAACAGGATTATTGTGAATATAATCTATTTTTTGATCCACTATACCTGGATAATTCAGTTCAATCGGATAGTTTGTCTTATCCCAGAACATGTATGTATCATTTTGCTTCTTATACTTTGCGAAATATCCGAACATATGCAGCAACCACTCTCTTCTACTCTCACCTTGTTCCTGTTCGATCATCTTCAAAATTTCCTTTGCTGTAAAACTCTTAAAATCCCGCAGTACTTCATTCAAGTTACCCTTCAAACATCTCGCCACTAAATGGATGTGGCTTGGCATTATTACGTAAGCAAAAATCTCAAGCCCTTTATGTTCAACACAATATGCTAGGCTTTCAACAATTTTGTTACAATATCATTGGCGAGTAAACACATCAACCCATCCGGCCACTGTAAGGGTTAAAAAATAGGCATAATCAGTATTTGCCTTTCGTAGTTCAGACATGCAAGCAAATTACCCTTTCTTCTTAATCCGGCAAGATGCCTTATAAATATTCATCACTCGGCTGGAGCCGAGCGACTGAGGGGGTTAAAAAATAGGCATAATCAGTATTTGCCTTTCGTAGTTCAGACATGCAAGCAAATTACCCTTTCTTCTTAATCCGGCAAGATACCTTATAAATATTCGTCACTCGGCTGGAGCCGAGCGACTGAGGGATAAACAGCTAAGAAGATCGCTCGCTTAACGGTCGGGATGACCAATGACATTAACCTTTCAATGCTTCCAGCCTCTTCAGCAATGGCGGATGTGAGTAATGAAAGAACACATAGGCCGGATGTGGGTAGAGGTTACTCAGATTATCAACCGAAAGTTTTTTAAGCGCGTTGGATAACGCCACTCCATCAAAGGTTTCTTTTGCGTAGGCGTCTGCCTCAAATTCATTCTTCCGGCTGTACAGGTGCATAAACAAACCGGTAATTCCCGAAATAGGCGAAAACAAAATTCCGAATGCCAGTAAGTTCAGGTGAACCGCCAGTTGACTTCCTCCCAGGGCAATGGAAACAGTTGGATTGGAAATCATCAGCGAAAGCACGAAAAGCGTAAAAACAATTTGCACAACCGAAAGAATATATCCCCATATAATGTGTTTCCTTTTGAAATGGCCTACTTCATGCGCCAGTACGGCCACCAGTTCTTCCGTAGTATGATTACTGATCAGGGTGTCGTACAATACAATCTTCTTTTTCTTTCCAATGCCCGAGAAAAACGCATTGGCTTTCTTCGAGCGTTTTGAGCCATCGATGATAAAAATATTATCGAGCGGAA
Organism: Cyclobacteriaceae bacterium; assembly: GCA_049306095.1. GTDB lineage: Bacteria > Bacteroidota > Bacteroidia > Cytophagales > Cyclobacteriaceae > UBA2336. Next base: position 8,369 of record JBAQPU010000023.1, read on the forward strand.
AATTTACTTTTCTTGAGAATGCTTCAATTGCTGTTTTTAATTCTCCATCGGCAAGGGGCGTAAGTTTATTGAATAAAGGAAGGATCAACGAAGTGTAAAACATGTTTACAATTAATACAAAGACTGCGGCAATCACCGAAAACCATATCCAGAAACCAGGGCCAATCGTTTGAATCAAGTACAAAAGAGCCGTCAGCAACCCGCCACCGATCACCGCTGCCAGCAAATAGCCTTTTAGCTTATCGGCAATGAAGGTCTTCACCGTGGTTTTGTTGAACCCATACTTTTCTTCAATCACAAATGTAGAATACCACTGGAACGGTAAGGTGAGCATGTCGGAAGCCAGCCCCAATACTCCAAAGAACGTGAGCGCCAGCAAGATTTCATTCTGAATAGTGGGTCGTAGCCAGCTATCGAGCAAACCAAACCCACCGAAGTACAACATGCTAACCGACAGCAGAAAACTAAAGCCCGAGGTTAAAAATGAAAACCGGGTTTGTTCTTGGTGATACTCCAGCGACTTCAGGTATTTATCTTTTTCGTAGAAGGCTTCAATTTCTTTGGGGATATCAGTACGTTTTGCTTTCAGGTTAATGTACTCCAGCAACTGCTCGAATACATAACTGATAACGACAATGATTAAAATGATTTGAAGAATAACCGGGGCAGAAAACGACATACTGGTAACGTAGTTTAAAGAGGCGCAAAATAATAGGTGTGTTCTCAAAAATCCTAATAGAAAGCTCCTGTCATTCCGGACTTGATCCGGAATCTACATTTCGAGCAAAGCCCTCCGGCCCGATCCAAGCGGTCAGACGGCCGTAGCAGTCAGTAATACATGCGTGGCATTCCGAACTTGCTCAAACGGAAATTTCGCAAGCACCTCTCCCATCATCGTCCTGATCTGATCGTTACACAAGTTGCCGATGCTTCCCTCGTGGGTATGTTTTACCTGCGCTGAAGGAGTGAAGCTTCCCTTTTCAATTTGTTCGCCCACCTGCTTATAGGCATCGCGAAAAGGAACACCTTCTAATACCAGTTTATTCACTTCCTCAACACTAAAGAGAAACGTATACTTTTCATCCGTTAAAATATTTTCCTTCACCCGAACGTTCGAGACCATCAGGTACATCATCCGTAAACAATCCTTCAAATCCTGAATAGCCGGAAAAAGTTTTTCTTTTAACACCTGCAGGTCGCGGTGGTAGCCCGAAGGCAGGTTAGCGGTGAGTAAAGCAATTTCGTTTGGCAGGGCTATCAGTTGATTACACCGCGCCCGGATCATTTCGAAAACATCGGGGTTCTTTTTATGTGGCATGATGCTGGAGCCTGTGGTCAGCTCATCCGGAAAGCTGATAAACGCAAAATTCTGGTTCATAAACAGAACAGCATCCATCGCCAGCTTAGCGAGCGTAGCCGCCACATTTGACAATGCGCCCGCCAGTATGCGTTCGGTTTTCCCGCGTCCCATTTGCGCGTACACAACATTGTAATTCAAATCGCCAAAGCCTAAAAGATCAGTCGTCATCTTCCTGTTGATGGGAAAAGAAGATCCATACCCCGCAGCCGAACCGAGCGGATTTTTATTCACCACCCGGTAAGCGGCTTCAAGTGTAATGGTATCATCCACTAAACTTTCGGCATAAGCACCAAACCACAACCCGAAAGAAGAGGGCATCGCGAGTTGGAGATGGGTATAACCCGGAAGGAGATGTTGCTTGTGTTTTTCGCTTTGCTGAAGCAGCAGATCAAACAATGATTTTAGCTCAGTTACTACTGCTTCGATTTCATACCGCAGGTACAATTTAATATCGACCAGTACCTGGTCGTTGCGCGACCGGCCGCTGTGAATTTTCTTTCCGGTATCGCCTAACTTCTTTGTTAACTCCAGTTCGACCTGCGAATGGATGTCCTCCACTCCTTCATTCACCTTAAATTCTCCTGCTTCAATTTTCTTATAAATATTCTTTAATTCAGCCGATAAAATTTTTAGTTCATCTCGCGTCAACAACCCAATGGATTCAAGCATCCGGATATGGGCGAGAGAACCCAGCACGTCAAACCGGGCCAGGAACATGTCCATTTCCTGATCGCGGCCAACTGTAAATTTTTCTACGGACGCGAGTGATGCCTTATCCTTTTGCCATAATTTCATAATGCTTCAATTAATTGAATGTACTGACTTATACCCTTCTCAATTTCGTCAATAAAAATAAATTCGTTAGCTGAATGCGATCGTGCTGAATCACCCGGCCCGATTTTTACAGAGGGAACCGGTATCAATGCCTGATCGGAGGTAGTGGGTGATCCATATTTTTCAATATTCAGTTTATCGGCTGCCTTAACCAATGGATGGCCGGCAGGAATACCGGAAGGCCGCAACCGTAACGAACGCGGAACCACGTCACACGTCACATTCTTTTTAATGACCTCCAGCGTTTTTTCCAATGTATACGCATCGGTTACCCGAACATCCACGGTGAATTTGCATTCGGCAGGTACTACGTTATGCTGACTACCGGCCTGTATAATGGTGACACTCATTTTTATTTCGCCTAACGATTCTGAAACTTTCGGAAACCGGTAGGTACGGAACCACACAAGATCATCCAGGGCAAGATTAATCGCATTCACACCTTCTTCGCGTGCCGCATGCCCCGGCTTACCAGTTGAAAGGCAATCGAGCACCATTAATCCTTTTTCGGCCACAGCCATTTTACCCAGTGTTGGTTCACCCACAACAGCAAAATCAATAGGCGGCAGCAGTGTCCAAATACTTTCAATGCCATTCACGCCCGAAATTTCTTCTTCCGCGGTAGCGGCCAAAATAAGATTGTACTTTGTATTTTGTTGTTCATGGAAATGAAGAAAGGTTGCCATCAGGGAAACCAACGGCCCTCCGGCATCATTACTTCCCAGTCCGAATAATTTTCCATCGATCACATCCGCAACAAAAGGATCGCGTGTATAGCCGCTGTTAGGTTTTACGGTATCGTGATGAGAGTTCAGTAAGATGGTTGGTTTCGTCTGATCAAAAAACTTAGTAACCGCCCATACATTATTTCGAGCACGATTCACCAACACACCATGGCCTTCAAGGTATTTTGCAATTGCATCAGCTGTTTTATCTTCTTCCTTACTGAAGGAGGGAATCGAAATCAGTTTCCTGAGCAATGCAATAGATTCCTGTGTGTAGTTTTTAATCATCATGAAGCTGTAATAAGCGTTCCATCCGTTTCGCGCCCGGTATTTTTTAACAGGTTTTCAGCCTGGCCAATCAATACCTCATGAACACCCGCATCGATTGCCGCGAAGGCATTTTCGAGTTTAGGCAGCATGCCGTTTGAAAAAACTCCTTTTGTAAGGTACTCCTGATACGTTCTTTTCGGAAGCCGCTGGATGACTGAGTCTTCGCGGCTATCATCCATCAACACGCCCTTCTTCTCAAAACAAAAAATCAATCGCACATCAAAATGTTTGCTTAATGACACCGCCAGTACCGATGCAATCGTATCGGCATTGGTATTCAGCATTTTTCCATCGGCATGTGTTAAAGGGGCAAACACCGGGGTTGTATTATGCTTCAGTAAAACATGAAGCAACGATGTGTTCACATTTTCCTGTCTAATATCTCCAACAAAACCATAATCAACATCTTTCACAGGCCGCCTGACTGCCTTCAACATATTTCCATCGGCACCGGTAACACCCATTGCGTTGCATCCTTCTTTTTGCAGGGCAGCAACAATTTGCTTGTTCACCAATCCGCCATACACCATGGTTACCAGGTCAAGCGTTTCGGCATCCGTGATGCGCCTGCCCTCCACATATTTTGATTCGATGCCCATCTGATCGCCAATTCGGGTGGCTACTTTTCCTCCGCCATGGATCAGAATTTTAGGCTCGCGGATGGTTGAAAAATTCTTCAGGAAGTTATTCAACACCTCCGGATGATCCAGCACATTACCGCCAATTTTTATGATGTAAAGTTTATTCATACTCACTTGATTAGTTCACTGATTACCGCCTGCGCAGCCCAAACCCTGTTCGATGCCTGCCGTGTTACCAGACTATTGGGCCCGTCCAGGATTTCATCACTCAACTCAACATTTCTGCGAACCGGCAAACAGTGCATGACTTTTGCGCTATTCGTCAGTTTTAGTTTTTCGTTTGTCATCATCCATGCCGGATCTGCACTCAATACGTTTCCATAATCGCTGTACGAACTCCAGTTTTTAACATAAACAAAATCAGCTTGCTCCAACGCAACTTCCTGTTCATGGGTGATGGTTGCGCCTTTCGTAAACCGGGTATCCAGTTCATACCCTTGCGGATGGGTGATTACCAGGTCGGCTTCTCCCCAACCGGTAACCCATTGCGCGAAACTATTGGCAACACATTGCGGCAACGCTTTTACATGCGGTGCCCAGGTTAATACTATTTTAGATTTACGATTTACAATTTTAGATTTTTGGATTTCCTCGTTAATCGTGATTAAATCGGTAAGCGATTGAAGCGGATGCAGGGTCGCGCTTTCGAGACTTACAACCGGTATTCCCGCATACTTCACAAATTGTTGAATATAAAATTCGCTGTAATCTTCGTCCCTGTTCTTCAATGCAGGAAATGTTCGCACACCCAGCACATCAAAATAGTTACCGAGGATAGGCGCCATATCTTTAATATGTTCAACAGAAGTTCCGTTCATCACAACACCTTCCCCAAATTCGAGCGACCATCCCTCCTGCCCCACATTAAAAACAATAGCTTCCATCCCCAGGTTAGCGGCCGCCACCTGTGTGCTTAATCGCGTGCGCATACTGGGGTTTAAAAACAATAAGCCGATACGTTTTCCTTTTCCTAACGACTGCTGCATCAGGGGACTAGCTTTGAACTGAAGGGCTTTAGCGATCAACCCCTTTACATCTTGCACATCCGTTATCGATAAAAAATTTCTCATGCCAGTTCTTGCTTCAACGCGTGTAAGAAAATATCGGCCTCTTCCTTCGTAACAGCCAGAGAAGGTAATAACCGAATGGTGTTGGGCTTTGCTTCGCCTGTAAATATTTTATGCCGTGATAGTAAAGTTGAACGAACCGATTTTTTATCATCGGGTAAATCCAGGCCTATCATTAATCCGCGCCCGCGCACGTCCAGTAATGCGCTGATTTTTTTCAGTTCAGCAATCAGGTAGCTTCCAACGACTTCTGCATTCTTCATCAGGTTTTCTTGCTCGATTATCTCCAGCACAGCCAAAGAAGCAACACAGGCCAGGTAATTTCCGCCAAAGGTCGTACCCAGCATGCCACTCCATGGTTTAATATCCGGATGAATGAGTACCCCTCCTACCGGAAAACCATTGCCCATACCTTTGGCGGTGGTAATCAAATGCGGCTTAATGTTTGTGAATTGGTGCGCAAAAAACTTTCCTGTTCTTCCGTAGCCGGATTGAATCTCATCAAGAATCAACAACGATCCATTTTCACGACACTTCTTTTCCAGAAATTTTAAAAATGAATCCTCAGGAACCTGAATCCCTCCAACACCCTGAATTCCTTCGATAATAACAGCAGCAACACCCTGATCCAATGCAGAAGAAAAAGCAACTTCATCATTGAATGGAACAAAAACAATGTCGTGGCCCGCATTGAAAGGCGCTACAATTTTTTGATTGTCGGTTGCCGCCACCGCACCGGAAGTGCGGCCATGAAAAGCATTTTTAAATGCAATCACTTTCTTTCTTCCCGTTACAAACGAAGCCAGCTTCAACGCATTCTCATTTGCTTCCGCGCCTGAATTACAAAGGAAAAGTTGATATTCAGGATAGTCAGAAATCTGACCTAACTTTTCAGCCAGTTTTTCCTGCAACGGATTTTGAACACTATTAGAATAGAATCCAATATTTCCGAGTTGATGTTTCAGGGCATCCACATAATGCGGATGTGAGTGTCCAATAGCTATCACGGCATGCCCTCCGTATAAGTCGAGGTACTTTTCTCCCTGATCATCCCACAGCCATGAGCCCTGTGCTTTCACCGGGGTGATATTAAACAACGGGTAAACGTCAAATAATTTCATTTCAAAACACGGAGCTTTTTAATTTTAGTCCTGCGGTTTCGTCTATTCCAAACATCAGGTTCATATTTTGAACAGCCTGCCCCGATGCTCCTTTTAAAAGATTATCAATAGCAGAATGAACCACTAACTTGCTTCCCTCCTGCTCCAACCCAATTACGCATTTATTGGTATTCACTACTTGTTTTAGATCAACCGTTTGATCGGAAACAATTGTAAATGGGTGTGCTTTATAAAATTTCTGATAGATTGACTTCACCTCCTCCAATGACTTAGCAACTGAAACAATCGAGCTCACAAAAATTCCTCTGGTGAAGTCCCCCCGCCAGGGAACAAAATTTATCTTTCCCAGAAAGTCTGGCTGAAGTTGCTTCAATAGTTGGTTTACTTCCCCCATGTGTTGGTGCGTGAGCACTTTATAAGCAGAAATATTATTGGCGCGCCACGTAAAATGAGTGGTGTCCTGCAACTTCTGCCCCGCCCCGGTTGAACCTGTAATGCCTGTGGTAAATACTTCGCTCAACAATCCAAGCTTAGCCAGGGGCAGCAACCCTAATTGAATGGCAGTTGCAAAACATCCGGGGTTGGCCACATTGCCTGCACCTTTGATCCATTCGCTGTTTACTTCCGGCAAACCGTAAACAAACTTCCTGCCCCGAACCGAATCACCCAGTCTGAAATCATGACTCAGATCAATAATCTTCACGGATGTATTAATGGTGCTCTCCTGCAAAAACTTTTTACTCTCGCCATGCCCAAGACATAAAAAGATAACATCCACACCCTGATCGATTGTCTCGGTAAATTTCAACTCCGTTTCTCCAACCAAATCGGTATGAACGTGGGAAAGGTTATTTCCGGCATTGCTACGGCTTTGAACAAAAGTTAACTCAACTTGCGGGTGATTCAACAATAACCGGATGGTTTCTCCTCCGGTATAACCGGCACCACCAACAATTCCTGCTTTTACTTTAGTTTCCATCGCCTTCCTTTTTAACCTGATGAAAAATGGCCGCCTGGTTTCCAAAAATTTTAGTAAATCCTTTCACATCATCGCCCGACCAGCCGAGGTTCATCTCGCCATACTTGCCAAACTTCGATGACATGAGATCGTAAGGCGATTCGATACCCAGAACCTGAAACCGATACGGATGCAATTCAACGTGCACTTCGCCCGTTACCTGTTGCTGGGTGCTTGTCAGGTACGCCTCCATGTCGCGCATAACCGGATCGAGGTACTGGCCTTCGTGAAGCCAGTTACCATAAAATTGAGCAAGCTGGTCTTTCCAGCTTAGTTGCCATTTGGTAAGCACGTGCTTCTCCAGCGCATGATGTGCCTTGATGATGACCACCGGGGCTGCCGCTTCAAATCCTACGCGTCCTTTTATTCCGATGATGGTATCGCCCACATGAATATCTCTGCCGATTCCATAAGAACCTGCCAATGTTTGCAAGTATTGAATTGCCTCCACCGGATGATTGAACGACCGGTCGTTCACCATTTTCAATTCTCCTTTTTCAAATTTCAATTTCACAACCTCGCTTCCATTTTTGGTGACTTGTGTTGGCCACGCTTCTTCAGGTAACATGCCAAGCGATTTCAAGGTTTCTTTTCCTCCAACCGATGTTCCCCAAATTCCTTTATTAATAGAGTACAAGGCTTTTTCAAAATTCATTTGCACCCCTTTTGATTTCAGGTAGCTGATCTCTTCCTCGCGCGACAATTTCAAATCGCGGATGGGGGTTATGATTTCAATGCCGGGAACAAGGATATTCAACACCATATCAAAGCGTACCTGATCGTTGCCGGCACCTGTGCTGCCGTGCGCTACGGCATCTGCTTTAATTTTAGAAGCATAGTTGGCAATCGCCAGCGCTTGAGACATCCGTTCTGCACTTACACTCAGCGGATAGGTGTTGTTCTTCAATACGTTACCGTAAATAAGGAAACGGATAACCTTGTCGTAATAATTTTTGGTGTCATCAACCGTTACATGCGAAGCCGCGCCTAAATTTTTGGCGCGCGCTTCAATGGCCTTTACTTCGGCAGCGTCAAACCCTCCGGTGTTAATGGTGATCGTGTGAACTTCAAAGCCCTTGTCTTCAGTCAAATACTTTACACAAAATGACGTGTCCAGTCCACCGCTAAATCCTAAAACAATTTTCTTTTTCATTGATCTTACCAAAAGAATATGCCCAATAATGATTTCTTTTTCTCCTGTCCGTTTTCCGTTTGCTTCCTGAAAGCCTTCAGCAATACAAACTGCTTGAAACGAACCCAGCGCTCGAATAACTTAAAGTTACCCTGAAAGTGGCGTTTCTCATCTTCACCATCGGAAGTCACAACCAACTGAGTCTGCTTTTGCTTTTCAGCAGCTTCCACAGGGTCAAATAACATGGCGGTACACATGCAGTTCTTCCGCTCCTTACTCATCAAAATTTCATAGTTCACGCAACTTTTACATCCTTTCCAGAACTCCTCATCGGTGGTAAGTTCAGAGTACGTAACGGGTTCATAACCTAAGTCTGAGTTAATTTTCATAACGGCCAGACCTGTAGTTAAGCCGAAAATTTTTGCATGGGGATATTTTTCGCGTGAAAGCGCAAAAATCTTCCGCTTGATTTCGGTGGCCACTCCGGTTTTACGGAAAGCAGGTGAAACAATAAGGCCCGAGTTGGCTACATACTTTTCATGTTGCCACGCTTCGATGTAGCAGAAGCCCACCCAACTCCCTCCAGGAGTAAGGGCAATAACGGCTTTTCCTTCTTCCATCTTTTGAATGATGTAAGCAGGTGAGCGTTTGGCAATGCCAGTGCCGCGCGCTTTGGCTGATTCTTCCATCTCGTGAGTGATGGGCTCAGCATATTGAATATCGTCAGCTGTTGCCAGCCTGACTATCAGGTTGTTTTCCAATGTAAAATAGTTGATTAACCGACTGATTAAAACTTGTGCATAAGCACAAAAGCCATAACGCCCTGGGCATTACGCTTTTTCAACAACATGTTGGGGGTTAGTATCAGATACGCGGGAAGCGCGTAGGTCGGCAGCGCCTGTTCACCAAACAAGCATGAATCAAGAACAGGGATGTTCTGTTGAAGTGATAAACAGCCTCGGCTGTTTGTGTAGTGGTGATGTTCGTTTTCAATTTCTTTCTTAGTGGTTTTGGTTGAAACGTCAGATAAAAGGCATTCAGTTTTGTTTTTAGTTAAAATAATTTTGCAAAGTTAAACGATAAAGTTTCGGAAATGGCAAGCGATGAGGCGAAGATTTTTAAAAAAAATTTGCTAACGATAGTTAGTGTGAAGGCTTCCTGAAACCGGGCAGGGCTAAGTGGTACCGCACAGCCAGAATTCGAATAACAATGATGACCGAGATCGAAACCATCAGGTTAATGTTTCGGTCGAAGCCTGTATACAAGTCGAGCAACAGGTAAATGATCGCTCCGACAAGGCAGGCGGTAGCATAAATTTCTTTTCGGAACAGCACCGGCATGTCGTTGATCAGCGTGTCGCGGATGACGCCACCCATAACAGCCGAAAACATGCCCATCATGGCGGCAATTTCAGGGCGCACGCCAAGAGCCAGGGCCTTTTCGACACCGAGAATCGTAAAAAAGGAAATTCCCAGGGTATCAAACAGAAAGAACGTTCTTTTCAGCCGGGCCAGTTTCGAAAAAAACATGAGTGACACCAGCACGCCCAAAAAAATCGCATAGAGGAAATTGATATCACCAATCCATACCAGCGGATAACTGCCCAGTAACATATCGCGCAGGCTCCCACCACCAATAGCAGTCACAAACCCGGTGAAGCCGGCTCCGAACCAATCGTGCTCTTTATCGTGAACGGCCATAGCACCGGAAATGGCAAAGAAGAATGTTCCGGCTAGTTCGAGAAGGTATTGAATAGGCACAAGCTTTTTTGTCAAAGATAAATGAACAAACCTGATTACAAACAGGCTTGCGCTCGCCCTTTTTTGAACTTTGCCCCCCTCTCCTTGTGACTTAACTAAAACCTTCGGATTATTAACCAAAAGAAACCCGTTTGCAGTCTGACGATGCCATTCGCGAAGAGTACACGATTCTCGAACAATCGGGAAAAAATCCGCACGCCTTTGGTGAATTGTACGAACGGTACTTCGACCGGATTTTTAATTTTATCTATCGCCAGACGGATGACGAAGACCTGACTGCCGACTTATGCTCGCAAACATTTTTAAATGCGTTAAAAAATGCAGGTCGGTTTGAATTTCGGGGTGTACCGGTATCTGCCTGGTTCTATCGCATTGCCAGCAACGAGGTGAACAAGCACTATCGGAAAGTAAAACAAGAGAAGGTGTTTAGTATTGAAGAGGGATTGATCAAGCAACTTATTGAGATCAGCAACGACAGCTGGAGCGAAGAGCATATCGAAAAACTACTGGCATACATGAAAGACCTTCCAACCGATATGCTGGAAGTATTGCAACTACGGTTTTTCGAGAATAAGGATTTCAGCGAGATCGCATTCATTCTGGAAATCACTGAAAGTGGCGCCAAAATGAGAACATACCGCGCATTAGATAAACTAAGAAAGAAGTTTAACCTCCGGATCAAGTACGATGGGAAGCAATGAAATTCGACTGCGAAAACAAAAACTAAACCCGGGCAACATTGCGCGCCATCGGAACTATGCCGCCATCCTGCGCAGGCACAAACGGGAATTAAAAATCCGGCAACTGTTGCTGGTGGCCATTTATATTGTGGTGGTACTGCTACTGCTGCTGCTTTCGTACATTGCAATCCGGATAGAAAAAAACCGCGAAGAGAAGAAAACAGGATACATCATTGAAACTAAACCACTAAGGACTGAAAGTCCAAGGGTTTAAACAAAAGAATGAAATGCTTTATAAATATCAACGCTGTTTTTACGGTCATGCTGAACTTGCTTCAGCATCTGTACCACAAAAGACCCTGAAACGAGTTCAGGGTGACGTAAGAAGAATCTGAAAGTCTTGCGCTGAAAGCGGATAGGTTCAACTAACGATTGTTACCTATAAATCAGGCGTTAACCAATTCAAAAGTCAGGGCACGGAATCACCAACTTATCTTTCGGTGGTTTGCGCGGGTTGCGCATCGGCCAGGTGTACGTTAAGCTGAATTCATGGGCCCCGCCACTGCCGGCAGTGAGCTTGGAAATTGTATAATCAAAACTGTAACCGATGTTCAACGCTTCTTTTGCTCCAATCCGGGTGAAGCCCAGCAGAAATACCAGCGACTCATTATTAACAAAACCGTTTACATTTTTAAACGGAACACCCCTGTACCAAAAGCCAAACACAATTGGTTCGCGGGTATAATAAAGCCCTAAATCCATTTGATCAAATTGCCCCTGATGACGGTACTGAAAGGCTGGGCCAATGCTTCTTTCCGCTTCTCGTGTATAAATACCTGTGCCCACCGCACCGGGTTTCATATAAAACTTAAATCCGCCATGAACCGAAAGCTTAACCGGCAACGGACTGTCTTCATCAATAATGGACTGATTCGGTTGGTTTAAATGAAAGGCAGCAATACCCAGGTAGGCCACCCGGGTAAAGAATACTCCCCCCAGCGACAGGTCAACAAAGGTTTTACTGAAGTTGGTATTAAACTGTTCGGCTGTTGCCGGATTAATAAACTCACCGGTACTGGGATCAAACTGATCACCGAACGTAAGCTTATTAAAATTAATACTGCGGTTAAAAAGCGCTACCTGTGCACCCGGCCTGAAACCAAGATTCTCCGTTAGGTTCAACTCGTACGAATACTGAAGACCCAAACTCAATGACTGAAGTCCTGCCAACCCCTCTACATCACGATTTAAAATCATCCCTACACCGCTGTTCTTGTCCTCAATAAAATAATCGAAGTAAGCCGACATGGTCGTAAAGTTGGCATCAATGGCCGGCCACTGGTTACGATAATTAATTCCGGCACGCGCCTGACCAGTGGCACCTGTAAAAGCGGGGTTCAGGTATAAAGGGGCAGCATAAAATTGTGAGAATTGAGGATCCTGGGCAGTTACCGTATTCTCTAATAGCAGCATTAATATGCCACAATACATCACCTTATACACAAAATTGGGGGATAACTTCTGCACCATCAAAGCAAAGTAACGCTATTCATGAAATTATTAAAAACACTCATCGGTTTTAAAGGCCTACTTCCCGGAATCTTAACGATATTTTTGGTCAAATTGTATACTTTCGTGATGGTCAGTCGTTTTATTCACAACTTTTTACCTGTTAACGAGTGGAGTTTGCAAGCATGATTAACATTTGGAAGATGCGCGGGGTAGTGGTAATGATTTGCTTGCTGTCGGTGGTGACAGGTAGCACAGCCCAAAGTCTTTATAAACATAACTGGTACTTCGGCAACAGCACACAAGGCATCCGGTTTAACCGAACCACTAATGCTCCCATGTTGGTTTCGAACCAGGCAACTCCTTTTGGCACGGGTGGTTCAGCAGTTGGCACCGATCGTTCCAACGCCAATATTTTATTCTATACCGATGGCACCCGGGTGTTCAATATCTCACACACGCAGATGTCGAACGGGTTTGGGCTGAATGCCAACACATCGGCCAACCAGCCTGTAGCGATTTGCGGTGTTCCCGGTCAACCAACGCAATACCTCATCTTTACGAATACTGCTTCCTTTACAACGGGTGGTACCATTTCAGTTTCAACTGTTGATATGACTGCCTTTGGCGGAGAACCCTTTCCTACTCCTCCGCTTGGAAATGTTACCACTAAAAATGTCGCTACCGGTTTAACCGGAAGATCGGAGGGGATGATCATCGTACCGCACAACAACGGAACAGATTTTTGGCTGATCACCCACGAAAACGGAACCGATAATTTTACTGCTACGCTGATTTCGGCAGGGCCCACGTTCACCAATACAATTTCAAGCAACGTAACCGGGTTGCCTTTTTCGGCAGCCAATCTCTCTTACCATGAAGCAACAGGAAAAATTGCCGCATCTCCACAAACCACTGATGACAATGTGGTTATCCTGGATTTTGATAACACAACCGGTACCATTACCCTTGATCAGTTTGTTTTAAACGCTGCGGTGTCCAGCACCATCAATCAGGCAACCTACGATACCGAGTGGAGCAACAGTGGTCGATTTTTATACATCTCCCGTCATGGTGAAGCCGGCATTCCTGCTGATGTGCTCCAATTTGATTTAGCCAACCCTGGAAATTCACTCGCCACCGTGTTATCATCTCCTGTTAACCGCAGTTATGGTTTGCAGATGGCACCTGACAGTGCGATATACCATCTGTATGAAGTCGGGGGAATTTTTCGTGTTGGAACTTTTACAAATACCGATTCCGTAGCCAGCAGTGTGGTGCACACGCTTGACGTATTTGGCCCTGCATTAAATTTTAACGGAACACAGTTCCCGGCATTCTTACCGGAATCACTTCCTAACCTGAGTGTGACCTTTGTTCCGGATGGCGCTTGCTCCAATTCCCCGATTTCCTTTTATCCATTCGTTACGCCTGCGGCTGACAGCCTGTTGTGGAACTTTGGCGATGGACAAGTATCCAACCAATGGAGCCCGATTCACGCCTATCAAAGTGGAGGAACCTACAATGTTGAAGTTGTGGCATTCCTGAATGGCGATACAGCATCATTTGATCTTGACCTAAACATTACACAGTTCAATTTACAACTGACCTTGGTACAGGATACCACCGCCTGCGAATGTGAACTGCCGGTGAACAATGGTGTGCCGCCCTGCCCAAACGATACTTCTGATGATTTTTCGGTTGGTGTTCAAACCCAGGGGGCAACAGGCACATTAACCTATACCTGGTCGAACGGGGATACAGGACAAACGCTTACGCCCGACTCAGCAGGATACTATTATGTAGTGGTTACCGACAGCGGTGTGCCGGGCTGTACGGCATATGCCGGAGTGAACATTCGGGAGTATGATGCCACCGATCAACGAGCGAACATCTGGTACTTTGGACAAAATGCCGGCATTAATTTTAATAATCCACCGGGAATAACGCCCGTTTCCGGACCAATCAATACCCCTGAAGGTGTCTCGGTTATCAGCGACCGCAATGGCCAGGTAATATTTTCTACCGATGGCGTAAATGTGTACGACCGAAATGATAACCTGGTAGGCACCAACATTGGCGGACAACAAGGAGCAACACAAGCTGCTTTAATTATTCCCGTTCCCGGAGATGAGACCCTGTTCTACATTTTTACAACACAAGAAGTACACGGCACCAATACATACGAGTTGCGTTACTCACTATACGATATCAAACTTAACAGCGGAGATGGAGGGCTTGCGCAAACCAATCAATTGCTCTTTACCCGCAGTACCGAGCGTATTACCGGAAACGCCAACTGGCTGATTGCACATGAGTATGGAAACAACTCGTTCCGCGCCTATCAGATCACGCCACAAGGAATCGGAAACCCTGTTGTATCCAGCATTGGTTCCGACCACCTGGTAACCGATGCCTATAATGGGCAAGGTTATATGAAACTCGGTACACAGTTAGTTGTTGCATTGCCATCATTCAATGTTTCTAATTTTCTTGAGTTCTTTGACTTCGACAACACAACCGGTGTGGTTTCTAATTTCAGAAGCGTTGACCTCAACGCTACCGCCCAACAAGTGTATGGAGTTGAGTTTGCCGGGAATAAAATTTTTGCCACCCTTCGCGGTACACCCAATTCATTCTTGCGCGAAGTGTACATCGACTTTCAGGGAAATCCGGTATTAATTCCACCAGGCCCTGCTTCGGGACCTTTCGCTGAAGAGCTGGGTGCCATTCAACTTGGACCCGATGGACAACTTTATGTCGCGGTTAATAACCGTGCATTCTTAGCAACCATCCAGGTAAACGGAGATACCCTTCAGTTGTCGAACCTCACCCTTAATGGTTTTGCTTTGGCGGGCGGAACACAAAGTAGGCTTGGCCTTCCAAATTTTATACAAAATGTGGGCAGCGGCCCGTCACAAGCCAGCATGACCATTACCAGTTTTTGTGAAGGAACACCTACGCAATTTCAGGGATCGGGCACCGATCCGATTGATGAATTTTTGTGGTCGTTTGGCGATGGCTTTAGTTCCGACTCTGCATCGGTAGAACACACCTACCCGATTACGGGTGTAGCAACCAATTACCTGGTAACCTTGCGGATTACCAACCGATGTGGACTTGATACACTGTTAACACAAACCATCACTATCTTTCCGCCTCCGGCTCCACCAACATTTTTACCGCCATCCATTCCACAGCCGGTGTTGTGTACCGGTTCACTTACGTTAGAAGCTGAACCCGCACCGGGAACAGCAGGCTATACTTATCTATGGTCAACCGGTGAAACTACACGCACCATTGTTGTAAGTCGGCAATTGATTGTGAGTGTAACCATTACCAGCGCGCAAGGTTGCCCAACTACCGGATCGATTCTGGTGGCGGATAACCGACCGCAGGTAAACCTGGGGCCCGACTTAACCCTGTGCCAGAACTCACCCGTTGCTCCGCTGGATGCGCAAAACCCGGGTGCTACCTATCAGTGGTTGGCAAGTGTTGTATCGAATGGGCCGGCCGTTGTGAATGGCAACATCGCGCAAACCCAACCCGTTAATACAGCACTGATCGGAAATTATGAATACAAAGTATTGGTTACAGATCCCATCACGACTTGTTTCGTTCGCGATTCCCTGATTTTTACCATCAACGAGTCACCTTCATTCACCGCTGTTCCGACCAACACTTCTGCCTGTGGTGCTAACAACGGACAGATTGCGCTGACGATTAATAGTCCTGCCACAACCCTTTTCTCGTACCTGGTAAATGGAGTATCTTCCGGAACCCTGCTTCAGGATATTGACCGGCCGGTTGGCCCGGTGCTTCCGGTGTTTGGTTCCCTTCCAGCCGATACGTATGTCATTCAGGTTACCGACCAGGTATCAGGCTGTGCTACCATCTCATCGGTGGGCATCAACGACAATGTGATCAGCATTACCAGTGCCGTGCCACAAACACCAACGTGCGATCCCGTGGTGGTTGATGTTCAAACTGCCGGTATTCTTTCATTTGTCGGTGCAACCTACACCGTTACGAATTCGGGAACAGGCGTTCAAACCATTCCTCCAACAGCGTTTGGTACCGCTAATTTTTCTACGTTGCCGGTTCCGGTTCCCGGTGATTACACCATTCAAATTAATGCGCAGGGTTGCGTGGCAACTTTTAACGTAAGCATTGTTTCCGACCCCATCGTTACTGTTACGTTTGTTCCTGATTTATGTAATGCACAAGTTACCGCACAACCGGCTGCTGCTGTTTCCTATGACTGGAGCGCCTCACCGATTGGAAGTATCAGCGGCTCTACCAGCGGAGCCACCGTAACGATTAACCCCGGAACCTGGGATTTAATGGTAACCGTTGATGACGGAGTAAACTGCCCCGGAACCGGAAACATTACCGTAACGGTAGAACCACCACTAACAGCAGCCTTTACGCAAAGTGATGCCTGTTCCGACATCGTAACCCTTTCGGCTACTCCAACCGGTTCATACACCTACCTCTGGACGAATACCACCACCGGAACACCCATTGTTGGTGGCAGTTCCATTCTTGTAGGCATGGCTGAAAACGGTAATTCGTTTACTGTACGGGTGCAAAGTACCTTAACGGGATGTTTTAATGTATCTGCGCCACAACCAGTTGTGGTAGCCGGTGACTTGCAACTTTCCATGACTACCACCACTCCCTGTTCAGGAAGTCCGTTTACACTCACGGCCTCCAGCAACATTCCGGCAACACTTTTTCAGTGGGGCGTGGATGGCACCAATATTCCTGGGGCAACTTCAGCTAGCCTTAACCGGTCGACCGCAGGACTGTATCGGTTAACTGGTACAGTGCCGGGCTGCACTCGATTTATTGAACAGTTGATTATGCTCTTACCAACAACCGGAGGTTCGTTACCCAGCCGGGCGTTGATTTGTAACCGACCCGACAACCCTAAATGCATACAAGACCCTTCGTCCTGTGAAATTATACTGGATGCCGGGCCCAACTTTGCAAGCTACCAATGGTTCCAGGGGGGAGTTCCAACCGGCATTACCACGCAAACTTTTACTGTAATTGAACCCGGCCTGTATAATGTTGATCTTGTTAACTCGTTTGGTTGCCCCAGCACAGATGTCACGGAGGTAATAGAAGAATGTAAAGCAATCATTGAAGCTCCAACAGCGTTCCGTCCGGGCAGTACGGTAACGGTATTGGGCAGACCTGATTTGTCGAATTCTGATTTCTGGGTTTACGGTTATTTCATTGCCGATAACGCCTTTCAGATTTTCATTTACAATCGGTGGGGAGAAATGGTTTTCCAGTCAAACGACCTCAACTTTCGTTGGAATGGCGGATACAACAATAACGCCAACCAACCATTGCCGGGAGGAACCTATACGTACGTTCTCAAATACAAAGGGCAATACGATAACAACACACAGGAACAACGCGGAGGGGTGGTTCTGCTCCGATAAATTTCCATCATCCGTAAATTTTGCATTGCCTTACATTGTTTGATTTTGTTACTTGTGGCATGTGTTCGGATCATGGGTTGAAATCATAAAAGGAATTAAAATCATACACTATGAAAACGATTTTTAGAAGTTTGGCGGCTTGCCTCTTGGTACTTGCCCTGATGAGCTTTCAGCTTATTAAAACTCAACTAACCGTGAGTATTCGAAATGAGTTAGGAAATACCGAAGAAGGTGTAACCGTTCAACTTTTTGAAACAGAAGAAGACTATAAGGCCGAAACCAACAAGGCTGCCGAGGGAACAACCGACAAAAAAGGAAACGTCAAGTTTAAAGAACTAAAGGCGATATCTTACTATGTAATCGCCCGAAAGGACGATAAAGATAATGCGGGCGGTGGCGAGCAAACCGGAAAACTGGAAGCGAACAAGATTAATAAGGTAACGATCGTTATTCAGTAACAGGTGGACATAACCTACGTGATCGCCACACGAGAACATCTGATCACCCAACTAAGCGAATACACGACTTCCTTTGATGATGAAAGGAAATTTATCTCCCGGATTTTAGAACTATTGAATCATCATCGCGCGTTCCACCGCGATCACCTACCGGGTCATCTGACGGCTTCCGCCTGGATTGTGAACCCTGAAAACACACACACCTTATTGGTGCATCATGCCAAACTGAACCGCTGGCTGCAGCCGGGTGGCCATGCCGATGGTGAGGAGAACTTACTGAAGGTGGCCCAGAAGGAAATGCATGAAGAAACAGGACTTGAACGGATCCCCTTGTTGGCGAACACTATTTTCGATCTTGACATTCATCCGATTCCCGCACGAAACAATTTCCCCGAGCATTTACACTACGATGTTCGCTTCGCCTTTGTCGCCTCTATACAGCAGGAATTAAAAATCAGTGACGAGTCGAGCGACTTGCGCTGGGTTGCCCTGAACGATGTGCCGGCACTCACCCGGCAAAACCATTCCATTCTTCGGATGATACAAAAAACGGTTACGAGGCAATCAGCATTAAGCCAAAGGCAATCACCACCATCCAGAATTTAATTCCGGCCAGCGCTGGAATCATCACAATATTTAACTCCATCAACACCGCCAGTAATACCAGCAACACCGCGGCTACTTTCAGTACCGAACGCATTTTGTTATTCATAGTGTTTTCGTTTACTTTTCAAAGATAATAGGAAGGGTACACGATCGCGATATTTTCATGGCTGAAATCAACACAAATATCGAAAAAGCAGTTGACCTGCTGATGCAGGATGAACTGGTAGCGATACCCACCGAAACGGTGTACGGCCTTGCCGGCAATGCCCTCAGTAAACAGGCTGTTGCAAAAATATTTTCTGTCAAAGACCGGCCACAGTTCGATCCGTTGATTGTGCATGTACCCAACCTGTCGAAAGCTGAAGAGTACGTGACGGAAATTCCGCCCGTAGCACGGTTGCTCGCTGAAAAATTCTGGCCTGGCCCACTCACGTTGGTGTTTAAGAAAAAGGACATCATTCCTCCGCTGGTTACCTCCGGTCTGGACACCGTAGGCATCCGATGCCCCGATCACCCGATCACCCGACAGCTTTTGCAAAAACTTCCCTTTCCGTTGGCCGCGCCCAGCGCCAACCCCTTCGGCTATGTGAGTCCCACAAAACCCGAACATGTAAACGAACAACTCGGAAGTAAAATCCAATACATCCTCGATGGTGGCGTGTGCCCCGTAGGAATTGAATCAACGATCATCGGGTTCGAAAACAATGAGCCCGTTGTTTACCGACTGGGTGGGTTAAGCCTGGAAAATATTGAAGCTGCGATTGGGCCGGTAAAAGTAATGGCACATTCAACATCCAACCCCAAAACCCCCGGGCAGTTAAAAAGTCATTATGCCCCAACTAAAAAAGTGATGATCGGAAAAATAGATACCATGCTTCAGGAATATCCCCATAAAAAAAAAGGCATTCTTTCCTTTCAACATGATTTCGGGATGGCGAACCAAATCATCCTCACGCCTTCCGGAAACACCGAAGAAGCCGCCCAACATCTTTTTGAAGCGCTGCGTTCGTTTGACAAAATGGATGTTGATATTATTTTAACGGAACTTGTTCCCGATCAGGGCCTCGGCCGCGCGATTAATGATCGCCTTAGAAGAGCTTCATCAGAAAAAATTTAATACCTGTTTATATTATGGATAAGAAAATAAAAAAAGTGTTAGTGCTGACAGGTGGAGGAGATTGCCCCGGGCTAAACGCAGTCATCAGGGGAATTGCCAAGCGTGCCCGCAAAGAAAAAAATTGGGAAGCCTATGGGAGCATCGAAGCTTTTAATGGTGTGTTAAACGAACCGCAGGAAATAATCAAACTTACCGGCAGGCGTACAGCCGGAATCCACATCAAAGGCGGAACCATATTAAAAACCACCAACAAATCGAACCCGATAAAATTTCCCCTTCCACAAAAAGATGGTACCGTAAAATTCATTGATCGCTCTGATGAACTGGCCAAAAAACTTCAGGGTTTCGATGCGGTCATTAACATTGGCGGAGACGGTTCGCAGCGCATTTCAAAAGTACTGTTCGATAAAGGTGTTCCGATCATTGGCGTTCCGAAAACCATCGACAATGACCTTTCCGCAACGGATATGACTTTTGGTTTTCAAACGGCTGTGCAAATCGCTACCGATGGTTTTGATAAACTGGTTACCACGGCTGAGAGTCATCACCGCGTGATGATTATGGAAGTGATGGGCCGCGATGCCGGATGGATTGCACTTCACACCGCCATTGCGGGCGGGGCTGAAATATGTTTGATTCCCGAGATTCCCTACGACATTGAAAAACTGGTTAAGAAAATTGATTCGCGGTATAAAAATGGCCGTGGTTTTGTAAATATTGTCATCGCTGAAGGCGCTAAGCCAAAAGAAGGCAGCATCACCTCTTCTGCCGGTGAGAAAGGTTCGGAACATGTACGCCTCGGAGGTGTTGCCTATCAGCTATCGAAACAACTGAAAGATGCCGGATGCCGAGCCGAAATACGTGAAACCGTATTGGGACACATTCAACGCGGTGGCACACCTTCTGCGTTTGACCGGGTGTTAGCTTCCCTTTTTGGTGTAAAAGCCATGGACCTGGCCATTCATGGTGAGTTTGGAAAGATGGTCGCCTACCGGAACAACACCATTACCTACGTTTCTTTTGAAGAAGCTACCCGCGAATACAATGTGGTAAAAAAGAATTCCTTCCTGGTTCAGGCCGCTAAAGGACTGGGAATAAGTTTTGGGGACTAAGGTGTACTTATCTTCCGGTATTAGCATGGATAAACGCAAGGTGATTGAATATATATTGTACTAACCGCCACATCGCCAAGCCGCAAACCGTTGCCGGCAAGTGCCATACCGAGAAAAAAATGACAATATTTTTCTAAATTAGTGAGCTAATACTGACAAAAATGAGAAAATCGGCAGTTATTGAATCAATTAATAACCTTCCTGACGAATTTTCGATAGACGAAATTATCGAACGACTGATAATTATTGAAAAAATCGAAAAAGGACGACAAGAGGTAAATGACGGAAAAGTGAATACTGAGGAGCAGGCCAAAGCTAAGTTAAGTAAATGGTTAAATTGATTTGGACTGACCAAGCAATTAATGACCTTGGTGACATTGGCGACTACATTGCAGAGAATTCAGAAAAATATGCTAAGCTGACCGTTCAGAAACTATTCGAAAGGACAGACATCTTAAAGACATTTCCTCAAGCAGGACGAATTGTTCCTGAAAAGAATGATGAAAACGTAAGGGAACTCATTGAAGGAAACTACCGAATCATCTATGAAATAGTCTCGACCGACCAATTAAACATTCTAACTGTTTATCATTGTGCAAGAGATCTGAAAATATAGGCACCAGCCCACAACACCTTGTTTATGCCAGCTTGGGGTGCAGTGTTAAATTGTAAATCGTTTAATTAATTTAGCAACGTTTCGTGGGGCGACTTGACCTGGTCGCGTTTGTCATCCAGCTGGCGGATTTAACAAACACTCCTACTCCCGCAGCTCCTTAAACCCAAACCGTTAGCGGTCACCCTATGACGGCACAGTAAGCAGACACAGAATGACACGACCAAGAGTAAAAATTTGTTGTATAAGCAGTATTGACGAAGCAAGGATTGCCATTGAACATGGTGCTTCTGCATTGGGTTTGGTTGGACATATGCCGAGCGGACCAGGTGTAATTGGAGATGAACTCATTTATCAAATCGCCAAGACGGTTCCACCACCGATTTCAACGTTTTTGTTAACAAGCAAGACAAAACCTCAGGAAATTATTTCTCATTATAAACGAGTTTTTACCACGACAATTCAAATCGTGGACGAGTTAGAAAAACGAGAATATGAATTGCTTCGTAAAGAGTTGCCAAATGTAAAATTAGTGCAAGTAATTCACGTCATTGACGACAGTTCGGTAAATGAAGCCATTGAAGTTTCAAATTACGTTGATGCAATTTTATTGGACAGCGGAAATCCAAACTTATCGGTTAAGGAATTAGGCGGAACAGGACGAACACACAATTGGGAGTTAAGCCGAGAAATCAGAAAATCAATTCCAATTCCTTTGTTTCTTGCTGGTGGACTAAACAAGGACAATGTAAGACAAGCCATTGAAACAGTTAAGCCTTTTGGACTTGACCTTTGCAGTAGTGTGCGGACTGACGGAAATCTTGACCAGCAAAAACTGAAAGAATTTTTCAATGCAGTTAATAACTAAAACAACTAACAGAAAAGAAGGGCGAACCGCTCAAGGTATTGCCAATAGTAAAGACAGAAACAATGGTAAAAAAGGAAATAGTTGATATCCTATTAAATCCATATAATGGTGATGGACTTTCCATTAAGGACAACAACGCTTTGACCGATAGTAACGGAAATATTATACCATTTAATAATGATATTCCCAATTTTCTTTCCCTTGAACAGACAACGGGTTTGAATAAAAAATATCAATCTTTTTACGATAAAATCAGCAGACTCAATGACTTGGCAGAATTTGTTTATGGAATATTTTATGACCTGAATAAACTACGCAGTGAATGGATGAGTGATGTTGAGGTTAAACCTGAATGGAAAGTGCTTGAAACTTCAATCGGAACCGGATGGAATATAAAAGTTCTTCCAGATAACGCAGTTTATTTCGGACTCGACATTTCACAAGGCATGTTGCGACAATGCCAGAGAAATAAGAAAAAATGGAAAAGAGAAATTGAACTATTCCAAGGTAATGCAGAGTATCTGCCTTTTAAATCTCAAACCTTCGACAGCGTTTTTCATGTAGGTGGTATAAATTTTTTCAATGATAGGAAACGAGCAATAGAAGAAATGATTCGTGTAGCTAAACCAAGAACAAAAATTGTGATTATTGACGAGACAGAAGAACGAATTGCAAAACAATATCGCAACACGCCTTTTATTGGCAAGTATTTCAAGGATGAAGACATTGATAAAGCACGAACAGTAGCTCCCGTTAGCCTTGTCCCCCAGACAATGAATGAAGTTGCTGTGAAACTGTTAGACAGGGGAAAGATGTATCAACTTAGCTTTAGGACACCATGACATCGCAAAGATTAATACTTAATGACATCACTACTGGCTATAACAACGGGCTTGTGCAATAACCGGATTGGTGCATTTGGCTTGACTATTTTTTAAGGTTGGGCTTTGCCTGCATTTTTTTCAAGCCGGAAACTTCAGTTCTTTTTTTAACTTTATCACTCGGGACAGGTAGTCGCTTTGAAGTCGGCTACTGCACAAGCCCGCAAACCGTTAGCCCTAATTTTACCAAACCATACAACAAAGAAAATATGAAGATAAAACGACAATCATTTTTTAAAAATGCAAAACAGGACTTTTTATTTTTTGACAATTGGGTAAAAAAAATTAGAGCGAAGTAACGGCAGAGAATATGAACGAATTGAAATTGACACCGCTTTGGGCAAAACTCACGTTTGGGGAATAAACACCAAAGAGAACATAGACACATTAGTGATATTCCCCGGAGCAAGAACGACTTCTTTGTTCTGGGATTTTGACAAAGGACTTGATAACCTAAATCTCAAACTCGGAATTTTTCTGGTTGAAACAAACGGACTTCCCAACTTTAGTAACGGGGCAACGCCTGACATTAAATCATTAGATTACGGACATTGGGCAAATGAAGTTTTAGAGAAACTGAAGATCGAAAAAGTTTATGTAGCAGGGGCATCTTTTGGTGGTTTGATTTGTATGAAATTAGGAATTACAAATCCCGACAAACTAAAGGCAGCCTTTCTTTTAAACCCAGGATGCTTGCAGCCGTTTTCAATGAAATGGAGCAATCTTTACTTCAATCTATTACCAATAATAAAACCCACAGAAAAAAATGTTCTCACATTTTTAGACAAGGCAGTTTTTTCAAAACCCAATCATCAATTATCACAAGAATCAGAAACGTTAATTATAGAATATGAAGTATTTGCTCTAAAACGTTACAAAGACAATACACAGAAACCGTATTATATGGGCAAACAGTTGGCTGACGTTAAAGTTGACACCTATCTTCTTGAAGGTAATAAAGATTTGCTATTCCCATATCAAAAATCAATTGACAATGCAAGAAAATATATCAAAACATTAAAAGACATTAAAGTTTTTGATAACGTTGGACACGGAATAGAAACCTATGACAAAGCAATGAACTATATCGGAGAGACTATAAAAAACAACCGCTAACATCGGCTTTGGGTTATGGGGGCTGACAAGGTATTCGCAAATCCAAAAAGAGACTGTGGAGAACATGAATAATAGCGCATTAAAGAAGAATAGAAAAACTGCATTAATACTTGGGGCAGGAACAATCTGCGTTCTACTTGTCATTCTTTATATAATTTTAACGATAACTTCAGACCCACAAAAGCAATTGATTGCGTTGACTTTATCAACAGTAGCCCTTGTGATTATTTTAATTGTATTCGGTCACTATAGAAAAAAGAAATTGCGTCAACCCTGATTGAATTTAGCTCCAATAATTTTTTTACTTTGAACAAAGGGATATTGGAAAAATCAGGAATTGCCGGGCAACCGTGCAGATATCCTGCACGGGGTAAATTTCTATTCAATCTTCCAGTTTTATTGACCCTCCCTTTAAAAATTTTATTTCAATATTTGATACTTTAGCCGCATGAAAACCATCAACGATTTCAACTTTTCGGGGAAACGTGCCCTTATTCGTGTCGACTTCAATGTTCCGCTCGATAAAAACTTTAACGTTACAGACGATAACCGTATCCGGTCAACCATTCCTACACTAAAGAAAATAATCAGCGATGGCGGCAGTTGCATCCTCATGTCGCACCTGGGCAGGCCCAAAGAAGGCCCTGAAGATAAATTTTCGCTGAAGCACACCGTAAAAAAAACGGCAGAATTACTGGGGCGATCCGTACAATTTGGAGGCGATTGTATCGGTGAGGAAGCTTTCAAACGTTCAGCGGCCATAAGACCGGGTGAAATACTGCTGCTGGAAAATCTTCGGTTCTACAAACAGGAAGAAAAAGGTGATGTTGGCTTTGCCGAAAAACTTTCGAAACATGGCGATGTGTATGTGAACGATGCCTTTGGAACCGCCCACCGTGCGCACGCTTCTACCACCATTGTCGCTCAATTCTTTCAGGAAAAATGTGCAGGGTTGGTAATGGCAGCTGAACTTGCCAACGCTAAAAAAGTACTGGAAAATGCCGAACGCCCGTTCACGGCCATTATGGGCGGGGCAAAAATTTCTGATAAAATCCTCATCATTGAAAAAATGCTGGATACCGTAAACCACCTGATCATCGGTGGAGGCATGGCCTATACGTTCTTCAAAGCGCTGGGCGGAAACATTGGTAAATCGCTGGTGGAAGAAGATAAACTTAACCTCGCCAAAACCCTGATTAAAAAAGCAAAAGAAAAAGGTGTTGAGCTTCACCTGCCGATTGACTCAGTAATAGCCGATAAATTTGATAATGCAGCCAACACCGCAATATCAAATAACAATGCCATTAAAGATGGTTGGATGGGATTGGATATTGGCCCCCAGGCCAGCAGGGTTTTTGCCGGAGTGATTGAAAAATCAAAAACCATTTTATGGAACGGCCCCATGGGCGTGTTTGAAATGTCGGCATTTGAAAACGGAACAAAAAGCGTAGCAGAGGCAGTAGTAAACGCCACCGCAAAAGGTGCCTTTTCATTAATTGGGGGAGGTGATTCCGCTGCCGCTGTCGCCAAGTTTGGGGTAGAAGACAAGGTCAGCTACGTCTCCACAGGCGGAGGTGCATTACTGGAATATTTTGAAGGAAAGGTATTACCCGGGGTGAAGGCTCTGGAAGAATAGCTTTTAGGGATTTCGCATATTTATTATATTTGTTAAGGGTCAAAAAAAGGGAATCTATTTCAGCTTGTTTTACTAAATTCTTTTCCACTCATGAATATTTTTGTTGCCAAGTTAAATTTCAAAACACGTAAAGAAGATCTTGAACGTGCCTTCAGTGCCTACGGACAGGTGGCTTCAGCCAAAGTGGTTACCGACCGCGATACGGGCCGGTCAAAAGGTTTCGGATTTGTTGAAATGCCTAACGATGATGAAGCACATGCTGCCATTGCCGGTTTGAATGAAAAAGAATTGGACGGACGCGTAATCGTTGTAAAACCTGCCAACCCAAAAGGTAACTAAGGCAGTTGTATTGATAGAATATACGAATACCAGGCCTTGATTAGTTTCAGGGCTTTTGTTTTTGCAGCGTTCTGCCGTCTGGTCGCCTGCAGGCAAGTCGACTTTAAGCTTCCGTCAAGAGACGCCAGGCGGATTCTTGCGTAGTATTGATCTATAGCAAACACGATATTGCTTTTTAATTGATTCTCATGCTCTCTAAACGAATTGGTATTCTTCTTGGCCCTCTTCTGTTTCTTCTGATCTACCTCCTTGTTCCTGCTACTTTTATTTCGCCCAACGCGTATAAAGTTCTGGCGCTTGCCGCCTGGATGGTGTGCTGGTGGGTAACGGAAGCTGCTCCCTTTCCGGTTACCGCCCTCCTCCCTCTTGTACTGTTCCCCTTGTTGGGCATCATGCCCATAACTCAATCGGCCATGCCGTATGCTAACCCCATCATCTTTCTTTTTATGGGTGGGTTCTTCCTGGCGTTGGCTCTTGAAAAACACCGGCTGCATGAGCGCATCTCGTTAACGTTGATTCGACTAACCGGCACCTCGGGTAACGGTATCATCCTGGGGTTTATGATGGCCACGGCCTTCATCAGCATGTGGATCAGCAATACGGCTACGACTATGATGATGTTGCCCATGGCGATTTCGGTAATAAAGCTGATCATTCCGGATCAAGCTGAAATTAAAGATGGGCCACGCACACCTGAACGTAATTTCGCGCTTAGTTTAATGCTGGCGGTGGGCTATGCCGCTACACTTGGCGGGTTGGCCACCATCATTGGAACACCGCCTAATGTGGTTTTTATAGGACTTCTTCATTCGTTAAATAGTCAGAAAATTTCCTTTGGAGAATGGATGCTTATGGGCGTTCCGGTTACACTGGTATTGCTCGTTTGCAATTACCTGATTGTAACGCGCGTACTTTTCCCCAACAACCTGAAAAAAATCAGCGGTTCGGATGAATTGATCAGGAAAAAATTGGAAGAACTTGGCCCACTCCGGAAGGAAGAAAAAATGGTGCTGGTCATTTTTTCAATTACTTCTTTCTTCTGGATTTTTCAGGAGGCTGTTAATTACTGGATAGGGGTTGCCATCCTCAACGACACCAACATTGCGATGACCGGAGGCTTACTGATGTTTATCATACCCACCGACTGGAAGAAACTTACCTTTCTTCTTCATTGGGAAGACACAAAAAACATAGCCTGGGGAATCTTGCTCCTTTTTGGAGGCGGGCTTTGCCTGGCCGAAGGGTTGAATAAAACCGGTACGATCCAGTTTATCGGAAACTGGATCGTAACCCAAACCCATTACAGCAGTTGGTTCATCCTTGCCTTGATTGTGATCAGCGTTGCTCTTTCTGAGTTGATGAGCAATGTAGCGCTGGTCAATATTTTTGTTCCTGTAATTTTTGGGATCGCACAAGGTCTGAACATCAATCCTGTGCTGCTGGCGTTGCCCGTAACGCTGAGTGCCAGCATCGGGTTTATGTTTCCAATTGCCACACCACCCAATGCCATTGTGTTTTCAAGTGGCTACATTCGAATGAGAGACATGATTCGGGCAGGGTTCTTACTCAACATTACCTCCATCGTCATCATTTGGGTAGCATCGCTAACCCTGGTGAAATGGATTTTTGGCTAAAAAGAAAAGTCCACAACACCTGTGGACTTTTTTACTAAAACAGAAACGTTTATTGCCCTTTTTCTTCTTTTATCTTCTTTTCCTCCACCAGGTAGGCTGCACCCAAGCCTAACCCTCCAAACACAAACAACATTGAGAAGTAGGCTACCTCTTCCATATTGTAGGCGCGATCAAGAAAATAGGCAATTAATAAACCGATTCCTGCTCCAATAAAAAGCAGTGATGCACGCAACGGCCACGAAGTATTAGCTCGTTGTTTCTTCGTAAACAAAGTAGGGTCAACGCCTTTTTCAATCATGGCCATGCGCTCAGCATTCTCAAATCTGCGCACGTAAATAATCATATAAAAAAAACCGACAATGGCTACGATGGGTATCATAACGCCAAGAACTTCTGTAAGATCATTCATAAAACATTAATTTAAGTGAAATCTGCCCCTTTGACGCTGGTATTTTCGAACGGGTTACAGGTGGAGTAAAATCCAATGACCAAATCTCAAATTCCACGCATGGTTCTTGAGAAAAATTGTGATTTGGCTTTTGGAATTTGGAATTTTGATCCTGTAACTTCCCTGCGGGAGATTGCGTCAAAGCGGTGTCATGACGGATGAAAATGTGTTAATTGACAGGATTCTGGCGGGCGATCAGCAATTGTATGCGGAATTGGTAAACCGCTATAAAAGCTATACGTACACCATCGCCCTGAAGATTCTTGAAAACAGGCCCGAGGCTGAAGAGGTCGCGCAGGATGCTTTTATTAAAGCCTTCAATAGTCTGAAAGGTTTTAACCGCGAGTCGAAATTCTCGACCTGGCTTTACCGGATCGCTTTCAATACCGCCATCAGTTATAAAAGAAAGCGGAAAGCATCCTACCAAAGCATTGAAAACACCATTGTTGAGTACGACCCGGGAGAAGACGCCCTGGAACGATCGGATAAAAAAAAATACATAACGCAAGCCATGGACAAGCTGAATGAAGCTGACCGCCTGGCATTGAACTTATTTTATTTACAGGAGTTTTCGCTGGAAGAAATAGCCGATATCACCGGTATGCAGACCAATACGGTGAAGGTGCGGGTACACCGGGCTCGCCAGCGACTGGCCGATGAATTGAAATTACTTCTTCAAAAAGAAGCACTAACTTTATAGGTATGAACGTATCGCACGCACAAGACGAAAAATTATTTGAATACCTGGACGGAGCTCTCACAGGTGTTGAGAAGGAAGCCCTTGAGCAACTCCTTCAAACATCGCCAGGCCTGCGTTTCAGGCTGGAAGAGTTACGCAAGATTGACGCGCAACTCCGGCTGGTGAAAGTTGAACAGCCTTCTAAGAATTTCACACAGAAGGTAATGAGCAGGCTTGAACAATATCCTGGCAAAAGCTTGACGTTGCGAAATGGAGTTCTTCTGTTAGTTGGCGTACTGGTTGCAGTTGGTATAGGCTCTGTGTTGGTGGCAAGCGGGGTATTTGACGGAACGGCCAGCATTGACCTGAATCAAACTATATCGAGCAAGTATATTCAAAAACCGTTGCCCACTTTTAACTTCAATGGCAAACTCATGATGAATATCATTATAATGCTAAACCTGGCCTTAGCTTTCATCGTACTGGATCGTACCATTTTAAAGCCCTGGTTTGAACGGAGACGAATGTCAGCCTGAGTGCTGACACAGCAACAGAATACTTGTCGTTAATTCTTTTTTTCCTTGGGCTCGGGGCAAGGTATTTTCCATTCTTTGGCCAAACCAAGTTTTCCCTCCTTTGCCTTTTTTATGATTTCATCCTTCTTCCCTTTGCATCCAACATCCATAAACCGGTAGTTGATGCCATTAATCTTGAAATTATAATGGCAGGTGTTGGAGGTACTGTGGCGTTTGGTGCACACTAATTCTACCTCTTCCTGTTTAACCGACTTGGTAAAGGCAGTTAAAACAAGGGCAACCAATACAATGCTAGCAGCAGATTTCATGGGTCAGTAAAAATAAAAAGCCCTGAACTTCTTCAGGGCTTATCTTAAAGTATACAATTAATAGCGGTAGTAGTCAGGCTTAAAGGGTCCTTTCACTTCAACACCAATGTATTTCGCCTGTTCGGCAGAAAGCGTTTCAAGTTCAACACCAATTTTCTTCAGGTGTAAACTGGCTACTTTCTCGTCCAGGTGCTTAGGCAGCATATACACTTTGTTCTCATATTTATCAGTATTAGTCCAAAGCTCTAACTGCGCCAGCGTTTGATTGGTAAATGAATTCGACATCACAAAAGAAGGGTGACCCGTAGCACAACCCAGGTTTACCAAACGGCCTTCGGCCAACAAAATTACCTGACGTCCATTCTTCAGGGTGTACAAATCAACCTGAGGTTTGATTTCATCCTTCGATGCATTCTTGTTCAGCCATGCCACATCAATCTCGTTATCGAAGTGGCCAATGTTACATACGATGGTTTTATCTTTCATCGATTCGAAATGGCGGCCTAATACAATTCCAAAATTACCGGTGGCCGTCACCACAATATCAGCATCTTTTACTGCCTCATCCATTTTCTTCACGGCAAAACCATCCATTGCTGCCTGAAGGGCGCAAATCGGGTCAATCTCTGTTACAATCACGCGGGCACCTGCACCTCGCAAGGAAGCAGCAGATCCTTTTCCCACATCACCATATCCGGCAACCACGGCTACTTTTCCGGCCAGCATCACATCGGTAGCCCTGCGGATGGCATCTACCAATGATTCTTTACAGCCGTACTTATTGTCAAACTTCGATTTCGTAACGGAGTCGTTAATGTTAATGGCGGGCAATGGCAATTTGCCATTATGCTGGCGCTCGACCAGGCGATGAACACCGGTGGTGGTTTCCTCAGAAATACCACGAATACCCTGCACCAGTTCCGGGTAACGATCTAACACCATGTTGGTCAGGTCGCCACCATCATCTAAAATCATATTCAACGGTTTGCCCTCTTTAAAAGCAAACAACGTTTGTTCTATACACCAGTCAAACTCCTTTTCGTTCATTCCCTTCCAGGCATATACCGGAATTCCGGCCGCAGCAATGGCAGCAGCAGCGTGATCTTGTGTTGAAAAAATATTGCACGATGACCAGCTTACTTCGGCACCCAGTTCAATCAGTGTTTCAATCAATACAGCCGTTTGAATAGTCATGTGAAGGCACCCGGCAATACGCGCCCCGCTTAATGGTTTTTTGGAACCATATTCCTCCCGGATAGCCATTAACCCCGGCATTTCGGCTTCTGCCAACGTAATTTCTTTACGTCCCCAGGCTGCCAGTGAAAGATCTTTTACCTTGAATTTGAGTGTTGAATCTACGGTCTTAGTTGACATATTAGTATGATTTTCAGCTTTGAACGCACAAAGATACCACAAAGGGTTTAAAAAACATCAACGATGAACCAATCCCTTCACCCCCTTGTTTTGCATAAAATTTAAGCCATGTCTAAACCTAAAATTAAAGTTGATATTGTATCGGATGTGGTGTGCCCGTGGTGTTACATCGGTAAACGCAGAATCGAGAAAGCCATTGACGCATTAAAAGACCGGTACGAGTTCGAACTGCAGTACCATCCTTTTGAACTAAACCCGCAACTACCCCTTACCGGAGTCGATCAAAAAGAACATCTCTCAAAAAAATTTGGCGGAACAGAACGGTACCGGCAAATCACCGATCATGTTACCCGGGTGGCATCCGATGAGGGGTTGCACTTTGACTTTGAGAAACAAAAAGTAACACCCAACACGCGCCCGGCACATTCCATCATTCAGTTTGCCTTACAGGAAGGGAAACAACCGGCCGTGAAAGAGGCTTTCATGAAGGCTTATTTTGTTGATGGTGTCGATCTTTCTAAAAAAGAGAACCTGCTGCAAATTGCGGTACATGCGGGCTTAACGCAATCAACTGTGGAGAAGCTACTGTCTACCGATGAGGGTTTAGCCAGCGTGGCAAAAGCTGAACACGAACTTCAGAAGTTAGGTATTACCGGAGTTCCGTTTTACATCGTGAATAACAAGTACGGAATTTCAGGAGCGCAGCCTACCACCTCCTTTATAGAAGCGTTTGAAAATATTGCATCGGAAGTCAAGTTGGAAAATGCCTGATGGATCAGACAAATTCTTTCATCCAGAATACCGCTGATTCGATGGAATTAAATACCCTTAACTCAACCCCCATATCACCGGATACAGCAATCATGCGTCTATAGTAATCTGCCCGAATAGGGTCGGCAAATCCAACGGCTGCAATTCGTTTTAACCCATTATCGATTGCACTTTTAAGTACATTCGAGATAAACCATTTCTGATCATCCGGGCTAATCACACCCTGCTCTCTCAAATCTGCAATCCATCCGGGGGTATTGTAAGTTCGGATAGTTTGAAGCACTACTTCAAGCACTTTGTGGTACTCATCACTGGTAACATTTCGTTTCCAAATGATAACGGTATTATTAATATGCGCATCATAATAGAGTTGTGCTGATTCGTTCTCGAAAAACACCTGGCGGTTAACATCCTCGGGTATCGGGAAAAATAGCCTGAACTTCGTACCCTTATCTGGTTCACTCTCCACCTCAATACGACCATGCATAATTTCCAATTGCGACTTAACCAGGTACAACCCCATTCCCTTACCGGCCACATGATGGTGGAATCGCTTGTAAAGTTTAAAAAGATTCTCGCGCTGTGAGACAAGATCGATTCCCAAGCCATTGTCTTCTATTTCAAAAATGATTTGACCGGGTATATCCGAAAAAGTTCTTACATCAATTTTGTGCATTCTTTCAGGAGAGCGATACTTGATGGCATTACTCAACAGGTTATATAAAATACTCTGAACCATCGGTCGTATACCAAAAATATAAGGTGCTCGTTCAAAATTTACAATAACTGCAGTCCGGTCCAGGCGCTCACCAACCAGCGTAAGCGTTTTTTCCCACTCTTCTGCCACTACAATTTTTTCACGAACCCGGTAAAGCTCATTCCGGATGTCAATGATTCGCGACAGATCTTTTAAAATAGAATCCAACTCTCTGGCAGATTGATGGATGAATTGTGTTAGTTTATTGATTTCATCCTCATTCGTAGAGTATTTGACCAGGTTGGTCAGTCCTAACAACCGCGCAACAGGCCCACGTAAATTATGCGAAACGGTAAATGAAAACTGCCGCAACTCATTGTTCGACTTAATGAGTTCTTCATTGGTATGAATCAGGTCGGCACTCTTCTGCTTCACCAGACTTTCTAATTCGTGGTTATATACCTGAAGCTTTTCTTGTTGTTCCCCAATGACCTTATTCGCGCTGGCGAGCATTTCATGGCTGGTCTGCAATTCTTCCTGTTGCTGAAGCATTTCTTCATGATGTGCTTCCATCTCTTGGGTAAGCGACTGAAGTTCGTGATTGCGGTTTACCAACTCGCTATTTAACTGGTGCTTACTTTTAATCATTAATCTCAATCGATTGGAGGCATTCTGATCGCGCCATTTCAAAACAAATATGCCCGACAGTAAGCCTACAAATGCGATAAACGTGATGTAATTAATATAGTAATAGGAACGAACGGTATGTCCGCTTTGATAATACCCAACACCCAAGGCATTGTGAATCGGATCAAAAAGTACCAGCGCCAGGAACGACACCAGTATGCAAGCGGCTATTTTAACCTTCTCTTTCAGCTCAAAAACTATAGCAGGTAAAATGGCTGTTACCAGCAGAATAAAACGGCTATCGAAGTAGATGATATACGATTGCAATGGTTGAAGAATTTTTCCATATATGGTGATTACCATTGTTACGACAACCGGAACTAAACAGAATAGCAATCGACCTGCATTATTGAAACCTGTTTTATTGAGCAGGATAATTCCAAAAAATAAAAAGCCAAATAGCAGAATTAAATTCAGGGTGGGGCCCCATCCAAAAATCAGGTAGAGGGCAATATCAAGTCCAAAAGCTAACACCGAAAATAGAATGGATAAAACATTGCAGACAAAAATGTACTGCCGTTTGTCAACCGGGAGATGGTCTGGTGCTTTAAGAAAATTCAGGATCAAACTCAAAAACCAGGGTTTAGAGGCTCTTGTAAAGATGGTCAAAAATTTGATCCCTGAATTAAACTCAAAGAATAATCATTTTACCTTCTCTAAATCCTCCATTTTAATCACGGCTGTCCAGATGCTGGTTTGGCCGTTATCCATGCGCGTCCAAATGGGAGTGATTATTCCGTGATCGGCCGAAATACTGATGTAATCGCCAAAGGATATTTCATCGGATGGAGTAAAAGGAGTCTCACTGATTTTTACATTTTTAAAGGTAGCACCGGCATCTGTCGAATAGGCCAGGTATACATCGGTGCGCAAATCGTCATACGCTCTCCTGTCATAATACACGATGTAGATGTATCCCGTTGTAGGGTCGATTGCCATCGAAGGTAAGAACTGATGTTTGCCGGGGCCGTCATTATTTACCCTGCCGGGCATCGTCCAGTTGTCGCCATAACTGGTGGAGCGTGTAAACCAAATGTTGGTGTCATGTTCACCATTGCGCTGATCGGCCCAAACGATATACAACGCACCACTCAGGTTTCCTTTCTTGGTATTATCGCACAACAGTAACGGCATTCCGTTGGCTGCCTTCAAGCCAGGAATATTAAAAATCGGGCCACCGGGTTGTTCGGCAATCGGCAAATCGGTTGATAGCCACATCTTTCCTCCATCGAAGGACCGATCGAAAAATATTTTCTCCTGGTTCGCCCATGCAATGAAAATTCTGGCACCATCGGCCGTTACTGCAGGCGAGGCGCCAATGGCCGAATTTTTTATGTTGTTGCAATCGCCTGGCGTTTGCGATACCTGAATAGGTTTCGACCATTTCTTTCCATTCGAAGAAGTGCTTAACAGAATGACGGATTGACACCCCGGATCGTTGCTGCCATACCGGTCGAATTGTGTCCACGTGGCATACCAGTTTCCTTTTCTGTCTACCCTTGCGCGAGGGTATCGTTTATCTTTTGTGGCGCCCAGGCCTTCTATCGTTACTCCATCCGTCCAGGTTTCTCCTCCATCACCCGATTCCTGAACAACAATTTGGCTTTGATCATGGTCTTTGTCTGGCAAATGAAAAAAATACAGGTTTCCTTTAAAGTCAGATGAAAGCAACGGATGCCCGCCTATTCCAAAAGAAGACTGAATGACTGATTTCTTCCAAGATAGTCCGCTGTTGGCGGAAAAGTACACATTATTCAACGCTGAAACTGCAACTAAATTTTTTGGATTGTCGGGATTGATGGCAATGCCTGGATCAACCGGTTTGCTATCGGCCGTTCCCGGGTCTAACAAAATATTTTTAAACTGGGCTGCGAGCGGAAGTGTACTCCATAGAAAAATTAATATCAAAAATAATCGCATAGTTGCTCAGAAAATCATTCCTCCAAAAAATGAAATACGATAGTCTGTCCTTAAACGAGAAACATCCAAGCGGTTTGACAGCTCAAGACCTATTTGTTGTTCAATCATTGGGTATGTTTACGGACTATCAAAAAATGAAAATACTCTTTATTTTTTCACAATAACAGCATCCGTAATGATAAAATTCATGTGATCGATATCGTCTGTATTCAGCTTCAATTTTCCTTTCACCGTAACCACGTCATCGACATGAAATTTAAGGGAAGTATCCTTTAGAAAAACTTCCGTAACGGATTCAGGACCTCCAACACCACAAAAGAAACATTGATTGTTCGGATACTTGGAGAGGATGATGTAATTACCATCTTCCGGTGCATACGGAACATAAAAGCCTTCCAGCGTAATTTCTTTTCCGACCAATGCTTTTAGCTCGGTGCTAAAGCTCGGGTAAAAAATATACTCGCCAAGTTTCTCGTAATATTTAGGTTCAAACTTAGTCTTGGCAAATTCATTCCACATATCTGTTTTTGCCTGACTAAAAACCGCCATACTAAAAAGGCAAAAAAGGGGGACCAATAATTTTCTCATACACATTCAATATTAATTTCCTGCCAGCACTTTTGAAATATCCGTCCGGTACGCCTGCACCGCAGGAATAAAAGCACAGACAATTCCAAGCAACAAGCTTGCCGCCAAAATTATCCACTCTTCGGTATAAAATACAATACCGCTTATCCCGGTTTTACCGGCCTCCGTAACAAGGGATGCCATGACTACAACAATTGCGTGCGCCAGTATTAGCCCGACAATGCTGCCTAAAAAAGTAAACGTACTCCCTTCCAGCAGTACCGTTAAAAACAATTTACTCCGTGAAGCCCCCATCGAGCGCATGATGGCCAGGTCGTACCGCCTCTCTTTTAATGAATTATAGAGTGCAATAAAAATACTAAGCGATGAAATAAACACCAGCACATACGCAAATCCCAGGAGGATATCTACGCCAATGCCCAGAATGGAGAACAACCGCGCAGTTTCAAAAGCGGGTGATGCGGCCTGCATACTGCTTTGGCCGTTAACCATACGCGGCAACTGAATAGCAGCCATGGGTGAGCGGTATTGCAAGAGTAACGAAGTAACTTCTTTTGTGGAGTCGCCAGCCGGGTGAGAAGGAATAAGGTTGGACGGTACAAAGGAAATGGGTGCTTCATTCGAAACACTATCCTCTTCTGCATGCGTATCATGTACATGCCAGATGCTCTCCACACTGGTCAGGATGAGGTTATCAAGAATCGTATTCGAATGTTTTAAAATTCCCTTCACCACAAACTTTTGTTCTTCATGCGCGTGACCGCCCTGTGTTAGTCCATGCGTACTTTCAAACGAATCACCAATAGAAAGCTTCAATTGCCCGGCCACATTGGCTCCGAGGGTCACTTCCATTTCCTTTTTCCACCAATCACCCTGCGCGAGTTCGACTTTATACAATTCGGCATACTCTTTTGTAGTACCGATAATGCGAAACTCACCATAGCTGTCGCCCAGGGCAAGCGGAATAGCTTTTTTAACCAACCGGTTGCGGGCGATCCGCTCCGCTTCTTTCAAGTTGATGTTTCCGGTAGGAAAATCAATATGAAAGATGTTGCATAAAATAAGTTGCATCGGGCTTCCTTTGGCGCCAACAACTAAATCAATTCCTTTAGCGTTTGATGTAATCTTTTCTTCCAGTTGTTTATTAAAAAGGAGCAATACGGTAATGACGGCAATGCCCAGTGCCAATAACACAATATTCAATACCGTATTCAGGGGCTTCGATTTCAGGTAACTCCAAACAAGAAACAAACTGTTCATGTCAACAAAATATGTTTACTGATTTTATCTTTCAGGCGTTGATCGTGGGTGGCCACCAGCAATGTTGAGTTGTGTTTGGAGGCAAGCTCAAGAAGCAGCTTGATCACCCGATCGCAATTCTGATCGTCAAGGGCCGAGGTGGGTTCATCCGCTAAAATAACATGCGGGTTATGTATGACTGCTCTGGCAATCGCTACACGCTGTGCCTGCCCCTGACTGATTTTAGTGACTGAGGTTTTTTCTTTCCCTGTCAGACCGAGTTCCGCTAAAACATGTCCGGTCTTTTTTGGATCAATCGGAATACCCGCTAAAAACGGAGCCATGCAAACATTCTTCTCAACGGTTAATGCGCTGATCAGATGATTCTTTTGAAAAATAAACCCCATGTTTTTTCCACGAAAGGTATCCAGCTTACTTTCCGACAACACACTTAGTTCTGTGTCATTCACCTGTATGCTTCCCGTGTATCCTCTTAACAGCCCCCCAAGCAAATGAAGCAATGTGGTTTTTCCGCTGCCCGATTCGCCCAACAATAAACAATGTTCGCCCCGTTTTAACGTGAATGACGGAAATGATAATGTGTGGTTGGATTGATAGGAGTAACGAAGGTCTTGTACACGTACCATGAAGATTGCTAATTCTTCAAATGTAACGAAGTCTGGCTATTCCAAAAACTGAATTTGTTTGAGATCGAAATACTCCGTGGTTCCATCAACGTTAATCTTCAGCTTGCCGCTATCATCCACACCTGAAATCACCCCCTCCACCAGCTCATTGCCTTTCTTAAATAGGTGCTTTTCACCAATCCAATACAACGAGTCACGATAGGCACGATCCACGTGATCACGATCTCCTGAACGGAGTTGTAAATATCGTTTCTCAAGGCTTTCAAGAAGATCGGCCAACACATTTTCCAAAATCAATTCCTGATGAAGCAGGGCGGACATGGAGGTAGCAGTGGAAATTGAAAACTGTTGCTGATTAACATTTAGGCCAATTCCAACAATACTGTACAAAATAGATTGTCCCTGAAGGTGGTTCTCAATCAAGATGCCGCATACCTTTTTTCCATCCACCATCACATCATTCGGCCACTTAATCCTTACTTTTTGCGATAAAGTCTGGCTTAAAAAATCATACAATCCAAGCGAAAAGACTTTGTTCAGGTAAAACTGATCTTTTACACTCAGAAACGATGGTTTAATAATAATAGAGAAGGTCAGGTTTTTTTCCGGCTCGCTGAACCAACTGTTTCCGCGCTGACCGCGACCTGCCGTTTGACGATTGGTGATGATAACCGTGCCCTCGGCAACGGTTCCATGCGATTCAATCATACCGGAAGCCTCAACATTAGTGGAGTGACATTCTGGCATAAAAACCAGTGAATGGCCCATGAAAAGCGTTTTGGCAGGGATTTTATACAAGATTATTCTTTAGTTTTGCAAGTAAACCGATTATTACTTAATGGCGAAAAAAAGAAAGGGGTCCGAAAAGCTTTGTGACGCCATTGTGAAGGGAATGCAGGAAAAGAAAGCAGCCGATATTCTGGTGATGGACCTCAGGAAAGTTAAAAATGCCGTTGCCGACTTCTTCGTTGTTTGTTCCGGGGGTTCTGATAAACAGTTAGACGCCATTGCCGAATCGGTAGATGCGGAAGTGTTCAAAGCTGTGAAAGAAAATCCGTGGCACATTGAAGGAAAAAACAATAAAGAATGGATGCTTCTCGACTACTTTGATGTGGTGGCGCATATTTTCCGGAAAGACCGCAGAGAGTTCTTTGCCCTGGAGAAACTATGGGGCGATGCAGAAATGACTGAAATTGAGGACGGCAAGAACTAAAAGGGCCAAAACACGTTATTGATTCAACTTTGATTTAGAGAAATGGCAGAAAATAAAGAAACTAAAAAAAATCAACCAGGTGCACCAAAAGGCAACTACCAGGTGTGGGTGATTATGGTAACGGTGATGGTTATCCTGGGCGTGGTGTGGATGAACTCCGCCAACAACTTAAAAGAAATCAGTCAGGATGCCCTTGAAAATATGTTGCGCAGTGGTGACGTGAAGAAAATCGCGCTCATACAAGAGCAAAAGATTGTGGAAGTCACGCTTACAGAGGATGCACTGAAAAATGCAAAATACAGCGATATCGAAGAAGGATTTGGCGCAAACAGTTCAGGTCCGCACTATAAACATAAGATTAACTCAGTCGATAACTTCGATAACTGGTACAGCGATCTTAAAATTTCAGGGAAGCCATCCTTAGTATCGGAAACACGGGTAGATTATTTCAGCGTGTTTATTCAATGGGGCTTTCTGATTTTATTATTGTTTGGTTTCTGGATGCTGATGCGCAGGATGACCGGGGGCGGTGGCCCTGGCGGACAAATTTTCAACATTGGTAAATCAAAAGCTGCGTTGTTTGATGCCGACAACAAAGTTAAAATCACCTTTGCGGATGTGGCCGGCCTGGATGAAGCAAAAGCCGAAGTACAGGAGATTGTTGAGTTCTTAAAAACCCCTTCTAAGTTTACCAAACTTGGTGGAAAAATTCCGAAAGGCGCGCTGCTGGTGGGCCCTCCGGGTACCGGTAAAACCTTGTTGGCAAAAGCCGTTGCCGGTGAAGCGGGCGTTCCGTTCTTCTCCCTTTCCGGTTCAGATTTCGTAGAAATGTTTGTGGGTGTGGGTGCCGCACGCGTACGCGACCTGTTTAAACAGGCAAAAGAAAAAGCGCCCTGTATCGTATTCATTGATGAGATTGATGCCATCGGTCGTTCGCGGGGTCGTGGACAGATGCCCGGTGCCAATGACGAACGTGAAAATACATTGAACTCGTTGCTGGTTGAGATGGATGGATTTGCTACCGACTCCGGAGTAATTATTCTGGCAGCCACCAACCGCCCCGATGTGCTTGACTCCGCCTTGTTACGCCCGGGTCGTTTTGATCGGCAGATCAGCATTGACAAACCCGATATTGTTGGCCGCGAAGCCATCTTCCGTGTTCATTTGAAGCCCATCAAGCTTGATCCGGCAGTGGATACTAAAAAGCTGGCGGCCCAAACCCCCGGATTTGCCGGAGCCGAAATTGCCAACGTGTGTAACGAAGCTGCCCTGATAGCAGCCCGTAAGGATAAGAAAACAGTAGAGATGATCGACTTTCAGGATGCCATTGATCGTGTTATCGGTGGTCTTGAAAAGAAAACAAAAATTATCTCTCCTGAAGAAAAGAGAATTGTTGCGTACCACGAAGCAGGCCATGCGGTTGCAGGTTGGTTTTTAGAACATGCCGATCCCTTGGTAAAGGTGAGTATTGTACCCCGCGGTGTGGCCGCATTAGGTTATGCTCAGTACCTTCCGAAAGAACAGTTTCTGTATCAGACCGAACAACTCATGGACGAAATGTGCATGGCGTTTGGTGGTCGCGTTGCCGAGGACATTGTGTTTGGAAAAATTTCTACCGGTGCATTAAGTGACCTGGAGCGCATTACCAAAATGGCGTACAGCATGGTTACCGTGTATGGCATGAATAAAGAGATCGGAAACATCTCCTTCTATGATTCAAAACAATCTGATTATACTTTTAATAAACCTTATTCAGATGCCACTGCTCAACGGATTGACCAGCAGGTAAAAGAAATTGTAGATGAGGCATACAATCGTACCAAAAGCCTGCTGATGAAGCACCGCGAACACCTGGAAGTAATCGCGAAGGAGTTACTGGAAAAAGAAATCCTGTTCCAGTCAGATCTGGAGCGATTAATTGGAAAACGGCCGTTTGAAAAGCCTACTACCTACCAGCAGTTTACAAATGGTAAACCGGAGGAGCCTGCCAAAACTCAGGAAAACGGTCAGCCAACAACCGAATCAAAAACTGAAACACCGGCTTCGGAAATTAAGTGATATCCGAACAAAACAATTTCAAAATCAGGTATGGACTACAGTACCTGATTTTTTATTTTTAGGTTTCAACAGGCTCAACCTGACAGTAAGGTTCATGACCATATCCCTCCCATCCGGCAAAAAAATATTCTTCGCTTCAGATTTTCACCTGGGCGTGCCCGATCCTAAACAAAGCCTGGAACGCGAAAAGAAAATTGTTCGGTGGTTAGACACTGTAAAACACGAGGCCCACAGCATTTACCTGATGGGCGATATTTTTGATTTCTGGTTCGAGTACAAACATGCCATCCCAAAAGGGTTTATCCGGCTGCAGGGTAAATTAGCCGAGTTGACCGATGCCGGTATACCAGTCACGTTCTTCACCGGCAATCACGATATGTGGATGTTCGATTACTTTACAAAAGAGATCAACATTCCCATTTATCGCGAACCCATTCAACTGGAAATCAATCATCAACTGCTCATGATCGGCCATGGCGATGGCCTGGGCCCGGGTGATGCCTCGTACAAAATCCTTAAAAAATTTTTTAACAGCAGCATCTGCCAGTGGTTGTTTGCGCGCCTTCATCCAAACCTTGGCATAGGCATTGCTCACTACTGGTCAAGAAAAAGCAGGATCAGCAACATTAAGCGGGAAGAAAAATTTCAGGGAGAAGCAAATGAATTTCTGCTAACCTATTGTAAGGAACAGGAAAAAACCAATCATCACGACTTCTATATTTTCGGGCACCGGCACCTTCCACTCGATTTAAAAGTTTCTGAAAACAGCCGGTATATTAATTTAGGTGAATGGGTGCATTTTAATACTTATGCTGAGTATGACGGAAACCAGGTCTATCTTAAAACATTCAACGATTAACAGGAGAGTACTGTTGATGACAGCTTGCCTGCTGACAACCTCCCTCTGCACTTACTCTCAAAATCTTCTCAGTCGCATCGAAATCGACTCCATTCAATCGGCTTATGTTGACAGGCCCGGAGATGTATATGTGTTGCTGAAAAACAACTCACTCACTAAATTCGATCAGAACGGGAAATTTCTTAATCATCAGAATTTTCCTGAGCCCCCTACCCTGTTTGATCCACGCGATGGTTCACGGGCTTTCGTTTACGTTCAGAAACTCCAACAGTGTTCATTTTATTCTGAAGGAACAAGACAGGAATATAAAATTGAGCCTCACTATGCTATTGATCCGGTGTTGGTCTGTTCGTCCGGTGATCACCAGCTATGGGTGGTTGACCGTTCAGACTGGAGTATCAAACGCATTAATCCTGCTCAATCAAACGTTGTAGCAGAGGCATGGATCGATCAAAAACAATTTACCCAAGCTCCTGCATTCATTTTTTTGCGCGAGTATCAGAATTTTCTTTTCATGATCGAAAAAAATACCGGTATCCTGGTTTTCAACAACCTGGGAACGCAAATCAAAAAAATTGCGGTTACAGGAATCGACTACCTGGGCTTTCTTGGTGAAGAAGTGTACTACAAAAAAGAAGGTAAGCTTATTTTTTTCGACCTGTATGACGGCTCGACAAGGGAAATACCGGTTGATCCTGCCTGTAAA
The DNA here is from genome assembly GCA_049306095.1 of Cyclobacteriaceae bacterium. Classification (GTDB taxonomy): domain Bacteria; phylum Bacteroidota; class Bacteroidia; order Cytophagales; family Cyclobacteriaceae; genus UBA2336. The sequence continues at coordinate 51,112 of JBAQPU010000023.1, forward strand.
TATGTGCTGCTCACCGATACGCGTAAGTTCCTGGTATACGGGAATAAAATCGAGATTTTGGATATCAATTGAATGATTTACGGGGGTTAGTACTGTAAACCCTTACAAACAATCTTGCAAAATCGAACACAAAAACCGTTCATTTATGAACAGTTTTGTACATTCAAGGACAGGTAAACGCCATGAATTAAGCTGATTCCACTAAAAACCTGTCTGGCACAAAATTTTCCATGAAAGCGGACAACCAAACCCAAACTATGAATTCGGAAGGTGGTAAAATCTTAATGGTCGATGATGACGAGGATGTGTTGTTGGCGGCCAAAATGCTTTTGAAAAAACAGAATCACCATGTCATCATTGAGAAGAACCCGAACAAAATACCGTTCCTCCTCAATAACGATACCTACGATGTGATTTTGCTGGATATGAATTTCAGCAAAGACATTACCAGTGGCAAAGAGGGTTTTTACTGGCTTGAGAAAATATTGGAGAAAGATCCACAAGCGGTAGTAATCTTAATCACCGCTTTTGGCGATGTGGAGATGGCCGTAAAAGCATTGAAGCAGGGCGCCACTGATTTTGTTCTGAAACCCTGGCAAAACGAAAAACTGATTGCCACCATATCAACAGCCATTCGCCTTCGTCAGTCGTACAGCGAAGTTGATAAACTGAGAAAAGCCAAAGAAATGCTGGAGGAACAAATCAGCAAACCCTTCGGTGAAATCATTGGCGAGAGTCCAGCCATTAAGGAAGTTTTTGGGTTGGTCGAAAAAGTTGCCAGGACCGATGCCAACGTGCTGATTTTAGGAGAAAACGGAACAGGAAAAGAATTGATTGCGCGCGCCATTCACCAGCGTTCGCTCCGCAAAGATGGCAGCTTTGTTTCGGTTGATATGGGCGCCATTACGGAGACACTCTTCGAAAGCGAATTATTCGGTCATAAGAAAGGTGCCTTCACCGATGCACGTGAAGACAGGCCCGGCAGGTTTGAATTAGCCAATGGCGGAACGTTGTTCCTGGATGAAATAGGAAACCTGAGTTTGAGTTTGCAGAGCAAGCTATTAAGTGCATTACAATCGCGGCAGGTAACGCGGGTGGGCTCGAACCAGTCCATCCCGGTAGATATCCGTCTGATCTGCGCGACCAATATGCCCCTGCATCAAATGGTGAAAGACGGAACCTTCCGTCAGGATTTACTCTACCGCATCAACACCGTAGAAATTCGTGTGCCTCCTTTGTGCGACCGCGTAGAAGATATTCCGCTTCTGGCACAACACTACCTGGATCATTATGCCCGCAAGTATCACAAAGCGGTGAACACCATTTCAGCAGGAGCCACCGACAAACTAAAGCGTTACCCCTGGCCCGGAAATATCCGTGAACTGCAGCACTCCATTGAACGCGCGGTGATCATGACCGACTCGGCCTCTCTTCAGGAAAGTGATTTTCTTTTTAGTCGCCCGGTATCGTCCAGTGCCTCGCCCGAGACCCTCAACCTGGATGAAGTCGAAAAAGCGGCCATTGTTAAGGCGTTGAGTTTATACAGCGGAAACATTTCAAAAGCTGCCGATGAACTGGGTCTAACGCGCGCCTCTCTTTATCGCAGAATGGAAAAGTATGGGCTTTAACTGGAAATCTCCGGTCTTTCCCCGTGTGGCCATCCTGGCTGGTTCTATTTTTGTGTTTGGGTTTTTCCTGTTCAACCAAAACAACTACGTTCTGGCCCTGGTCTTTTTAGGATTGATCATTTTTCAAATCCGGCAACTGGTAGAAGTAGTTGATCATGCCAACAAAGACATCATCTCTTTTTTTGATGCAGTTAAATTTGACGACCTGTCAGCCTCCTTTAAAACCGATAGTCAGGATCCGGGCATTCAACGTCTGCACAAGGAACTGAATGAAGCCATTACCAAGCTGCGAAACTCCCGTCAGGAAAAAGATTCCGACTACCTGTTTTACAAAAACATTGTCATGCACGTGGGGATCGGACTGATCACTTTCAAAGAAGAGAACGGGAAGATCGAAACTTTTAATAGTGCTGCGCGAAAGATTCTTAAAATCACCCGCGCTGAAACAATAAACGATTTAAAAGAGGTGAGCGAAACCCTGGTGAATGTTTTTATGCGTTTGCGAACCGGAGGAAGAGAGTTAGTCAGGCTTAAACTGGGTGAAGAGGTTATTCAGCTTTCCGTTTATGCTATTGAGTTGACCCTCCGTGGCGAGAACCTGAAACTCATATCCCTGCAAAACATTCAAAGCGAACTGGAAGAAAAAGAAATGGAGGCATGGCAAAACCTGGTGCGTGTGCTCACCCATGAAATTATGAATTCCGTTACGCCCATTTCCTCGCTGGCAGGAACCATTGATGACGAACTGAAAATTCACTTACGCGATGAAAAGGATAAACCGTTACAAAAAGAACAACTGGAAGATATTCACCTTTCCTTGCAAACCATCAGCAAACGCAGCGAAGGACTGATTCATTTCGTAAAAGAATTCAGAAGCCTCACCCACATTCCCAAGCCAAAGCCGGTTACCATTTTGGTGTGTTCGCTTTTTGAGGAAATCAGGATGCTGAACAAAACGGAATTGCTCGAAAAAAATATCAAACTGGAGATTTCCGTTGAACCGGAAGACCTTACCCTGACGGCCGATAAAACCATGACCGAGCAAGTGCTCATCAATCTTATAAAAAATGCAATTCAGGCATTTGAAGAACAGGAAGAAAAATCCATTGTACTGAGGGGGTATTACAACGATAAGATGAGGCCTGTGATTTCGGTAAGGGATAACGGTACCGGCATTGATCCGGAAGCCCTCGAAAAAATTTTCATCCCCTTTTATACCACCAAAAAAACCGGTTCGGGAATTGGCCTGAGTTTATCGCGCCAGTTTATGCGGCAGCACCAGGGATCGCTAACCGTAAAATCTACGGTTAGTAAGGGGACAGAATTTTTTATGCGTTTTTAAACCCCAATAATGCACTGGAATTGCGTTGCATCATAACGGTTAAAGTTCCCGGTTGAGCGGGGGCTGCTGCTCATTGTTTCATTGAAATTTTATACATTTACAAAATTTTTTACACGCCATGCAAGATGTTTCCAAACGCGTAGCCCAAATACTAATTGAAAAGCTGGGCATTGCCGAATCTGAAATTACACCCGATGCCAGCCTGGTAAAAGATTTAGGAATTGATTCTCTCGACTACGCTGAGATTGTCATGGATTTTGAACAAACATTCGATATAAAAATACCGGATGACGATGCCGAGAAATTATCAACCATTGGCAGCGCAGTGAAATACATTGAAAATAAACTGGCGGATAAAAAGTAATTAGAAGCCATCTATTTCCCCTGCTCCGATTCGAAGTAGCTGCACAACCGTACCGATTTTTCAGCGATCTCTTTCGTATACCGTTGCGATTTTTTTTCGGTTTTTACTTCCGTTAACCACCATCCATTACTCTCATCATCCCAGGTAACAACAAATTTTTCTGAACTGAGCAACACCATATCCATTTCATAAATCTCTTCTTCATGCTTATCGCGATGACCGGTAAACTGCAACAGGAAATGATTCTTCTTAAAAAGTTCACCTTTCAGGCAATCGATACTGCTCAGCTTCATCAGCAGGCGGGCTTCTTTGTCCCATGCCTTAAACTTGAACGTACGGGAAGTAAACGCTATCATATCGATAAAAAATTTAGTAACGTTGAATGCTATGAGCGAAGTTAAGAACGTATTGTTCATTATCAATAAAACATCAGGAACCGGATACGCATCAGAAATTGACCGAAAAATTGCGGACGCCTGCAAAAAGAATAACCTTGAATATTCCGTTCAATTCACAACCGGTCCCGGCCACGCAACCGTATTGGCGAAAGAGGGGGCTGCAAAAAATTATGATCGTGTAATTGCTGTGGGTGGCGATGGAACCGTGAACGAAGTTGCGCAAGGCCTGCTTCACACCTCCACCCCGATGGGCATCATCCCGAAAGGATCGGGAAACGGGTTAGCACGTCACCTGGGAATCTCCATGAAAATACAAACGGCCCTGACTCAGGTGTTAAATGGAACAGTACTAACGATGGACACGTTCAGCATGAACGGCCACTTATCGCTCAATGTATCGGGCGTAGGATTTGACGGCCACATTGCCAATCTTTTTAATGCAGGCAAGAAGCGCGGGTTCTGGAGTTACACCAAGTTGGTCATCCGCGAATTTATGCGCTACCCACAATTTGATGCTACCATTCAATTAACTGCACAGGGTGGTCAAGTTTCTTCCATAACAACGCAATCGTTCATGATTGCCATTGCCAATGCATCGCAATATGGAAATAATGCGTGGGTAGCTCCGGAAGCATCCATCATGGATCAAACGCTGCAATTAGCCCTCATCAAAAAAGTGCCGGCCCAACGCGGGTTTCACTTTGGCTACCAGATGTTCACCGGAAAACTGGAAACCGGAAAAGATTATGAATGTCTTTCGTTTCAAAAAGGTACTATTCAAACCCCTGCTCCTGTATCCTTTCATATTGATGGTGAGCCGTGCGGTCATGCCGATTTCTTTACTTTTGAAATCATCCCGCACTCGCTTCGCATGGTCGTACCCACACACCGCATGAGGAAAATATAAAATACCGAATATTGGGTGACATCATTCTTCTTGCATTTACGTTTAGTTAGTGGCAAACAATTAAACCCAAATTCTGTATGATGAAAAAAATACACGTACTCATGACGATGTTGTCGTTCACCGTTTTGGCGACAGCACAAATTTCGCAACCGCCCAGTGGCGATAACCAGAAGGCACAAGTAACACAATGGATTGGCCTGGCAAAAGTTACCATTAACTACAGCAGTCCCGATGTCCACGGTCCAAACGGTGAAGACCGCAAAGGAAAGATATGGGGCAGTGTGGTGCATTACGGATTGATTGATCAGGGTTATGGAACATCAAAAGCAGCACCCTGGCGTGCCGGAGCCAACGAAAATACCACCATTTCATTTTCACACAATGTGAAAATTGGTGGTCAGGATGTGAAAGCCGGCACGTATGGATTATTCCTGCTGACGGCAAAAGAAGGTAGCTGGACCTGGATCCTGTCAAAAGATGCCAACAGCTGGGGAAGCTATTATTACAATCCCGAGTTGGATGTTGTGCGCGTACAGGCCACACCCGAAGAAAGTGAATACACCGAATGGCTCACTTACACGTTTACCGATCGTCAACCATCTTCAACAACCGTTTCGTTACAATGGGAAAATAAACGCATCAGCTTCAGGGTTGATGTACCCAACATTAATGAATTGTATGTGTCAGCCATCCGTGAAGAATTGCGCGGCACCACAGCCGGTTTTCGGCAAGATTCCTACTTAACTGCTGCACAGTTTTGCGCTCAGCATAAAGTAGAACTGGAGCAAGGTCTTCAATGGGCCGAACTGGCCATTAACGATCCCTTCTCGGGAAATAAAAATTTCAATTCCTTGTCCACCAAGGCTCAGGTACTGATGGCAATGGGGAAAGAGGCTGACGCTGAAACCGTCATGGATGAAGCGATCAAACATCCGACTGCCAATGTAAGCGCGGTTCATCAGTACGCGCGAACCTTGTTGAATGCCGGAAAAAAAGAAAAAGCCATGGAAGTTTTCAAATATAATGTTAAGGCTCACCCCGAAGACAAGTTTACTCCAAACGTTGGGCTGGCACGAGGCTACACGGCCCTGGGCGACAAGAAAAATGCGATCAAGTATTGGGAGGCAGCCATCAAAAATCTGCCAGACAATCAAAAGCAAAACCTGGCCTTCTATGAAGGCGAGTTGAAAAAATTGAAAGAGGGGGCTTAATAATTTTAAAAGCAAAAAAAAGAGGCTGTCTCTACTTTTGAGACAGCCTCTTTTTTGTTTACACTAACATCGCCTCAATTATGAAAAGGCAGAACGGATGCCGATGCTTTGTTTTGTACCAGCACACTATTCATGTTATGCGTAATACCGCAAGTGCCGGCACCAGAATCGTACACAAAAGCATCCATATCTATCGGTACAAACGAGGGAACAAAACCCACAATTTGATCATCGGTGATATGGCTGTTGCTTAATTTCTCAGTTTCAGAAACAGGGAAACGCAGTCCTAAATCTGCAAAACGCCTGCCCTCTGCCAGAAAAATCTCCTGACGCATTAAGTATAAAACCTCCAGGGCCTCATCGGTTGTGGCGGTAGCATCAATCATAGCATCGTTTACTGACGTTCCGGAAATTACAGGCACCGAAACCGTTCCTGACGATCGTGTTAACACAAGTCCGGAGCGGTAAGCATCGGCAGCACTTGCACGAACGGTAACTGCGTTGTTATCCGGTCGCGTTCCCGGATTCGTTTGCGGCCTTCCTTCACCGGTATCATTAATTGATTCGCTTGGTCTTCCTGCCACCAGTGCCCTCAGTGTTTTCATAACGGTTTGGCCGTTTGCCAACTGGCTATTGGAAAGTTCTGCTTCAGCAATAATCAAATGTGCTTCTTCAATTTTTTGCATGTACACCTGACTCTCCACCGTGCCACTACGGGCATAATATTTAGGGTCGAGGAAATCCAACCGGGGCAAGGGTTGAAGGTCATCGAAGTTCCCCCGATCATACAAGGCATCTTGCATGGTGTTGGTGGGTGCATTCAGAGCGTCAAACTGTACCGTGCGGGTAAAGTTGGCGTCTAAGGCAATTACCTCATTCGCCTTCAGCACAGCATTCACCTTATCTCCTTTATTATAATAGGCTCGTGCCAGGGCCAGTTTATAGCTTGGATTGGCGCCATCTAATAATTCGGCTTGCTGGAAATCCGCAATAGCGGCATCGAGGTTTTGAGAAGGAGAAGCGGCTACGCCACCCGGTGTTAACGGCAATGCCACAAAAATCTCACCTGCTAATAATTCAGCCCATCCTTTATAAAAATAGAGCTCTGCAATTTGATCGTCTGTAACAGTCGGGTCGAATGGCGCAATATCTTCCAGGCCCACAACGGCAGACTGTCGTAAATCAGCGATTGAAAATTGAAGCGTATTGATGTTGGCATCCTGGTACGAAAAATTCAACACATCAAATTGTTGATTGAAAAAAGTTTTGGTGTTGTCATAATTATCAGACGCTATTTCCAGGTTTACAATCAATACGTTGTAAACGATAGCCAACTCCCTTTCCTGTCCATTCAACCATGTTCCGGTTGACCCGGCTGTGCCTACAATTTTATCAACGGTGATATTTGGGTTGATAATTCCTTGTGTGGGGTCAAACAATTCACAACTGCTCAATAGAAGAAGCGCTAGAACGACTTTGTACTTATAGATTGAGTATTTCATAGTGCAATAGCTTAAAAGTTAAATCTTAATGTTCCTACAAATTGACGCGGTGCAGAGAATGTTCCGAAGTTAAAACCGCCAACGGTAACAACTTGCTGGGCAGGTGTGTTAGTCCCCGGTAAATTCGCGGGTGCACCCGCACCGGTAAGCTCAGGGTCAACGGTGTTGCCCGATACAAAGTTGAACGGGTTAATCGCGCTGAATCCAATACTGGCATTTCTGATTTTATTTCCAAACCAGGCCGCAGGCATGGTGTAGGTAACAGCGATGTTTCGGATTTTCAGGTAGTCAGCCTTTTCAACCCAAACGCCTGCAATATCAAAAAAGCTTTCTCCCAAAGAAGCATCCGGAATTCTGTCGTCTGAGAGGCCATTAAAAAATCGTAATACTTCATTGGTGTTAACCACTTCGGCACCTACCTGATAATCGCCACCTACAAATAGCTGAATCTTACCCTGATACGATAAGTTTAACCCAAAGCTTCCAAACACATCAGGAATTGGGCTACCCAGGTTTGCATTTTGTTCAACAGAAGCAAGCGTACCATCTGCGGCAAAGGTGGGTTTCGATCCCCTGAAATACCCTACCGGCAAACCTTCTTTCACAAAACTTCCCAGAAAGGTAAAGCCACCAATTACAAATTCAGGCGCTCCTCCGGAGCTGACAACCAAATTCTTTACGCTGTTGGCTGACGCATTAATGCTTAACTCCCAGTTATTATTGGAAAGGATGGCAACCTCGGTTGAAATTTCAATACCCTTATTGGATATTTCTCCCAGGTTTCGCGTCTGGTTTTCATCCCCTTGCGAGGGTGCAAAAGGTGCCGTAAACAACGCATCTTCCGTTGTGGCATTAAAATACGTTACACCGAGGGTTATCCGGTTATTCCAGAACGCCAAATCGCTGCCGACTTCAATTGTCTTGGTACGTTCAGGTTTTAAATTTCGATCACCAGGCTGACCGGGTTGGTAACTGGGAGCACCGTTGAAGGAATTTACCAACACCAGTTGATCGCGGGTAAAGGGTGGAGGAAAATTTCCGGCAACTCCATAGCTTGCTCTTAGTTTTAAAGACGACACAACACTCTCAATCCCCTTCATAAATTGTTCTTCACTGAGCGCGTACGCTAAACCTGCTTTAGGAAATACCTGGCCACCTACATCTTCACCAAACGCGGTGTTATAATCTACCCGAACACCCAGATCCACAAAGTATTTGTTTTTATAACCGATATTCTCTGCACCAAAGAAACCGTAGTTGGTAACATTACTCAGAAAGTCATTGGCGGTTCGCTGTGCGGCATTGTTTATGGATTCAGATCCTTCGGTTACGTTAGATGCACCAATAAGCAATTGTTTGTCATCATCTCTGAAAAATTGACCGCCAATGGTGGTTATAAATGAAAAGTCGTTGAGATTTTCTATCCATTGTGCATTTAAACTTCCGGTGGTAGTCAGGAAGTTTCGGTCGGCTATGTTGATGGCCCCCTGATTGTTTGTTCCGGGTGCAACAGCGCCCAGCACAATTAAATATTCATTGGTTTGAATCTGCTTCTGCCGGCTGTACCGATAATCCAATCCGATATTCAGGTTAATCGTGATTTTTTCAATGGGGTTAAAGATAAAGCCATGCGATGTTTGAAATCGCAAAACCGACTCTTTGAAATTTGAAGTTCTGGCAACATCATTAACCAACTGTTGAACCTCGTCCCGTGTGGTTTCATCCCACAGACCCGGGTCACCTTGCTGACCCTGATCAATCCCGTTCACCACATCAAACGATGAATTTGCATTATTCAAACGCGTAAACGTACTGCTGGTAAACGCTGTTGACATGCTGTAGTTAGCCTTGTCAGATATTTTTGCATTGAGTGATCCGCGCAGATTATACCTGCGCTGCGATAGGCCTCTGGTAAAACTGTTATCATCCAACACATTACCCGAAACACTGTACGTTAGTGCATTCGATCCGCCAGATGCACCGAGCCGGTAACTTTGCAAAAAGCCATCCCGAAAACCAAGTTCAGCCGTCTCCTTATACTTCACAAAATCATCGGTACCTTGAATGAGGCCGAGCTGGGTCTCAAAATTAAATTGGTTCTGACCGGACTTTCCGCGTTTTGTAAAAATTTGAATGACACCGTTGGCGGCATCGGCACCGTAAAGCGTGGTGGCGGCACCTCCTTTAACAAATTCAATCCGATCAATATCTTCAACCGGAATGTCAGACAGCGCGCTGCTTTGTGCACCTCCCGTTCCAATGGATAAAGCACTTGCAGTATTTAAGTTATCGACCCGAACGCCATCAATATAAATTACCGGAGTGGTGGATTTCAACGCTGAAGAAACCCCACGCGAGCGGATAATGGAGTTTGTTCCGGGCGATCCGGATGACAAATTGATTTGCGTATTCGGAAGCTTAGCCTGAAGCAACTGATCGATCCGGATGGCGGGAGCAAATTTCAGTTTATCGGAACCAACCACATCTACCGTAGTGGAGAGTCTTCGCTTTTCAATTCCGGCTCCTTGTCCGGTAATTACTACTTCCGATAATTGCCTGATGTCGGCTACAAGCTGAGCATCAATGGTTGCCCGATCTCCAACAGCTACTTCCAGCGTAGTGTACCCGATAAATGAAAACACCAACACCGATTCATTCGATGGTACACGGAGACTATAGTTCCCCTCCGTATCGGCCACTGTGCCGGAAGTGGTTCCCTTCACAATAATATTCACACCGGGTATTCCGGAGCCGTCTTCAGTAGCAGTAACCCTGCCTGTGACAACCCGTTCTTGCGCTAACGCGCTAAATGCAACCAGGTATGAAAAAAAACATACCAGTAAATTTCTTTTCATAGTTGTTTGTTTAATGAAATAAAAAACTCCACCCAAAGGGTGTTATTCAAAACTCAACAAACTATGATTGAAAAAAATGACCCGTCTTAAGGCATATTGTGCCACGCAGGTCTACCGCATTTAGTAGTAAGAAAAAGGTTGCACGAAAAAAAATAAAATTTAGTGTCCTGCACAGGAAGATGCAGGACACCTTTCCTGCAGAGATTATATCAATTTCTCTTCATTCGCCTTCGCCAGGGCTTCCGATTTACTATTGACCTGAAGCTTCGAGTAAATGTTTTTGATGTGTGTTTTGGCGGTTTCCTTGGAAATAAAAAGTTCTTCCGAAATTTGTGTATAGGTCTTTCCTTCCGAAATCAATTGCAGAATGGTGGTCTCTCTTTTTGTAAGCGGTGAATTAGGGTTAATGTGGTAATTGTCAATGACCATCCGGGCGATACGGCTGCTCATGGGCGCCCCTCCTTTAACAATTTCTTCCAGGGCGCTTAACAACTCCATGTAATTGGCACTTTTGGTAATGTAACCCGAGGCACCTGCCTTCAGCGCATCAAATACCAGTTCACTGTCTTCATATACAGTGACCATGATAATCTCTGAGTTCGGACTTTTCTCTTTAATGATTTGTGTGCCCTTAATTCCATTCATGCCCGGCAATTCAATATCCATGAGTACGATTTCGGGTTTGTCGCGTTGTAAACTACTGATTGCCTCCTCGCAATTTCCGTAGGCACCCACAACGGTAAATCGTTGCGAGCTGTTAACAATCAAACTAAAGCTGTTGCGTATTTCCTGATCGTCTTCAACGATCACAACTCTCTTTTTAAAGGGTAGGGCCATATTCTTTACTTTTAGTGAACTGAAAGAGTAACGATATTTTTGTTCCGGAGCCTGTTTTACTGTGTATACGTAAAATAGCCTTTATCTTTTCGGCTCTTTCACGAATATTTTTAAGGCCATTCATTTTCTCAATCTCCATGGCATCAAATCCGATGCCGTCATCCTCAAAATACAGTTCAAACCCGAGTCCATCGCGTTGCAGCGAGAGGGTGGCATTTTTCGCCAGCGAATACTTAAACGTATTAGTCATCACTTCCTTGAAGATCAGGTTCACTTCCCGGCTGAATCCATACGGAAGCCTTATTTTTTCCTTTACACCAATGTGCGCCCGAAAGCTGATGTTTTTTTCTTCAAACAGTTTCTCGCCAAAGTCGCGGATGTGAATAAAGAGTTTGGAAAGCTCATCGTTGACCGGATCAATCGACCAAATAAAATCGCGGGTGCCCGTGTAAAGGTATTTTGCTGAATTTTCAACTTTCGTGTACAAATCTGATTGCGATGTGCCTCCTTCTCTTACACTTCCATTCAACTTCAGCAAACTCACATAGTTGATAATCCGCGTAAGCTGGTTGCCCATCTCATCGTGAAAATCACGGGCAATTTCTTTACGAAGGTTTTCCTGCTCGCGAACACGAATACGCTCGAGCATCATGGCCTTTTCTACACGCTGGCGCACCCGCAGGTAGGCAACAAAAATGATCAGCCCTAATACCAGCACCACACAGGAAATAATAAACGAAGCGGTTTGATAAAAAGGGGCTTTCACCACAAACGGGTAGCGCAGCGTGACGTCTGACCAGCTGCCCCGGTTGTTGGTCGTCATCACCTGGAATTCATAACTTCCGGGCGACAGGTTTCCATACGTAGCCTGTTTGACATCGGAAGGCTTCGACCAGCTTTTATCATAATTTTTAAGGCGGTACTTAAACCGTACCGATTTCGGGTATCGTTTATCAACCCGGTTAAACGAGAACGTAATGTGATTTTTATCTGATGGAAAAACTGGTTTGTACGGAAGTTTAAAAAAACCGGTTAAGCTATCGGTGTAGGCGCGTGCCGATTCTTCTCCATAAAAAATATCAACATTGGTCAGGTGAAGGTTAAACGGAACGTAATCAACTGGTGGTGGAGCATTGTAGGTATACAATCCATCAATGAGACCGAAAATCTTTTCATCAGGCGACAGGTAAAATGCGTTTTGATTCGTTTCAACTCCTTCCAGACCGTTGTCGTGATCGAAGTGCAGATTTTCAACGATTTCATACTTTTCATTCAACACCATTCGGCTAATGCCCTTTTCGGTTCCTACCCAAATACGATTTTGGTCATCGGCCGCAATGAAATAGATAAAGTCAGATATCAGGCCGTCATGACTGGTGATAAAATGTGAGGCTTGCGTGGCCGGATTGTATACTGCAAAACCTGCTCCGCCCGATCCCAACAACAGCAACGAATCGCGGTAAGGTTGAATACTGAGAATGGTGGCATTTTCAAAACCCTTTATGGGATGCTGTTTTACTTTTCCGTCTTGAAGGGTGTTAATGCCGTATTCGCTTCCGGCAAATAAAACGTTATATCGCCTTGAATAATAAATTGCGTGAATGGCATTGGCGAGCATCCCCTGCTCTACTGTATAGTACTTGAAAACTTCTCCGTTAAGGTAATTCAGTCCTGCGGGTGTACCGATCCAAACACCGCCTTCGTCATCAAACGCAAGGTTATAAACCGTCCAGGCACTCAGGCCGTTTTCGGGAGTGAACCAGGTAAATTTATTGCTGGCTTTATTATACCGGCCGGCACCTGCCGATGATCCTGCCCACAAGTCGCCATTCGGAGCTACCGCCAGACTGTTAATCATATTCCGGCTGCTGAGCTCGCGATCAGTATACGACTCGGTCCGATCGTTTTTTATTTTCCAGATGCCCTTGCTCATGGTGCCAATCCAAATGGCACCGTCACGATCTTTCTGCACGCTCATGACACCGCGCATGTTATCGGAAAGGCATTTGCTGAAATCCTGGTGAAAATATTTATACAATCCCCTGCCGTTGGTGGCGAGCCACACATTTCCCTCCCGATCGGGCAGCACCTGGTTTACCTCCACATCGTTTGCGATGGTACTCCTGCTCCCCGAGTCTTCTTTCATCGTTAGCAGCGTTTCACCCTTTTGAATCCAGTATGTTTTTGAAGATTGATCATACAGCAAAACGTATTCATCGATGTGATCCTGAACGGCCGTCATGCTGCCGATATCGTGATGGATGTTAAATGTAGATACCGTTTCATCTTTATTGATCACTTTTATTCTCGCATCTTCACCATAATTATAGAGAGAGAAAATTTTACTGCCTTCCGGCAAAGTGCCCACAGGCAAATTGCCTTTCCTGGTTTTCAGGAAAACACTGCCATCTTTCAAAAAAATACAAAGCTGTCCGTTTCGTAATTGGTGTACACGCGTAATCAACTGATTGGGCTGAAAATTTTTAGCCCAATGATAAACCGAGTCTCCGTAGATTTTTCCCATCATGCCTGGTGCTGCTATGACGAAGACCGTATCGCTAAACACATAGGCGTTTCTTACCATTTCATTCCGCGATAGTTCATCCGATGCGGGATAACGTTTAAACGATATTCCGTCAAACCGGGTAATTCCGCGTGGGTGAACAATCCACAGGTTATTATGCCGGTCGATTTTCACGAATGAAATGACGTTACTCAGCAAGCCATCCAGGGTGGTGTACACTTTAAATTCCTGACCATCAAAGCGGGCTAATCCGCCTCCATAGGTGGACATCCACAAGTAGCCGTTTACATCTTCTACAATCGAATTCACCTGTGACTGTGGAAGCCCGTTAACAGCCGTGTAGTTACGAAGCGAAAAACTGGAATGTTTTACACCATGCTGCGCGCCAAGCATGCCAGCAGAAAAAATAAACAGGCCCGCGAAGAAAAACTTAATCATGGTTGGTTCAACAAAATTACCGGTATCTGAGGTGATTAAGCATCACCCAACTTACGGCATTCGTCAACGTTACTGAAGTACCACTTTTTCAGGTGTGGCGTTTCCCGTATCCAACACATAACGCCAGGTGCCATCCTTTTTCTTTTTCCAAATGGAGACGTAATTACCATAGGAGGTTGTGTCGCGCAACCCATCGGGTGTTTTAGAAACCAGGGTGTAGGCACCAAACGTGTATCCCAGGTTGCCGCTGGCTTCGGCTTTGAGGGGCTCCCATGATAACTTGAAACCGGGAGGATTTTTTTTGTACCATTCCAACAGCGCGAATTTTCCGATAATAGGTAACTGGCCATGGTTGGGTTTAATCACCCTTTCATCGGCATAAAAAATAAAGGCTTCGGCAACACCCTTTTCAGAGGCCATTTTACTGAAATTCCGGTCGGCCTCTACAATTTGCCGCTTCAATTCATCCGTATCTTCCGGTTGGCAAGCAGCCAGGGCGAACAGGAACATCCAAATACTGTTTCGTAGGTTCATGAAAGATTCTATCCTCTAATGTACCTCAATCTGCATGAATTAAAATTTTTAGGCTACAGATATTTTAAAAAAGGTGCAACCAACTGCCCCAAAATGTAGTCTTACCGTTCAGTAAACAATCCAAATCGTATGATAAAAAACTATCTTCTGATCAGTTTCCGCAATCTGCGAAAGCATTTCACCTATTCAGTAATTAACATTCTCGGATTGGGCCTCGGCCTGGCTACCGTTATTCTGCTAAGCATTTGGATTCACCATGAATTAAGTTTTGACGCCTTTCATGCGAAATCAGATCGTATCTACCGCGCTTCCATGGAGTACAGTTTTGGCGGACAGGTTGCCGGAACATCGGTGTCGCCCACGGCCCTGCTCCCCACCCTGCAAAAGAATTTTCCGGACATAGAAAATGGTGTACGGGTGTACAACCCGGCATCATACAGCCCTTACATTGTTAAGCGCGATGAGGTAATTTTTCAGGAAGACCATTTTTATTTTGCCGACAGTTCATTCTTTAAAATATTTTCCTATCCGCTGGTGTCGGGCAATCCTGATAAAGTTTTGGCAGAACCCTACTCCGTGGTGCTCACACAAGCAAGCGCTAAAAAATACTTTGGCGACCAGGATCCGGTTGGAAAAACCATTTCCATCAACGGAACACAGGATTACCAGATTACCGGCATTGCTCAAAACATTCCCACCAACTCGTACCTGCAGTTCGATTTCATTGCATCGTTTCACTCATTGAGGGCCGGCCGCGAGGAGCCCATTTGGTGGACCGCCAATTACCAGACGTTTGTCGTGCTGGACGAACACGCTGATGTAAACACTATTCAAAACAAAACTAACGGCATCGTTCAAAAAATAATGGCTCCCGAACTGACCGGTGAAGGCGACTATGTGCGATACAACTTTATGAAGCTGACTGATATTCACCTGCGCTCACCCTTCAGTGCAGAAATGGAAACCGTTGGAAACATACAATACGTTTATATCTTTTCGGCCGTGGCCATTCTCATCTTGCTGATTGCCTGCATCAATTACATTAACCTGGCCACCGCGCGCGCTTCCGACAGAGCCCGGGAAGTGGGCATCCGCAAAGTAGCAGGTGCGGTACGCACACAACTCTTTCTGCAGTTTCTGGGAGAGTCAGTCGTGATTACCTTCCTCGGATTTTGTGTTGCCTTTTTATTCAGTCAGGTAGCGCTGCCCTTCTTTAATGAGTTAACAGGCGCAACCCTTTCGCACGATATTTTTTACCGGCCAGGCTTTTTACTGACATCCGTTGCCCTGCTGGTTGTTATTGCCGTGTTATCGGGTGCTTACCCGGCCTTTGCCATTACTGCCTTTAAGCCCGTGAGCATACTAAAGGGCAATTTCAAATTTTCGGGCAAAGGTATTTGGCTGCGAAAATTTTTGGTGGTGGGGCAGTTCATTATTTCGGTTATCCTGATTGTGGGCACCATGGTCATTCTGAAACAACTGAATTTTATTCAGGATAAAAATTTAGGATATACCAAAGAAAGCACCATCATGCTGCCGCTGGATCAAAGAACGGGAGCAGTGTATAGCCAACTGAAAACAGAATTTTTACGCAACGGAAACGTTTCTTTCGTTGGGCGTGCCACCGAATCGCCCGTGCAGATAAAGGGCGGATACGGAATGAGTACCGATGAAACAACCGACCACGGTATTATTGCCACCGGTGTTGCGGTGGATGACGATTACATCCGGGCGTTGGGAATGAAGTTTATTTCAGGCAGAAATTTTACAGAAGCTGATTTTAAGCGCGTTCAGTCCGATACCCTCTATTCATTCATAGTGAATGAAGCGGCATTGAAAGAACTTTCGCTCACAGCCGAAAACGCCATCGGAAAGAAAGCTCACGTAAACGGGCGAACGGGAGAAATTATTGGTGTGGTTCAAAACTTCCATTTTGCCTCTTTGCACCAGGCCATCGGACCGTTGGTCATGTTTAATGAAGAGGGGCAGTACAATTTCGTTTTTGTTAAACTGAATACCCGCGACATGCAAGCCACGCTCACCAATTTAAAAAGCGTTTACGCATCACTGGTTTCGCACCGTCCGTTCGAATATGAATTTATCGATCAGCAATTCGAGGCAATGTATTCAGCCGAACAACGCATGGGCAGCATCTTTACGGTATTTGCCACCCTTGCTATTTTTATTGCTTGTTTAGGATTATTAGGACTGGTGTCATTCTCGGCATCGCAAAAAACGAAAGAGATCGGAATACGAAAAGTGCTGGGCGCATCGGCCTCGAACATTGTTGTACTGATTACCCGCGACTACACCCGGTTGGTAATCGTGGCCATCGCCATGGGCATTCCAACTGCTTACTGGATTATGACACAATGGTTGGGCGACTTTGCCTACCGGACAGAAATCGGCTGGTGGCCAATTGTGGCGGCAACGGTCTTGTGCATTTTTATTGCGTTTGCAACGGCCAGCTACCAGGCCATTAAGGCTGCATGGCTTAACCCGGCCAGCACCCTGCGCAGCGAGTAAATTAACCCCTTACGGGTGATCGCGATGTTATCGCGAATGAGTTACTTGCAAAATGAAAGTGCCAGTCCTTTATTTCCTACTGATGCTGATGAGCATGCTGGCGCAAGCCCAGGATGTTCAGTATTTTTTTGCCGAAGCCAAAAAGGCCCGTCAGATAAATGACCCTGCCCGGTTTTATGAAATGATTGTTAAAGCAGGCGAACTGCATCCCTACCATCAGAGTATTTTGTACTACCGCGGATTGGCCGCTGCCCTTACCGGGCGCCACGAAGAAGCTGTTGAGTTTTTGCAGAAGGCTATTTTGATTGACGCACAGTTCGACTTGTCTGTTTCTGAACTTCAATCCCTGAAAGGAACAGAACCGTTTGAAAACCTGAAACGTCAGCAACAGGAATTGACCAAACCCATTGTCCATTCCGATACCGCTTTTCTAATTTCCGATCGCACCCTTCACCCCGAGTCTATCGCAGCCGGTGAAGCCGGTGAGTTTTTTGTTACCAGTGTTCATAAAAGGAAGATTGTTAAAATTGATCGGAATGGAAATCGTATCGACTTTACCCGTGAGGCGCAGGATGGCATCACGGCTTTGCTGGGCATTAAAGTTGACAGGTCGAAAAAAGTTTTATGGGCGTGTTCCTCTCCTATGCCCGAGATGGAAAACTTCGACACCGTTTCCCGATCGGCAGTTTTTAAGTATGACCTGCAGTCGGGTAAACTCCTGGGAAAGTTTATTCCTGCGGCTTCAGTAAAGCATTCGGTGTTTGGCGATTTGATCCTTAATCAAAAAGGTGAGGCGTTCATTTCCGATTCGCAGAGTAATACGATTTTCAGGGTGCATGAATCCGATCAAACACTTGAATCCTATTTTACATCAAAAGAATTCTGGAACATCCAGGGAATAGCCTTCACACCTGATGAACACTACTTATACATTGCCGATTATGTGAAAGGGCTTTTCCGGCTAAATACTCAAACCAAAGAATTGACCCATGTTGTCGCACCACCCGGCATTTCACTGAAGGGAATTGATGGACTACTTTGTTACGACAACGCTCTTGTTGCCATACAAAATGGAGTTTCGCCCATCCGCGTAACACGCTTGACTTTGAGTGAACGTGGCGATACCATTACCGGGCATGAAATAATTGACCGTAATCACCCTGCCTTTCACGAGCCTACCAACGGGTGCGTGGTTGGCACCACTCTTTATTATATCGGCAACAGCCAGTGGAGTGGTTATGACGAAAATCATCAACTAAAACCCCTTGATCAGTTACAGGATGTGGTGATCCTGAAAGTGAACCTGAAAGAAATGCAGTAGGCAGGTTTCACCATCTTCACCTTTAATCCGACTCCGGATATTCAGAAAAAATCTTTTAAATTGAGCGTTGCCTGCACAATGTCCTGTAAAAATATAGGACGTAAAAAGTTGCACAATAATAAAATGACACTCAATTTAACCGTAACGATAAAATATCTGTTTCACCGGGAGAAACACTGCCTGGGTATTTACTTTCCATTTCATCAGGGTTTAAAAGATATTGTTAAGCAACTTCCGGGTGCTACTTATTCCAAAACTCACACCTGCTGGTATGTTGAAAAGCGCCCGACTTTATTATCGGAAATATTTAAAGCCTTTGAAGGAAAGGCCTGGGTTGACATCACAGCCCTTAAAAAGAAGCAGGAATCGCTTCCCGCGAAAGCGCCCGTTAAACCTGAACTTCCGGAAGAGCATGTACAGATCCTTCGCATGACGGAGCAAAAATTAAAATTGCGCGGATACAGCGAAAACACCCAGCGCACCTACCTGCAGATGTTCAAGGATTTTCTTCGGTTTTACGCCCGGTACAATCCTGTTGATTTAACAGAAGTTGAAATTCGCAATTACCTGATCTATTTGGTAGAGAAGAAAAAGATTAGCCGGAGTGCGCAGAATCAGTCCATCAATGCCATCAAATTTTTTTACGAGAAGGTTTTAGGGCAGGATCGAAAAGTCTACCATCTTGAACGGCCGATGAAAGAAAAGCGTTTGCCGGAGGTATTAAGCCAGGAAGAAATCATGCGCATTTTTGAAACGTTGAGTAACATCAAGCATCGGCTAATGCTCATGCTGGTGTACTCTTCCGGATTACGCAGGAGTGAGTTGCTGAATTTGCGCATTGGCGATGTTGACATCAACAGGAACATCGTTTTTATCAGGGGCGGAAAGGGCAGGAAAGACAGGCAAAGTGTGATGGCGCAGAGTTTGAACCCGTTTTTAACTGAATACTTAGCGAAATACAATCCTAAATTTTGGTTATTTGAAGGGCCGGGCAATTCGCGTTACAGCGAGAGCAGCTTGAGGCAGATACTTTTTAGGGCAGCAAAGGCAGCGGGTGTTAAAAAGCAGGTTCGGCTTCATATGCTGCGGCATTCCTTTGCTACCCATTTGTTAGAGTCGGGCACCTCTACCCGGTATATACAGGTTTTGTTGGGTCATGAGTCGCCCAAAACGACTGAACTTTACGCACATGTATCGCGCTTTGCGTTGGATAAAATACAAAGTCCGTTGGATCAACTTGTTTCGACCCGTGAGTTAGATGCCACGAAAGATTCTACTCCCAATTAAGAAAATTGAGAGCGCGTCCGGACGAAAAAAATGAGACAAAAAATACCTAAATTGAGACACTATGAAAGCGGGGACATATAATATAGACTTAGAATTCAACCAAATTTTGGAATTGGTCAAACAGTTACCAAAAAAGGAAAAAATCAAACTATCAAAGGAGCTTGAAAAAGAAATAATTGATTTAAAACTGACTTCCTTATTAAAAGCATTCAAAACTGACGAGCTTGACCGAGCAACAATTGACCGAGAAGTTGAGATTGTAAGAGCCGAATTATATGCCAAGTCAAAAGCCAAGTAAAGTAATCATCGACACCAATATTTGGATTAGTTTTTTAATCGGTAAAGAACTTCAAGACCTTAGAGATCGAATAGTAAATGAAAAGATTAAAGTCATCACGACTGACCAATTAATAAATGAAATCAGACTTGTTACTTCGAGGGAAAAGCTAAAGAAGTACTTCAGCCAAGAAAAAGTTTCAGACCTAATTTCTCTACTCAACATCTTGGCCGACAAGGTAAAAATCAAAAAGATTGATGAAATATGCCGTGACCCTAAAGACGACTTTCTACTAGCACTATCAAAAGAAAGTAAAGCAAATTATTTAATCACAGGAGACAAAGACCTGCTCGATATAAAAGTATACGGCAGGACAAAAATATTGACTGTTAAACAGTTTAAAGAAAAGATTAGGTAAAAACGCCCAGCACCCAATACCTTGTTAGGTAATTTCGGGACTTGTATTTAATCTCAATAATATTAAAATGTGCGAAAAAATATATCATCAACTTTTCTTACATTTTCGGGGTAAATAAGCGATTTTTAGGCACGGCTGATGTAAATAATATAAAGTCAATATTCTTACACAGACGTTGGTAGCAATAGGGCCCGGACAAATTTGTGTTTCAAAAAAAAACGGACGACAATTTTCTAACAAAGTTTTCCCACGTGGACAAGTGAACGACTTCGCAGACAACTTGGACTTTGAAAAAACTAAAACGCGGGACAGGGTAAGAAATAATACAGCCGACCCTTCGCATTTTTAAGAAGATTGTGCTTCGAATTGCCCCACGCATTTGGCACATGCCATAGCCGCGCAAATCCACCGCGACACCAAAGCTATGGCAAGAGCCAAATCCCCACCGCACCACATTTTTCATTAAATTGCTTGTTGACTTAACAACGACATGCAAATCAAATTACTTGGTCAAGGATTCAAACCTTCATCTTCACAACCGGTTGGACAAGAGCTAATTAAATTTTTAGCGGATAAAGACTTTCATACTTTTACCGGCATTTCAGCATTTGCAAGCCAAGCTGGTGTAAACGGCCTCTCCAAACACATTTCAAATGCCAAGAAGCATCTTAAAGTAATTACCATTGTTACCGGAGTTGACCAAAAAGGTACATCAAAGGAAGCATTGGAAGCTCTTTTGGATTTGGATGTTGAAGCATATGTCTTCTACCAGCCATCAATAACAATTTTTCACCCAAAAATCTATCTCTTTGAAGGAGACAGCAAGTCCGAGTTAATTCTCGGTTCATCGAACCTTACTTCTCAAGGACTTTTTACAAATATTGAAGCTTCATTGCTGGTTAGCATTGACAATAAGAATGCGGGTGACCAGCAAATCATCAAACAACTGAAAGATTATTTTAGCGGAATATTTGACCGCACTGACCCGAACATAAAGAAGCTGACAAAGCAGCTAATAGATGACTTGGTTAAATCACGAGTTGTTCCAACAGAAGCAGAGCGAAAAGCAATTCAAGATAAGGGCGAAAAACCTGAGAATATCTCCACAGAAAGTTTAATCTCTAAGATTTTCCCCAAGCGAACAATTGCACAAATCCCAAGTGAGTTTAGAGGATTTCGAAAGCCATCAACAAAAGCTAAAGTCAAGGCATCACCAGTTGTAGCTCCAGTTAAAAGCAAGCCATCAGAATTGCTATGGAAAAGTGGGCGTTTAACACAACGCGACTTAAATATTCCAAAAGGTTCAAATACCAATCCTACTGGGTCAATGCTTTTTAAGAAAGGTAAGACTGGAGATATTGACCAACGACATTATTTCAGAGATAACGTTTTTTCATCTCTCAAGTGGGTAAGAGATAAAGACCCAAAAACATCTCACCTTGAAAGAGCAAATGCACTATTCAAGATAATTATTGATGGTAAAGAAGTTGGTGACTATGAGCTGACCCTTACCCATAACACAAAAACAGATACAAGGTCTTACAAGCAGAAGAATTCGATGACCCAAATAAGTTGGGGGAAAGCAAAGAAGGTAATTGCTAAAGATGCGTTGATTGGCAAAAGTGCTTCATTGTTTAAGAATGCTGGCAAAAAGGACGAGTTCACTTTAACCATCGAATAGCCTAATCAAATTTTTGAAGGCAGACTTGGTATTTAGCGGTTCATTTTATACTTTTGGACTGAAGTAGTCCAAAAAAGATGAATTTCGAAAACACGTTTGGTGAGACTGTTAAGAAGCTAAGGGAGGACAAAAACCTCACTCTCAAAGAAGTAGCTAAGTACTTAAAAATTGATACTTCAATGCTTGGCAAAATCGAAAAGAACAGTCGAAAGCCAACAAAGAAGCTCATCGAGCGAATTTCAAAACTCTTTGATGTAAGTGAAAAAGACTTAACTATCGCCTTTCTCAGCGATACTGTTGCTTCTCATATTCTATATGAAAACGAGTTCACCACAGAGGTTTTAAAAGCCGCTGAGAAGAAAGTCAAATATATGAAGGCCAAAAAGACATCCTTGAAATGAAGCTAATCACTGAAGCGTCAGCAGAAAAGTTAAGGGGCGGCTTTTATACCCCGGAAAAGATTGCGGAATTTGTACTTCGTTGGGGAATTAACGGAAGTACGTCTTCTGACATCCTTGAGCCAAGTTGTGGTGATGGTGTTTTCTTGGAACAGATTTATAAGAATAAGTTCAAATACAAGTCGATAACGGCTGTCGAGTTGGACGAAATAGAGGCAGAGAAAGCCAACTCAATTCCGCTTAAAAATCGTCAAGTAATTAACTCAGACTTCCATACTTACTGTAACAATACAAGACAGCGTTTTGATTTAGTTGTTGGCAATCCTCCTTATATACGTTATCAGTTTTTTGACAGAAAGCAACAGGTAGAAGCTGAGGACATTTTTATCAAAGCGGGACTAACTTATTCAAAACTTACAAATGCTTGGGTATCGTTCGTAGTCGGGTCTTCTCTTTTACTCAAGGAGGAGGGTGGAAAAATTGGCTTCGTCCTTCCAGCCGAAATATTGCAAGTATCTTTTGCCCAGCAGTTGAGAAATTTCATTGCTCACTTCTATAACAAAATCAATATTATTTCCTTCGAAAAGCTGGTATTCCCCAACATTCAACAAGAAGTTGTTTTATTGTTATGTGAAAAAAATAATACAAAAGAGCATCTAATCGAACACATCGAATTAAAGGACGCAGACAGTTTAGCATCCCTTGATGTTGCGAGATTGAAAAGCCCGAAAAAGAGAATTGACTTTAAATCTAACAAATGGACTTTTTATTTTTTAGAGCAAGAAGAGATTGACTTCTTGGAGGACATAGCAACAAGCAGAAACATTCCTGTACTTGGTAAGTTTGCTAACGTTGAAGTTGGAATTACAACAGGGTCAAATGACTTTTTCACCGTCCCTCTTTCGACAATTGAAGAGTACGACCTTGAGGACTATGCTAGGCCAATGGTAGGAAGAAGCGTTCAGGTCAATAGCGTTATTTTCACAGAAAAAGATTGGGAGAAAAATAAATTATCTGAGGCCAAAGCTCACTTATTGGTTTTTCCCGAACGTAAAAATTTGAATAAAAGAAACGGAGCCGTGAAATATATTGCTTACGGAGAATGCAAAGAAATTCACAAAGGTTACAAAACAGGAATTCGAGATGATTGGTTTGTAGTTCCTTCGTTAAAAATCTCTGATGCTTTATTTATCCGGAGAAACAATCTCTATCCACGACTAATCATTAATCAGGCCAAAGCATATACGACAGACACAATGCACAGAGTCTTTCTGAAAGCAGGCACAAATATCAAAGCACTTACCGCAAGCTATTATAATTCGCTCTCTCTTGCATTTACCGAAGTCTCCGGTAGAAGTCATGGTGGTGGAGTTCTCGAGCTTATGCCCAATGAAGCAGAACGCGTTTTACTTCCGTACCATAAAGACAACTCATCTTTACTTCCGACAATTGACAAACTGATAAGGAGTAAAACGGACATTGATGATGTGCTAAAGATTACAAACCAAGTTATCCTTAAAGAGCACTATGGGTTTACTCAAAAAGAGATAAAATTGGCTCATAGTATTTGGAAGAAATTATCGTACAGACGATTGAATCGAGGAAAGTAAGTATTCAAAACCGCACACACATTGCCTGGCCGCACATGCAACCCACATCCAAAGCCAGTCAATAAGTGCGCTCAGTGCAGTGTAAGCCGACAATGCAGTAAATAAAAATGCCCCACCGCACGACTGAATAATAAAGAGACGTGTAAACATTAACGGGTGACGAAAGACAAGGCTACGAATGAAGTTCGGAGAAGGGCCCTACAGCTACCAACAAAATGTTTATGCAATGTGGGGGTTTGGCATTAAATTAAAGTTTATGTTTCATAATGTAGTTTGGTCACGGGGGACAGTTCGGAGCAGGTCGGGCTTAACATTCCGCTGCGCTTCATTTTTAAGCCCTCCTATTCCCCACACTGCATAAACACAAACGTTACCACCCATGCGGTCAGACAGAAATAAAAACGGTTTGACTTACAGAAGTGACTTCAGAGGATAAAATAAACGGATACGGTAGACGATTAGATTCCGCGCGAAGCGCGAATTTTTTTGAGTTTTTGACGCCTCTTGGCCGCCCCCTGGGCGACATGACACCAATCGCGCGACGCGCGAATTTTTTTTCGGTTTGGTGAAGAAAATTTAGAAAAATCGAAGTCACGAATTTTTTTCGTGTATACAGAGTTATTTCTCATCTGTTCGCAGACAATTTTGTCACGTTGGAGAATGTTAATGT
>JBAQPU010000024.1:0-7103 GCA_049306095.1 Cyclobacteriaceae bacterium
GCTCATGAGTATACTGATTTTGCTGGCGGTTCTTTTCCTGATTGACCTGTATGCTTTTCAGGCGGTGATGACCGTCACGAAAAATTTAAGTCCTGCATGGAAGAGCGGAATCAGGCTGTCGTATTGGCTCATTACTGCTGCCGTATTTGGTGGTGTTTTCTGGTATTACTACGGCAACCCTTACAAGTATGGATCGCAACTGAGAAACGTAGTGTTGGTTGGGATTCTGATAACCTATTTTTCCAAAGTGTTTGGGTTAGTGTTTGTATTGATCGATGACCTCCAACGTGGTTTTCGTTGGGTAATGAGTTTATTTTCAAAAGGAGAGAGCCTGCCGGGTAAGGTAATTCCACGATCAGAATTTTTGGCGAAGACAGCCGTGGTTGCGGCAGCCGTTCCGTTTACTGCCATGGTATATGGTATTTTATCGGGTGCGCATGATTATCGTATTCGAAGAAAGACTATCTTCTTACCCAACCTTCCCAGGGCATTTGACGGAATACGAATTGGGCAACTTTCTGATATTCATTCTGGAAGTTTTTTCAACAAAACGGCTGTGAAAGGAGGAGTGGAGATGTTTCTGAAAGAGAAGCCCGATATTATTTTCTTTACGGGTGACCTGGTAAACAATCAAACCAGTGAGGTTAAAGAGTATGTTGATGTTTTTAGCAAGCTGAAGGCCCCTTTAGGTGTTTTTTCAGTTACCGGCAATCATGATTATGGTGACTACCAGCAATGGGAAAGCAGGGAAGCTAAACACCGAAACTTTAAGGATTTGGTAAAGGCTCATAAAGTATTAGGTTTCGATATTTTAATGAACGAGCACCGGTACATTGAGCAGGGTTCCGATCGAATTGCAATTCTTGGAAATGAAAATTGGGGTGCAGGAAGGTTTTCCAAGTATGGAAACCTTGAGCTGGCCTACGCAGGAATTCAGGATGTGCCTGTGAAACTTTTACTCTCACACGACCCCAGTCATTGGGATGCTCAGGTGCGGCAATTTTACCCGGATATCGACATCATGTTTGCAGGTCATACGCATGGATTTCAGTTTGGGGTGGAGATTGGTGATTTTAAGTGGAGTCCTTCACAATATGTGTATAAGCAATGGGCAGGACTGTACAAAGAAGACAACCAATATTTATACGTTAACCGTGGTTTCGGCTATTTAGGTTATCCGGGAAGAGTCGGGATTCCTCCGGAACTAACTATTCTCGAATTGAAAAGAGCTTAAACTTTTTCAATGAGATGCAGCTTCCATTTCTTTTTCCCTTCTGCGTTTGGCATCAATCGAATATTTGCCGGCCCCAAAAATCATAAAAACAATCAGGCCAACTAAAACAAGGATGGAGGCCCATAGTTCCATTTGATTTCCCATGGATAAGAATCCTTTAGGGTAGTTGACAAAGATAACAGCACCAATGAGGATTGGCACCTGGATCAGGCAAACGATGCGGGTAAATAAACCAAACGCAATCAGTGGCCCACCTAAAATGTGAGCGAACACTACGTAATGGGCAAGCGCTGCTCCGGCAAAAGCAACATTTACACCGGAAGTAGTCATTTCGAGTTCATCCATGTTGGTGATAAAGTCGAGCCCTTTGTAGGTAAGAAAAACACCGAGGACAATCCTGAAGATATCCAGAAAACCGGGGCGATGAGAGTTACCCCATTTTTCAACGTCAGTAACAACACTCATAACTTTGTTGGTTGGTTTATACAAAGTTTACGAAATAGTTGGCTGATGTTCAAGTGAAATCTGCAAAACCGATGGTAGGCAATAAAAAACCCTGACCCCGAAACTCGGGATCAGGGTTCAGCTTTTCAAAGCAATTGAGATTATTCGTAATTAGTAATCCCTGCGATTGAAACCACCACGATTTCCACCACCGCCCCTTGGAGCGTCAGTTTTAGGACGAGCCTCATTTACCACGAGATTTTTCCCCATGAAATCGGCACCGTTCAGGGATGTTATTGCCTGGCGTGCAGCTGAGTCGTCAGCCATTTCAACAAACCCAAAGCCACGGCTGCGCTGAGTGAATTTGTCAAGAATAATTTTGGCAGAACTAACTTCACCATACTCTTCGAATAGTCCCTTCAGCTCGGCTTCCGTTGCTTTGTACGGAATGTTTGCAACATAAATGTTCATTGTCGATAATTTGAATGTATAAAAATTAAACGTGTCAAAAGTAGGTAAATAAATGAGATTATACCCGATCGTAGTGATTAAGTACGAAATTGACCTGTTTACATGGTTTTTTGTTAATAAGCACGCTCAATAGCCCCTGAACCATACACCTTTTTGGTGGCGTTTTTGGTGTTGCCTTTATGCTTTACGGTACCGCTTCCCAGTACCACCGCTTCGATGGTGTTGGTTACATTCAACTCGCAATTGCCCGACCCGCTCACTTTTACTTTTGCATTTTCCAGTGGACAATTAAAAGCATTCAGGTTGCCGCTGCCGCTGAGTAAAACCTCAATGGAGGAGGCGTATCCTTTTAAGGCAATTTTTCCCGATCCGCTCACTTCTGCTTTTACAACATCGCCTTTAAGATCAAGATCCATGCTGCCGTTGCCGCTAACCGAAAGCGACAGCAGTGAAGAGGCCAGAGAATTTTCAGAAATAATTTTACCGCCTCCGTTCACCTGTAAATCGTTAAGGTTTTTTACACTCACATACACTTTCATGGTAGGGTTAACCTTAATGTCGTCAATTTTTGCCCACACACTTTTATTAGGACTGTCGGGTTTACGTTCAACATTAATCATTAATACACCATTCTCAACAATAATATTAGTCAGCTCATAAATTTCGGTAAGGGCTTCTACCACTACTTCTTGCTTGTTGGTTTGTTTCAGGTACACGGTATAGTTTGAGTTGTTATAGATCGACTTAAACTCGGTTAACTCAAGTGTCTTCTTGGTCACCTGTGCAGAAGCAGCCAAACAAAAGACAAACATGATGGCCATGGAAACAATTAGCTTTTTCATAATCAGAATTTTTTTAACGTTTAATGACCCGAAATTAATGGTTTTAACTTCTTCTTCTGTACAGGTTAACCTATTTAATTGAAGGTTAACCTGTGTAAAAAAGCACTTAATCACCGTTTTTTTCTAAAGATGATCCGCATCAGCACCATACAGATTAATATGCCGATGGCCAGGATGATCAGAATTTCAGGTGTAATTTGTTTAACTGCGTGCATATAGGAATATTTTTAAAATTGAACTTTCATTTGAATTCGGATATCGGTTTTGGTGTTTCCGATAATGGTATCTGGCCCCGAGCCGATTTCATCGTTATTGGTCAGACGAGTGCGCGCGTAACGGAACCAGAACGTAAGTTTTTTGCTAACCGCATATTCGGCCAGGATGTAACTCCGAACACCGGCATCTGAATACGCAGGCATGGAATACGCCAGCCACACATCGCGCTCGTAAACATACTGACGGTTGTCATAGTCATCAGTATCGAAGAGAGCATACCTTCCGGCCAGTGTGAGTTTACCAATATCGTAGCTGATGTCTTGCAACAGGGCCTGACCATTTGTTGTTATTCCATTGATGGTATATGTGCTGAATTGAGCTCTTGTTTTCAATCGCAATTTTTGTGTTAAGCCATAGTCGCAATTGAACCAGATATTTCGTTTTGTTCCGTTGCCGGTAGCATATAAATTTGGCTGTTCGCTTTGGATGTTTCTGGCTTTAATCTCTTCCCTTACCTGGGCAAAGAGCAAAACATTTTTTGTGGGTTGAAAGGTTACTCGTAAAAGCCACTCGTGCCCTTCAGAGGGTGAGTAGCTGCGGTACCGCAACCATGGAAACCGGAATAAATCGGCATACCAGGAGGCATTCCATTTTTTGTTTAACGTGTATTTCCATCCCCAATAAACTCCTGATTCATTTTGAGGAAGCGAGGTTTCTGAAAAGGCATTGGAGTACAGACTATAAAAATTGCGTTGATAATTGCGAAAGTGTAATGCCATATCGAGGCCGGGAGCTATGCTGCCCAGTATACCGACAGTAAATCCATACCCTTCGTTCCACGATTGGGCGGCTTCGCTGAAGATTGTGAAGTTATGGAAGGTGTAGTTAAAAAATGCTCCCAGGTTAGTTGCGTTGTGCCCGGCAAAAGAAAACTGGTTGTACGGTTGAGGGGTAGGACGTACCGGGATGTTAAAATCAATGGCTGTAAAAATAAGTCCGGCATCAACTCTTTTTTTCCGGAAGTTTAAAACTGCTCCATAGTTTTGTTCCTGAATAGTATGACGCCTGGATAGCTCACTTTCGTTTCGATGAAGGCCCGTGGTTTGAAAGGACGAAACGTAGGCCTCTTCGCGTTCATCACTCACCAGGGTAGCATCTCTCCAGTTGTATGAATAGAAAGTTGAAATGTCCAGCGACTTATTAATCATAAAAGTCATTGCTGCGCCCCGTTTGTAACCGGCTTCGTTTACTGAAGTATAGGGAAGAATCCCCAGGTTACTTCTTCGTACCGTCATAACAGTTTCTGATCCCTTACCGTAACCAAAACTTCCACCCAGTTGTAGCCCTTGACCGAATTGGGTTTGATAGTCACCAATAATGATATTCTTTAACCGGCCTTTATTCTGGAGCTGTACATGGAAGGAGTAGAAGTCAAACCCGTATTTTCGTTGAGTTGAATTCCATTCAATTCTTTCTCCTGCATCTTTCTCTATGGTAAATCCCAGACTGAAATCGCGTGATTTACTCGTTCTGAAACGGAAATACATTTTATTTTCATCGCCTTGAAATTTCGAAGTGCCCGAACTTTCTTTAAACCCTTCTTTTGGTTCTACCGTGCGATCATAGCGCAGTATGAGGTAATTATTCTCTTCTGTTTTAATTCGCTTCCATAGAGAACCCTCTGATGTGCTGTTGCCAACCATCACAAAAGGAATGATTTTGTTTATCACGGTCAAATCAAAATCAGGAACAGCCTGGAGTTCATAAATGGAAAGGAGAAGACCGTTTTCATTTCTGTATTGTAACAGGTTCTGGATCTGATTTTCTGACAGCAGGTTTAAGAATCTTAACTCTTCTGCTCCGGCTTCATTCAGGTTAATCGGATTGTTGAGCAACAAGGCTATGTTTTCGTACAATTCTTCGTAATTCAAATCGAGATCCTGAAAACCGAATAGTTGGTCGGCCAGAATTTCCATATCAACTTCTTTTTTCGGGTACTCTTGGGCAACTACAGGGAGAATGCAGCAGAGTAGCATGGTAGCAACAACCGATACTTCCTTCATGGCTTGTTAAATTGATAGGCTACCGATGCCTGGTGACTAAAATTTAATAAGGTGCTGTGCTGAAGTGCGTAGTCTATTGTAAACTTCTTTGTCTTAAAACCCATTCCGAAGAATGCAACGTTTGGATTCAGGTTGAAGCCTGTGCGAGCCACAAACTTTTCATGAAGTTTATACTCCATACCCATTTTCCAAAGTGGGTTGTATTCCAGGTCTTTTTCAATTTCTATTGCCACCAAAACCTTTTCAATTGGTTTGTATCCTAATCCTGCCACTAATTTTGTTGGGAGTTTGTCGGCCTGGTTGATGGAGGGTTGATTGATATTCAGAATGTAAGCACCTATTGAAAGGTGTGGTGTCAGGTTGGCAATGCCACCCAGGTTAATGCTGACTACACCCTTGCTTCCAAAACCTTCTGTACGGTATTGAATATAGTTAATGCTGGCTCCCAAGGCGGCCAATCCAAACTGATTGCCAAAGCCTACTGTTAGCATTTGTTCGTTGTACAGGTTGTCGCCAAAGCGATACGCACCTGTTCCAATCGTTCCAAATTTTATTGGAAGTGAAAAGGCGGCAGCAGTCCGATTGGCGCCAACGATGGATGGGTGCAGGTCATAAGTAAAGGAAGCAATTGTATTTTTTACCTGAGCCAGGCCGGCAACATTGTTGAAGATGCTCCACGTATCGGACAAGGTTGAAGAACTGTATCCTACGGCATTGGCACGACTGCCCATCAGGGTGGATACACTTTGACAGTGTGCGACACTCCAACTCAATAAAGCAGCAAGCAGGAAGGGGAGGTGTTTCACAGATTATTTCATTATTCCAAGATAATGAAATGTGTTAAAACTCCTTTTTTATGTGGAAAAATAGTCCGTTGGTTTGTTGAGTAGTGAACGTGTATTCAAACCGAAGTACCGTATCATAGGCGCAAACAAAATCAATACCAAAGCCGCCACCACCAAGAAACTTGTCGGACAGGCGGGTGTTTAGTTCTGATCTTTCGTAGGCATTATAATTATTAATGTAGCCAACGTCAGCATAGGATTTAAGATAGATTGACAGTGGAAAATGACTGAGCTGCGAAATTGGTGAGTTTTCAATCTTCCAGTTTCTTGAGAAAATTCTTTTTTTAAAGGTTGTTTTATTCAGGAAATAACTCGGCCCTTCGATAACGTAAATTTCATAGCCGCGTACAAAAATCTTATTGTATCCCATGGCTCCATAGTTATAGTAGGGTAAATGATCAGGCGTACTGGTGTAGAGAAAGGACAGGTTGGAGAGATAGAAATTTCTTTTGAGATCCATAAACCCACTAAAGCTTGCGAAGCCCTCCGTCTTTCTGATGTCACTACCGATGGCTATGCCTGTTTGCTGAAAGTGAAGGTAAAGTTGGTAGCCTTTCAAGGGGTAGGCATTTACATCGCGGTGATCGGAGATAAACTCATACGTAATGGCATCATACTCTTGCTTCGTTTTTTCTTCTCCTAAATAATTGGGATTCAGTTGTTGTAGCGTATCTGCTATATAAGTATTGCGGTATTCGTATTTCAACCGGTGATGGATGTAAAAGTTATTTCGGTAGGTGTACGTGAGGCCAACTCCTCCGGTTCTTCGAAGGCTGTGGTTATACTTGAAAAAATCAAGCTTGTGGTTAATGGTGCTATCGGCAACATTTTTTGCTTCTATAAAATCGGTTTCAAAGATTAACCCCTGTTTTTGTTTTTTGTTGAGATAGGGAATGGTATAATGGAATTCGAATCGTTTTTGAAATCCAAACTGAGCCGTTAATTTCATTGTTTGGTTTCGGCCCCACATATTAAACTGGTATAGTTT
>JBAQPU010000025.1:0-42254 GCA_049306095.1 Cyclobacteriaceae bacterium
TTTGCCATAAAATGAAAAGAGGAAATTGAAAACGTTTTCAATTTCCTCCAATTTTCCCTGC
This sequence comes from Cyclobacteriaceae bacterium, assembly GCA_049306095.1. Taxonomy (GTDB): domain Bacteria; phylum Bacteroidota; class Bacteroidia; order Cytophagales; family Cyclobacteriaceae; genus UBA2336. Next base: position 62 of record JBAQPU010000025.1, read on the forward strand.
CCTTATCCCCACGCAATCTGTGAGTTACAACTTAACTCACCAACCATTTTTGTCCATTAAATCTAAAATTTTCAAATCTTCAAATTTTCAAATCAACCTTAAACGTACTGATTCAACATTACCGGCATCACCAGCATGAGGATATCCTCATTCTTGTCCTTATCGGCAGGAAGAATAACACCGGCTTTGTTCGGAGCTGACATGGCTAATTTAATTTGATCGGAGTCGAGGTTTGTCAACATCTCCACCAGAAACTTTGCATTGAACCCGATCTCGATATCCTCTCCTTCATGCTCACACGACAGGCGTTCGTTCGCTTCATTTGAAAAATCAAGGTCTTCTGCAGAAATCTGAAGCTCGCTTCCGGTTATTTTCAAGCGTACCTGATGCGTGGTTTTATTCGCGTAAATAGAGATACGTTTGAGTGCGCCCAGTAATTCACCACGGCCAATTGACATCTTGATATTGTTTTGCGAAGGAATTACATTTTCATAATCAGGAAAGCGCTCGTCAATCAATCGGCAAATCATGCGGATGTTCCCAAACTTGAAAAACGCATTTGCTAAATTGAAGTCAATGTTTACGGGCGAGTTCTCAGCCGGCAGCGTTGCCTTTAATAAATTCAATGCCTTGCGCGGAATGATTATAGCACTGCCGTTATCAGATTTTACATCCGACCTGCGGTAACGTACTAAACGGTGGCCATCGGTAGAAACGAAAGTGGTGTTCTTCTCGCCCAGGTTGACATACACGCCTGTCATGGCCGGCCGAAGTTCATCGTTGCTGGTGGCAAAAATGGTGTTATTAACAGCACGCGCCAATACTTCCGATGACATCTCTGCTGAGAAGTCGTTTGAAACATTGGGTACTTTCGGGAAATCGGTAGCGTTCTCACCGGAGAGTTTATAACGGCCGTTATCGGAAATAATTTCTATACTATACGTTGACTCATCGATTGAAAAGGTTACCGGCTGCTCGGGTAAGTTTTTTAGTGTATCCAGCAGGATACGGGCAGGCACAGCAATACTACCTTTCTCTTTTGATTCTACCTGAATCTCGGTGATCATAGACGTTTGAAGGTCGGAAGCGGTAACTGTCAGGCTGCCCTTTTCCAGTTCAAACAAGAAATTCTCCAGGATGGGAACAACCGGGTTGGTGGTAATAACACCGTTGATATTCGACAACTGCTTCAGCAGGTAGGAAGAGTTAACAATAAACTTCATTCTGTATTAGTGGTTTGATATTAAAGGTGGGTAAAGGTATAAAGAAAATGCAAAAATCGAAATGAACCGGCAGACCAAAAGAATCAGTTACTTCTTTATAAACCATTTCTTGTTCCTGAACAGCCCCGCGACTTTCTGCCTGCTGAGCCGGGCACGCTGGGTACCCCCGATAATTGCCAATACCTCTGACGGATTAGCAGTTTCATACAAGGAAAGGGAGTAGGTCTTGCCCGATACATCGCTCACTAAAATTTCCTGGTAAGGCTGGCTTGAGGTAAGGGTGTCCTTGTTGGTATCCATGTATTCGTCAACCGAAAGAAGTGAAACGGCATCCAGAAAATCATTCAGCTTTGTGGTGTCTATCGCAGCCAATCCTTTTATCTCAAAATAGTCATCACCCATGGCTACTTCAAAATCATGATCGGGATGAGCAGGGAAGGATGATTTTAAGCGTTGAAAATTTTTCCAGTTAAAATTAAACACATACTTATCTTTCCAGTCGTTCTCTTCCAACTCAAAAATTCCGGAGGCATAAACCCGGTATCCCGGAATGACCATCACGTACGATTCTTCTTCATCAGGATAGTTAAAATAGGCTTGTGTTTTTGTACTATTACCCCCTGCCAAAAATTCCTTCCGCAATTCTCCGCCCTGAAACAAGCTTACTTTTACGCCCTGTTTATCAAGAATGGTTTTGATTGAATCCCTGATGGACTCTCCTACCGGGCGCCTGGGCTCCACTTGCTGAAGGGTGGCAAACAGCACGTCTATCATGCTACGATCGGCTAACCGGTCATTTACCTTCCAGCGAACGCCATCAAAATTCAGGGTAATTGTTTTACCTTCTTTTGTTAAAACAACCTGATCAATTTTTGTAAAGTCTTCCAGTCTGAAAATATTTTTATCCACCACCGCTTCGCGGTCAGCATGCAATAAATAAAAAGTGATAAGCGTGGCAGCCACGAATACCGCCAGGGAAATCAACAACTGTATGTTGCGTTTTTTCTGCATATCAGAAAGTTGAAAATTTACGCTTCCGCAGAACGGAACGGGTTACTCCGTACACCATCAATACAACCAACGGTAAAGCAAGGTTGATAACCTGCCATTTAACTTTTTTGGTACGAACTTTTTCTTTATCCAGCGGTCGAATCTTAACTTCTTTACTACGGGCCGAAATCAGGCCATCCTCCTCAACCAGAAAAGCAACTGCATTTAATAACAACTCCTGATTAGCAAACGTGTACCGGGTAAACGGATCAAAACCAAGTTGCTGCGGCTGGCCGGTACGAGGGTTCACATCATTTCGCGCCAGGTCACCATCGGCAAAAACAATCATTTTAGTTGAAACACCCTGCTCTTTAAAATTTTCCTGATCTACACCTTCCGGAAGAAACCTGTTTTTATAAACAGAAGTAAACGCTCCTTCCAACAGGTAGCCGACCGGAATGAAACTTTCAGTAAACGATTCGGCTGTAACATTCTTGCGCAGATCATTAATATTGACTTGCACCGGAGCGGAAATTCTGCGCGCATATTGCGAGGTAAACAACAATGGAGTTTTTTTAATACCGGGGGCTTTAACCGTATCCATGCTGCTGACAAATTTTGTTTCTACTGCATCGAGGTTACGCGTCACGGCAAGGTCGGCATAGCGATTAATCAACGGAAAGAAAGGCCAGTTCATCAGTTGCATCTGTGCCTTACCTCCCGACTCGCCCGTAACAACAGGGTACATGCCTGCGCTGCGATCCTGGATCAAATCTGCATTCACCCGCACTCCATATTTAAAGAGTTGATCATCCAGATCGATGGCATACGGAAAAGCCGCATAGTGTTCCACCGAAGCGCTGTCCATGTTCGCCTCCAGTTTATCCAACAGCAACAGTACCTTGCCACCCTGCATAACGTACTGATCGAGCTTATATTTATCCTGCGTAGAAAATTTTCGGGTGGGTTTTGCAATAATCAAAGCATGGTATTGCTGAAGTGATTTTTTTCGCGCAAGCTCAACTTTAAAAACACTGTACTTCTCTAACAACGCATTATTGAAACTGGCTATCTGCAGACTATCAAGCTCGCCATGACCGGTTATAAACCCGATTCGCTTTCGCTCAGTGTCCATCAACCCCTGGATAGCACTGGCCAGCTCATACTCCAGCCCCTCAATGGATTGGTTGATTTGTTCATCGGCCGTTAGTGCCTTATTTCCCTTTAGCAGCGTAACACCGGTTTCAAAGCCTCCATGTGAAATCAACACACCCGGAAAAATAATCTTTTCTGTTACCTGGCCATCCTTCGGATCGACCACATTGGTTGGCGTAATTCCTTTTTGCGCCAGTTCCTGCATAAATTCGTTTCGTGCCTTTTGGCTGGCGGCCGTTCCCGGATCGGTAAAAACAAACTGAACTTTGTTATCGGAATAAATCCTGAACTCTTCCAGCGTTTCCTGAATTGATTTCTGCAATCTTCGGAACCCGGCATTGAGTTCACCTTCCAAAAAAACCTCTACATACACCTGTTCATCCAGCGTGCGCAACATTTGTTTCGTTGGTTCTTTAATGGAGAATCGTTTCTCTTCTGTTAAATCTATCCTGAAAAAAAAGACAGAAGCCAATATATTGATGAACACCAGCAACACCAGGCCGTTGGCCAGTATCAAAAAATCGCCAAGCTTTTTACTTTCCCACCTCACCATGACCTTGCGCTTAAAATGGTTTTGGAAATCAGAAGCATGAATGCCCCCACACTTAAGAAATAAATAATATCGCGACTATCGATTAACCCTTTGCTGAGAGCATCGAAATGGTAGAGCATACCAACTTGTTTGATGAGCAACGCATTTGCCGACCATACATTTAAACTGGCGATGGATTCAAACCCAGTGAACAAAATGAAACAAAGGAAGGCTGCAAGAATAAAGGCAACAATTTGGCTGGAAGTAATAGACGAAGCCACCATTCCCACTGCACAAAAAACTCCGCCTAACAGGGCAAGTCCAATGTACGAACCGATGACACCCGGGGTATCGATGTTTCCGGCAGGATTGCCCAAAGCGCTGATCGTAAAATAATACAGAATCGTAGGCAACAAGGCAAACAATACCAACAGAAAGCACGCGAAAAATTTACCCAGAATAATATCCCAATCGGTTAGCGGTTTTGTCAGCAACAACTCCATCGTACCTGATTTTCTTTCTTCGGCAAAACTTCGCATGGTAATGGCCGGAACCAGGAAAATAAAAACATACGGCCCCAACGAAAAGAGTGTATCCATGGTGGCATACCCATACTCCATAACCGATGTTTCAGGAAACACCCACATGAGTAAACCCATGCTGGTCAGAAACACTCCCATCACCACATAGGCGATCAGGGAATTAAGGAAACTGCTAAACTCTTTTATTATTACCTGAATCATGCTTCCTGCGTTGCGGTCAATTCCCTGAAAATATTTTCGAGCGAACTCTCCTCCTGCCGAAGCCCGAGAAGGGAAAGCTTTCGATCAGCCGCAAATCTGAAAATTTCAGGGCGTAGGTCAACACCGGGTTGCGCGGTTATTCTGAATTGCTTTGTTTGAAGTACTTCTACTTTCTTCACTCCGGCAAGCGCTTCAACATCCTGCAACGAAACATCTCCTTCAAACTCGGCAACAACTATCGATTCAGTTTGCTGATTCTTCATCAGATTAGAAAGCTGGTCATCGGCAACAATCTCTCCTTTATTAATAACAATTACACGATTACACAACGCTGATACCTCCTGCATAATGTGGGTGGAAAATATCACGGTCTTATTCCGGCTGATTTCTTTAATCAGTTTCCTGATCTCCACCAGTTGGTTAGGATCCAGGCCCGAAGTCGGCTCGTCTAAAATCAACACTGCCGGATCATGAATAAGTGCCTGTGCTAATCCTACCCGTTGCCGGTATCCTTTCGACAATGTTTCAATCTTCTTATTTTGCTCGATTGCTAATCCGCACAAGGCGATCATTTCTTCCACTCTTTTTCCAAGGGAAACTCCGCGAAGGCCATACAGTTTGCCAATAAACCTGAGATACTCGTGTACATACATATCGAGGTAAAGCGGATTATGCTCCGGCAAGTAGCCCGTAATGCGTTTCACCTGAATAGCGTGATCGACAACATCATACCCTCCTACTGTTACCACGCCCTCGGTGGGGGGCACATAACCCGTAGCGATTTTCATGGTGGTTGATTTTCCGGCTCCGTTCGGACCAAGAAACCCAACAATCTCACCCTCATCGACTTCAAAGGAAATGTTATTGACTGCCCGCTGGTGGCCGTATAACTTACTCAGGTTTTTAACACGAAGAGACATCGACTTTGTTAACGACCCTGCATCACTGCCGGTCGGGCACAAAACTAAAGAAATTTATGATTTACCGATTAGATTTGCTTCTCAATAGCCATGAGGGTCACTTTCAATCAACCTGGCTTATTAATTGCCATTGTAAACCATCCTGTTTTAATTTGCGTTCAAGATTTTAGGAATATGAAAAAATTACTTTTTGCTTTTGTCATCCTTTCATTTTCAGCCTCTGCACAAACTAAACCTGCCTATGCCATCTCGTTCAGGGTTCAGGGTTTAAAAGATACCACCGCCTACCTGGGATATTACTATGCCGAAAACACCTACGTGCGGGATACCGCTCATGTAAATAGTAAGGGTGAATTTACTTTTGATGGAAAGCAGGCGCTACCTCAAGGAGTTTATTTTCTTGTACTGGATAAGTCACGGATTTTTGACTTTGTAGTTGGGAGCACACAGCATTTTACATTGGAGACCAACACCACCGACTACGTGAAACACATGGTTGTGAAAGGAGACCCCGACAATACGTTGTTTTTTGAGAACATGGTTCACAACGGTATGCTTGGCAAGGAAGCCGAACCGTTCATTAAAATATTGCGCGACTCAACACTAAAAGAAGATGACAAAAAAGAAGCGCGGGCCGGCTACCAGAAAGTGAGCGAGAAGGCGCTTGCCTTTCAGGATAAAATTATTCAGGAACACCCAAAAACCATGACCGGGCGGTTACTGAAAACAACCAAACAAATTCACGTTCCTGAACCACCCAAAAATCCGGATGGCAGCATCGACTCCACTTTTCAATTGCGCTACTACCGCCAGCATTTTTTCGACTATTTCGATTTAAGTGACGATGCCCTCATCAGGCTACCGCAGCCTATCTATAAAAATAAAGTAACTGAATACCTCGATAAGCTCTACGCGCCACAAGTAGATACCCTTTGGAAGGCCATGGAGAGATTGGTGGCAAAAGCGAAACCCAACCAGGAAACCTATAAGTACATGGTATTCTCCCTCATCGTAAAATACCAAACACCTGAGTACATGGGATTGGACGAGGTATTCGTACGATTATACGATAAATATTTTGCATCAGGAGAAATGAATTTTTGGGCAAACGATAAGTACAAGAAAAACCTGAAGGATTATGCCGATAACATCCGCAAGAGTATGGTGGGAAGGGTTGCCCCGAATATGATCATGCAGGATGCAAATTTTCAGCCGCGATCGATGTACGATATTAAAACAAAGTATACCATACTCTATTTCTACGATCCGGATTGTGGAAGTTGCAAGAAAGAAACTCCTGTGCTGGTCAATTTTTATACAAAGAACAAAGCCAAATTCAACGTGGAAGTTTTTGCCGTAAATTCAGATACCACCATGGCAAAAATGCGAAACTACATAAAAGACATGGGCATGAAATGGATTACCGTTAATGGTCCTCGTACCTACCTGGGGTCTTACCATGATTCATACGATGCCACTACAACCCCCACCCTTTATGTGTTGGATGAAAAAAAGACGATTATCGGGAAAAAGATACCCGCTGCCAAACTGGAAGAATTTTTAACTAACTACGAAAAACTTCAGAAAACAAAGGCCGAATTGGCTAAAAAAACCACACCCTAGCCGCCTTCTGTAACATTTCCTGATTTTTCTGTGTCTTAGATGCAACTATTCACCCATATAGGAGTATCTAAGAAGGAAAAGCAATAAGGCCATGACATTCATCGACAAAATTCTCGGTAAGGGTAAGAAGCAAGAGCTGAAGGCCCGGTGCCCGATCACCAAAGAGTCTATCGAATCGGGGTTTGGTTATATGCTGACCACCTCGCAGGTGGTATCATCAAAAAAATATTGGGATATGGTAATGACTGAACCCGAAACCATGTCTTACACCGTATCACACTTTAAAAACCAGGAAAGCGGAACACACATGCGCAGCCTGATTTTTGAAAAATACAGTTCCGTTGAGAAACCCTGGATGATTTCCGATTCATGCATCAACCTTTTTGAAGTGGATAAAGCAAATGCACGGGCGTATGCAAAAAGATGGTGGGAAACCGATGGCGCCTTTTCTCCCAACAATTCAGGTACAGCTATTGAGAACCTGGATCCATCCAACTACCAGTCGTTGAAAGATTACGCAGTGCTGGAAGCGGGGCGCAGCCGGGTAATTCTCTAGATCAACTTAGAACAGGTTTAGGTTTATTTATATAGGGAACCCTTCTCGCTAATACGAGGGGGTTTCTTTGTTTAGTGGCTGCCTAGTCATGCTGAACTTGATTCAGCATCTTATTACTTTAAGCAAAATAACACCTGCACAAAGACCCCGAAACAAGTTCGGGGTGACTGGGGTTTGTCATGCTGAACTTGATTCAGCATCATGACGAAAGTATTGATTAGTGACTGCGTTCAATGGTAAACTGAACCAGTTGACCGAGCGATTTTTTGGAGGGCGAATCAGGAAAGGCTGTGAGCAAATCAAGCGCTTCACTGTAAAATTGATTCATCTTCTGTGTAGCGTATTCAATGCCTCCCGATCTTTTCACAAAGTCGATTACTTCTTTCACCTTTTTAGGTTTTTCACTTTCGTTTTTAACAATGCGGATTATTCTTGTTTTTTCAAGCCAGGAAGCTTTTGACAACGCGTAAATCAGCGGAAGTGTCATCTTCTTTTCTTTGATATCGATTCCAACAGGTTTTCCAATTTCATCATCGCCATAGTCAAAGAGATCGTCTTTGATCTGAAACGCCATCCCGGCCTTTTCACCAAACAGTTTCATCCGGTCAACCGTTTGCTTTTCAACACCGGCCGAACTGGCACCCATCGCACAGCAAGCGGCAATCAGCGATGCTGTTTTCTGACGGATCACTTCAAAGTAAAGTTCTTCGGTAATATCAAGATGACGGGCTTTTTCCATTTGAAGCAACTCGCCCTCGCTCATTACTTTAATCGCCTCGGCACCAATGGCCAGCAAGTCAAATTCATTTTTCTCTACGGCATGTATAAGTGCTCTCGAAAACATAAAGTCGCCCACCAATACAGCAATTTTATTCTTCCAAAGCGCATTAACAGAAAAAAATCCTCTGCGATAGTCGGCATCATCTACCACATCATCATGCACGAGGGTGCCGGTATGGATCAGCTCTATAAAAGAAGCTCCGCGAAATGTTGACTCGGTAATCTTGCCGCACGCTCCGGCACTCAGAAATACAAACATGGGCCGCATTTGCTTACCCTTACGCTTGACAATGTAATTCATAATGCGGTCAAGCAGCAGAATACGCGTTTTCATGGAGTCCCGGAACTTGGACTCAAACTCATCCATTTCGCGGGCAATCGGTGCCTTAATGTCTTCTAATCGTAAAGCCATGACGCACAATAATACAACGGCTTGGTACGCTTTCAAAATGTACAAATCCGCCCTGCTAACATGGTTAAATGGCGATTACCCAGTATATTGGTTGCTATGTTCGACTGGACTAAATCAAAAGGCCCCTGGGATTATATCTTCTTTGCCCTGATTGTTATTGGTGTTGCCTTTATCGTATCGAAGATTCTGAAATTCATGATGGGCCGGTTTGTTAAAGCTGCTGCCACAAAGCTAAAAGTTGATCCAACTCGTTTTAAATTCTTCAAAAACACGATCGATTTTACGATCTACCTGATTGCTATCATTGTCATTTTCAGACATATTCCTTCGTTGCGCGAATATGGCAACACCCTGTTAACCGGTGCCGGTGTATTGGCGGCCATTGTAGGTTTCGCATCTCAGTCGGCTTTCTCCAATATCATCAGCGGAATTTTTCTGGTGATTTTCAGACCCTTTGGTGTGGGTGACCGCGTGCAAATCGGGCAACTTTACACAGGCGATGTAGAAGACATTACCTTGCGGCATACCGTTATCCGGAATTTTGAAAACCGGCTTATTATTATTCCTAACAGTGTGATCAACAACGAAACAATTATTAACTCCACGCTCACAAAAGAAATGGTGTGCGTATTTGTAGAAATTACGATTTCATTTGTTTCGGATGTTGAAAAGGCCATTCAAATTATTCGTGAAGAAGCCCTGCAGCATCCTGAATGTAAGGATAACCGGACCGATGAAGAAAAGAAAAACGGTGAACCACAGGTAACAGTGCGGCTTATTGGTTTGACAGAATCAGGACAACAACTGCGAGCTTACATTTGGGCGAAAGATCCTACTTCGGGCTTTAATATGAAGTGCGATTTGTTGAAGTCGGTGAAAAAACAATTCGATAAACAAAATATTGAAATACCGTATCGCACCGTTTATATGAGAGAATTCCCATCAACTGTATGAGAAAGAAAAAAACGGAAGAGCTTTTTCCAAGCCACCAGGTTATCCTCGAACTAATTTCCTATAACCGCGAGCATTACGATAAGTACGATCAGGTTAGCATAGAGGAGTTAATTCCAAAATTAGATTCAGATAGGGTGAACTGGATAAACCTCGATGGTTTGAGCAATTTAAAAATTATTGAAAAACTGCAATCACATTTTCACTTTGATGCCCTCGTGCTGGAGGATATTTTGAATGACCAGCGCCCGAAAGCCGAAGAACTTGACGATTACCTATACTTTACAATGAAGATGCTGTATAGCATCGAAGGAAATAAAATTGAGTATGAGCAAATCAGTTTTTTATTAGGAACCAATTACCTGATTTCATTCCAGGAAAAAGCGGGTGATTTATTTGATCCGTTCCGCGATAGGATCAAGCAGGATCAGGGGCGCGTACGAAAAATGAAAAGCGACTACCTGCTGTACCGGCTGATTGATATTATAATTGACAACTACTACGTTGTGCTTGACAACATCGGTGACCAGATTGAAGAAATTGAAGATCAAATTCACACCAACTCCAGCGAACATGCCTTCCAGAAAATACAGGCCTTAAAGAAAGAACTGATTTTTCTTCGAAAAGCGGTGTACCCTTTACGCGAAGCGTTGAGTAAAATTCTCAAAGAAGAATCAAGCTTTATACAGGAAGGTAATTTTCGTTATTACTCCGATGTGTACGATCATACCGTTCACCTGATCGACTCACTGGATACCTACAAAGATCTTATTTCAAGCCTCATGGATATTCACATCAACACGATGAATACCAAAATGAATGAGGTGATGAAGCTACTAACCATCATTACCACCATCTTCATCCCACTGTCATTCATTGCAGGTATCTATGGAATGAACTTTGATGTGATGCCAGAACTTCGATGGTACTTTGGCTACCCTGCAGTTTTAGTAGCCATGGGTGCGGTAGCGGTTGCCATGCTCTTCTTCTTCAAGCGTAAGAAATGGTTTTAGAGCCTGAACAGCAGGCTAAGGCCACTACATATTATCGGTATCGTCCAGCAGCTTTACCTCCACCAACTCCGGAATCGTTTTGTTGATCTTCAGGATCTTAATCTTATAGCGGAACAAGGTAAACTCATCGTTTTCCTTTAAGGTTGCGCGGTGGTGCGTAATTAGACCGGCCAGTGTTTCATACTCTTCCGATTCGGGGAAAGGAACATCCAGGTGTTTATTGATGTCGTGCAGGGGCGACTGCGCCACTACCTGATACACCCATTTATCAACAGCCGTAACAATCTGCGCTTCGTGATCGTGTTCGTCCTGAATATCGCCAACCAATTCCTCCAAAATATCCTCCAGGGTAACCAAACCAATCGTACCGCCAAATTCACTTACCACAATTGCCATCAGAATTTTTTTCTTCTGAAGTTCGCGAAGCAAAGAGTCAATCGGCTTCGTTTCCGGAACATAGTGTACCGGGCGCATCACATCCTTCAGATTCTTCTGGCTGTTCTCTCCAACATAGGCACGCACAATATCCTTTGCGAATACAATACCCACAATTTCATCCAGCGAATGCTCGTACACCGGGTAGCGCGAGTAACCTTCCTTCAATACGATATCCATTGCCTCCCGGATGGTTATTTCCGCCTTGATCGCACTTATTCTCATGCGTGGCACCATCACCTGGCGAACTACACGATCGTCAAAATCAAATACATTTTGAATCAGCTCCCGCTCAGAAGGTTCGATGGCTCCACCCTCTTCACTTTCGGCTATGATCAGTTTCAATTCATCTTCTGAATGGATCTCCTGCTCGCTGATGGGCTTGATACCAAACATCCTTAAAAAAGTATTGGCCATACCATTCAACAACCAGATGAACGGCCTGAACACCACATAAAAAATCCGAAGCGGAACAGAAACCTTTAAAGTTGTTGAGGTTGGATAACGAATGGCCAGTGATTTTGGCGCCAGTTCTCCAAACACAATATGCAAAATGGTAAGGATCACGAACGCAATGGGTAAGGCAATAGCATGTGCCACGGTTTCACTCATTTCATACCCCACATTATGCATGGCATTTAAAATGATTCGTGACATGACATCTTCACCTACCCAACCAAGCCCCAGACTGGCTAACGTAATACCCAGTTGAGTAGCCGCCAGGTAGCCATCCAGGTTATCGATGATTTTAATGGCAGTTTTCTTAGAGAAGTTACCCTTTTCAAGGGCAATTTGCGATGAACGTACTTTTACAATTGCAAATTCGGCTGCAACGAAAAAACCATTTAATAAAACGAGAAAAATTGTTAATAAAACGTCAAAAGCCATGTGCGGGGCCAGCATTAAGCAGGCAAAGATAAAAGAACTGGCGGGATTCGGGAAATGACCACGGTTGAGTGCTGGAGCAGAACGGTAAAGAGTACACGAACGAAGACCTATTTAATTTTCTTCTCCAGGGCAGTGATTTTTGCCTGGGCTTCACTTTTCCCAAGCGAAAGAGCTTTCCTGTACAGCTCAATCGCTTCCTGGTAAGTAGCCTTTTTCTTCTTCGGTGCGAAATTGGTGCGGTTGGCCGTTTCTTCCACCGCCTGAGCCCGTGCATAATACGCATCGGCTTCACTTACTTTCGAGTTGATCATGAGTTCTTGAATGCGTATTTCAATCAATGCCAGTTCTTCTTCCTTGGCTTGGATTTGAACTTCTTTTTCAAGGAGTTCGTCTTCCTGCAGCTTAATGGTTTGGCTGAGGTTTTGATTCTCGTTACGCTGCATCTCAACTTTTTCCTGTAAGGCTATAATTTCATCTGACTTGGTAACCAGTTCTGCTTTCAGTTTCTTAATGGTGGCAGCAAAGGCATTGTTACTATTTTTCGATTTCCTCAATTGCTTTTCAAGAGCATCTATTTTTTCTTCTGTCTCTCTTACATAATTATTCAGATCTTTCATCCGCGAGGTGTAATCGTCATAGGTGGTTCCTTCCACCATATTAACACGCAGCAATTGCCGGTTGGCATCAATGGAATCCATCAGCACACCCACATCCTGCAAGGTTTGCGCCATGCGCTGGGATGTTTCAAGTTCTACTGTAAGGGAGTCTACTTTCGATTGAAGGTTGGCTTTTTCTTTCGTATCACAGCCAACAATCAATGCGGCAGAAAAAAATAGAAACGATAGTTTGTTAACCATGAGCTGAGGTTTGAGGCAGAACAAAAATACACGCATTTTTCGGTAGCATAACCTCTGCCCGGTAACTTTTTTTGACGCTTTATAGAATAAATCCGCTTACGATTTCCTCACGGCCGTAAAATGGCGGGCCCTCATTTTCCCGAAAAAACCACATAGACCATCAATCACAGAGAATTCCCGGTAAAGCCCTGTTGTAATCGCTGCCTATGTGGCTGTTTAATTCAGATTGATTCTACAATTGCTTTTCGAGAACGGCAATGTGTTGCTGGGCTTCTGTCTTTCCTAAGAACAAGGCCATTTTATACAACTCCAGTGCCTCTTGCCGGGTGCGCTTCTTTTTCCTGGGTGCGAACTTCGTTCGTCTGGCTGTTTCTTCAACGGCCTGCGCTTGCTTATAATACGCATCGGCTTCACTCAATTTCGATTCCATCATCAATTGGTTTACCTGATTTTCAATCGTGGCAAGTTCCTGTTCTTTTACCCTGATTAACTCCGTCTTCTCGGCAATCTCCTGCTCTTTCAGACTAACGGTTTGCGCCAGCTTATCATGTTGAGCGCGATAAGTATTGACCAGTTCTTGCAGCGCTACCATTTCTTTGGATGTTTTTTCCAGATCACGCCTGAGTTTTTTAATGGTTGATTCATATGCGGAAGCAGCTGAGGCTGAACGTCTGGCCGAGCGCTCCAGATCGCGAATTTTCCGTTGCGTTTCTTTAACATATTTATGCACATCGTGCATCCGCGAAATGTATTCATCATAGCTGGTACCCTCAATCATGTTAGTACGCAAGAGGTTACGACTGGCATCTACCGAATCCAGCAGCACACCAACCTCCTGAAGGGTTTGAGCCGCTTGCTGGCTCACCATTAACTCTGTACGCAGGGAATCAACCTGCGTGGATAACCTTATTTTTTCACGCTGATCACATGAACTTAACAAAGCGGCTACAGACAAAAGCATGAAGAGTTTTATTACCATAGTTGTTTGGTTTACATCGTTTGATTTCAACATTTATAATAGTAAACGGGAGGGGTGGAAAGATATTCCTCTATTCATGACCAGCGGCACGATGGATCGGCAGGCAACCAATAGAATCAATCAATTTCATTTTTGCGGTGTCGTAAACCCTCTTAAATTAGCGCCCGTTTTAACGAACCCTCCTGAAATGCTCTCCATCATTGAAGGATTATGTTCCGGAATTTGAAAGAGGGGCAGTTAAAAGATTATTTGCTACATTACTATACCAAATGGCACCTCTATCTTCCAGACACAGCAATCCCCTCTCTGCCGCTGGTGTTTTAATCTCACTGGGCATTATTTATGGAGACATCGGAACTTCACCTTTGTATGTATTCAAGGCTATCGTTCAGAGCGAGATTATTACAAAAGAATTGATTTACGGTGGCCTTTCGTGCATTGTTTGGACCCTCATTTTAATTACAACCGTTAAGTACGTTTACCTTGCCCTGAACGCTGATAACAAAGGGGAAGGTGGAATTTTTGCGTTATACGCCTTAGTAAGAAAATTTAATGCGAAGTGGGTTATCTACCCGGCCATCATTGGATGTGCCTCGCTAATCTCAGACGGTTTTCTAACGCCTGCCATCAGCGTTTCATCAGCTGTTGAAGGCTTACGGATTATTAATCCCGATATCCCTACCGTTCAGATTGTTGTAGCAATTATGATTGCCATTTTTATTTTCCAACAATTTGGCAGCAACGTGGTTGGAAAAACTTTTGGGCCGATCATGTCTATCTGGTTTTTAACCATTGGCGCTTTTGGAGCCTGGCACCTCATTCAAAACCCTACCGTGCTGGAGGCGCTCAATCCGATTTATGCAGTCGGACTTTTAGTCGAACATCCCGGTGGCTTTTGGATCTTAGGAGCTGTATTCCTTTGCACCACAGGTGCTGAGGCCTTGTACTCAGACCTCGGTCATTGCGGTAAAGAGAATGTGCGCGTGGGTTGGTCGATTGTTATCATCTGCTTACTCCTGAACTACTTTGGCCAGGCTGCCTGGCTTATGAGCATAGAAGGCCAGGTTATTGGCGACCAAATTCCATTTTATGCGCTCATACCAAAAGAGTTTCTGGTGGTGGGAATCGTAATTGCTACTTCGGCAGCGGTCATTGCAAGCCAGGCATTAATTTCAGGAACATTCACACTGGTTAACGAGGCTATGAAACTAAAACTATGGCCGATGGTGAGGGTGCGATATCCGACAAGATTACGGGGTCAGATTTACATTCCATCTGTGAATTGGATATTGCTTTCGGGATCTATACTGGTGGTTCTGCTGTTTCGGGAATCTTCGGCTATGGAGGGTGCGTATGGCCTGGCTATTACCATCAATATGCTCATGACCACGCTCTTACTGGTTTTCTATTATCACACGGCTAAAGACTCAACCATAAGAACTATCGTTATTGCGTTGGTATTTTTCTCACTTGAAATCATGTTCCTGGTTTCTAACCTGAACAAATTCCAACACGGAGGGTGGTTTACCCTCCTCATTGCTATTTTCTTCTTTATCATCCTATTCATTCATGTTCGTGCCCGCACCCTGCGTACACGCCATACCGAGTTTGTAGACCTGAAGCATTACGAGGATATGATTAAGGATCTGCAGGCGGATATGACTGTCCAGAAGGAAGCAACCAACCTTGTTTTCCTGGCCGTAGCCGACAGTAAAAAATACATTGACTCAAACATTATCTATTCGATTTTCAGAAAACGACCGAAGCGCGCTGACGTGTATTGGTTTTTGCATGTTGATACGGTTGACAGTCCTTTCACCAGCAAATACTCTGTTGACACCATCATCCCAAAGAAATGTTTTTTCGTTAGAATCAAGTTAGGTTTCAAGGCGGACCATCGCCTTAACCTACTATTCAATAAAATTGTTCACGAGATGGCCGACAATGCCGAGATTGATCTGATCAGTCCGTACCCGGCCTTACACAAGTACAGCATGACGGCCGATTTCAAATTCATCCTCATCCAGTCACTCGCCTCGGCAGACAGTGAAATTTCTAACTTCGACAGGCTGATTATTCAAGGCTACAGGATTCTGAAAAAATTCAGTCTTTCAACAGAAGCACACTACGGGTTAGAAGCTGCCAACATCGAACTAGAAAAGGCCCCGGTACAGGTGGGGCCGGCTGCCAAGGTGAAGATAAAACGAGAGAAGGAAGACACTTTAGTTTCTTAAAATCATCCGATTTCGGACGGTTTCGTACAATAATGGTCGCATTAGAACATTCAATTCCGTCAAATTAATCTGGAAATAGCATTTTCATGCTGGCACTGATATTGGAATTAGCCCTTCGGTTAAACTAACGGTCATGCTCAGGAACTACATTAAAATTGCCTTCCGCAACCTCCTCAAACACAAAGTATTTTCATTCATTAACATTGCGGGCCTTGCCCTGGGCATTGCCTGTTGCACCTTGCTTGCGCTGTACATCCGCGATGAGTTCAGTTACGAGAAACATTTTGCCGGTCACGAGCGCATTTACCGCGTCAACACCGTGTTCACGCGTGACGGCAATGAACAATCATTTCCGCGTACCGCACCTGCCATTGCCATGGATATGCTGCGCGAACTTCCGGAACTGGAATCAGCCACACGGGTTGTTCCTATTCCAGAAATTGATCAGCACCTTGTTCGGCACAACCAGGATGTGTTCTACGAAAAAAACGGTTACCTGGTAGATTCAACTTTTCTTGATGTGTTTCCATTCGAATTAAAAGAAGGTGACCCTAATACGGCCTTAGATGCACCTGCCAGTGTGTTGTTAACCGAAAAACTGGCAGCAAAAATTTTTGGGGATCAATCTCCGCTTGATGAGCTGCTCATCATTAACAGCGGCTGGTCGACCGATACGTTTCATGTAACGGGTGTAATCAAAGACACCCGCAAGCGCACACACCTTGATGGCGCGTTTTACATGAGCCTGAACAGCCGGGGGTGGGGCCGCGAAATCAGCGGTATGAATACCTGGGCGTGGAATAATTTCATGATGAGTTACATCAAACTAAAGCCGGGTGCCACGTGGCAAAGTGTAGAGGATAAACTCCCGGCCATGATGGAAAGCAAAGCCGGAGAATTGCTGAAAAATGCCGGACTAAAAAAACGTTTGTACCTGCAGGCTTTGGATGATATTCACCTGTACTCAAAATTCACCAATCAATTTGGAATGTCGGACAACGGCAATATTCAATACGTGTATGTTCTTTCCACCATTGGTATTTTCATTTTATTAATCGCCTGTATCAACTTTATGAACCTGACTACCGCTAAGGCTTCACAACGCGCAGGCGAGGTAGGCGTTCGGAAATCTTTGGGTGCTACGCGCAGTAACCTGATTCGGCAGTTCCTGGGTGAATCGATGACCATTGTTACTGCCGCCATGATCCTGGCGATCGGACTGGTGCAAATTGCCTTGCCCTTTTTCAATTCCATTGCTCAGAAAGAATTGACACTGACAACGGAAAATATTGGCTATGTATTAATAAGTCTGGTGGGTGTTGCCTTGATCACCGGTCTGGTGGCCGGCAGTTACCCTGCTTTTTTTCTTTCGGCTTTTCAACCGGCAACAGTGCTTAAGGATAAACGCCTGAGTGGCGGAAGTTCCAACTTTCTCAGGCGCAGCCTGGTGGTTTTTCAGTTTATCATTTCCATTACATTAATCTCCTCTATCGTCATCATTCAAAAACAATTAAACTTTATTCAAAACAAGCCGCTGGGTTTTGAAACTGAAAATAAAATTATGATTCCACTGCGTACAGAGGAAGCAAAAAGCAAATATACTCAGCTTAAAAACGCGGCAGCACAACTGGCCTCGGTAACCTCTGTATCCGGTACAACCAGTTTGCCCTCTACCCCGCTGCTACGCGATTTTGCAGTATATCCGCAGGGCTCGTCATTTGACAAAGCCGTCCTTCATCGCAACATGTACGTTGATGAAAATTATTTTAAAACACTGAATATAAAACTGCTGGCGGGCCGTGAGATGATCTACGAAACCGATAGTATGTCGTGGGAAAACCGCAACCGCAAGGTTATCGTCAATCAAATGAGCCTGAAAGAACTGGGCATCGACCCTGAAAACGCAGTGGGCAGTATTCTTTTTACGGAGTTTGAAGGTGAAGTTTACAAACATGAAATTGTGGGTGTGGTAGAAGACTTTCACCAGTTTTCGTTGCATCAGGCCATGGCCCCATTGCTGTTTATGATGGCGGCTCAACCGGAAGTCCATAACTTCTTGGTTGTTTCTTCGGATGTAAAAAATGCACAAGGCGTTGTTTCGCAACTTGAAAAATCCTGGAAAGAATTGATTCCGAATACCCCGTTTGAATCCGGGTATTTAACCGACAGCGTAGCTAAACAATACGAGACTGACACACGCACGTCAACTATTTTATCGATTGCCACGGTGTTGGCCATTTTCATCTCGTGCCTGGGGCTATATGGCTTGTCCATTTTCGTGGCCGAACGTAAAGTGAAAGAAATCGGCATTCGGAAAGTAATGGGCGCTTCGGTTACCGGCATCGTTGCTCTTCTTTCAAAAGAATTTGTGAAGCTCGTGATCATTGCATTTGTAATAGCTGTGCCCGTAGGGTATTATGGTATGAATAGCTGGTTAGCGGGATTTGCTTACAAAATTGAATTGAATGCAGTTGTTTTTGTGATAGCCGGAGTGATTTCATTACTCATTGCCTGGCTTACCATAAGTTTTGAATCCATCAAAGCCGCTGTTTCTAATCCGGTTAAATCGCTTCGCAACGAATAAATAAAGTTGTCAGGTTGAGCCTGTCGAAACCTGACTTGCATAAACAACAGCCTTCGTCCCGATAGGCATCGGATCAGGCTGACAACAATAAAAAAGAATATGCTTAAAAACTACTTTAAAATCGCGCTTCGCAGTCTGGTTAAAAACTCGACTTACTCCTTCATCAACATTGGAGGCCTTGCCATTGGTTTAGCTTCCAGTATCCTCATCCTATTATGGGTGGCCGATGAATATTCATACGATCGCTTTCATGAAAATTACGGCAGCATCTACAAACTCTATCAAAGCCAGCAATGGGCACAGGGTATCGGAACAGCCGAGGCCATGCCCTACCCGATGAAAGAGGCCATCATGAGCAAGTCAAGCAAGATCAAAAATATTGTGATGACCAACTGGGGCGAAGGCAATATGCTTCAGGTGGGAGAAAAACGACTGAATAAATTAGGACTGAGCGCCTCGGAAGATTTTTTTAAAGTATTCAGTTTTAACATGACCAAAGGTGACCCGGCAACAGCACTGGATAACCCCAACTCCATTGTACTCACGCAATCAACAGCCAAAGCTTTCTTTAATGACGAAGACCCGATCAATAAACTCATCAGAATTGACAACGGCCAGGAATTAAAGGTAACCGGTGTGATTGATGATGTACGTGGGAGGCCCACCGCATTTAAGTTTGATTATGTATTACCCTTCTCCTACTATGAAAG
Source organism: Cyclobacteriaceae bacterium (assembly GCA_049306095.1). GTDB lineage: Bacteria > Bacteroidota > Bacteroidia > Cytophagales > Cyclobacteriaceae > UBA2336. The sequence goes on from JBAQPU010000025.1 coordinate 19,647, forward strand.
TACACAACCATGGGTCAGGTACTCAAAAGACAACTGGGATAATAACTCATTTCAAATGTATGTGTTGCTGCAACCGGGAGCAACCGAGGGAGAAGTAAACACCAGCATCAAAGACATCATTAAAGAGAATAACAAAAACGCTCCCACTGCGGTGTTGTTTCTTCACCCCATGAGTAAGTGGCGTTTGTATTCTACCTTCGAAAATGGAAAAATAGCGGGCGGTATGATTGACTACGTTCAACTATTTACGGCCATTGCTGTATTTGTACTCGTTATTGCCTGTATCAATTTTATGAACCTGGCTACTGCACGCAGTGAAAGTCGGGCGCGGGAAGTGGGCATTCGTAAAAGTGTGGGCTCGCGAAGGAAAGAATTGATCCTGCAATTTCTGGGTGAATCGTTACTCGTTACCTTCATTGCATTTTTACTGGCCATTGTGTTGGTAGAAATTGCCTTGCCTTTCTACAATCAGTTAGTAAACAAAACGATTGACGTTGATTACAGCAATCCGTTGGTATGGGGAGCTGCATTCGCGTTGGTATTTGTATTGGGAATTCTCTCGGGCAGCTACCCTGCTTTCTATCTTTCATCGTTCCAACCGGTGAAGGTACTGAAAGGAAAAATTAAACTCGGCAAAGGTGCCAGCACACCACGGCAGGTATTGGTAACACTTCAATTCGGTTTCTCCATTTTCTTAATCATTGGTACGCTTATTATTTATCAACAAATCATGCACGTAAAGAATCGTGAAATGGGCTACGATCGTGAGAACCTGATTCAAATCTGGACTAACAATGAACTGGAAGAAAATTTTCAGCCTGTACGCGAAGCCCTTGTTCAAACCGGTGCTGTAAAATCTGTTTGCAAAAGCAACAGCCCTATTACCTCCATCTTCTCAAACATCGAAGTGAAGTGGGCCGGAATGCCCGATCAACGGGTGGCCTTTACCACCATTGCTACCGAATACGATTATACCGAAACCATGGGTATTAAAATGTTGAAAGGGCGTGACTTCTCGCGCGACTTCAAGAGCGACTCTTCAGCTGCAATTATCAATCAGGCTGCGGCAGATTTTATGAACATGAAAGACCCTATTGGTCAGAAGATTACCATGAACGACCAGGAACTAACCATAATTGGTGTGGTACCTAATATTGTTATGGCTGAACCCGACAAACCTGTTGAGTCCATGGTATTAATTTTTAGTCCCACCTGGAGCAGCACCATTACAGTTCGCCTAAACCAAACTACCGATGTGACGGGTGCCCTTGAAAAGATTGAACAGGTATTTAAGAAACATAACCCTAACTATCCTTTTGAATACCGTTTTGTAGATGCCGATTTTGAAAAGAAATTTTCTTCCATCAATCTCATCAGCAGACTGGCAAGCATTTTTGCCGGACTGGCTATTGTGATTACTTGTTTAGGACTCCTGGGCCTTGCAGCTTTCACGGCTGAACAACGAACAAAAGAAATGGGTATCCGCAAAGTGTTAGGCGCATCGGTGAGCAGCATTGTGGTGCTCATCTCCAAAGATTTTTCAAAACTGGTGCTCTTCGCTTTTTTAATTTCAGCCCCACTTGGCTGGTGGTTTCTGAATAGTTTCCTCGAACGTTATCCCTACCGTGTAGAAGTACAGTGGTGGGTATTGGGTTCAGCCGGGTTACTGGCATTTGTATTGGCCATTACCATTGTAAGCACACAAGCCTTGCGGGCAGCTGTGAGTAATCCGGTAAACTCGTTGCGCAACGAATAAAAAAAAATCACATGATTATCCATTACATAAAAATTGCCATTCGCAATTTGCTTAAGTTCAAAGGGTTTGCCACGATTAACATTACCGGGCTCGCGCTGGGCATAGCAACTGGCATACTCATTTTACTGTATATACTGGATGAAATTTCTTTTGATCACTTTCATCTCAACGCAAACCGAATATATCGGGTAAACACTTCTTTCGGAGCAAGGGACAGCAATGGCGGAGCCAATGAAACAAACGGCTGGCCGATTGGGAACATCCTTCGCACGGAGTTTCCAGAAGTGGAAGCGGTGTTGTACACCCGAAACGCTTCATTCCTGATGGTTGATTTTCAAGGAAAGAAAATCAGGGAAAAAATTCATTTCGCCAGTCCTGAGTTTTTTAAAATTTTCACCTTCCCGCTGGTGAAGGGTAATGCAGAAAAGGCACTCGCTAATCCAAATGCGCTTGTGATCTCAGAAGCCATGGAGAAAAAATATTTTGCAGGGCGTAATGCGCTGGGGCAAACATTGCTATTTAACGACACGCTGCTTTTTGAAGTAACAGGCGTGATGGCTGACATTCCCGGCAACTCACACATCCAAACTGACATGCTGGTTTCGTTTGCTACTTTTCAAAAACTCGATCCCTATTTCTCTTATAGCGAGGGTTGGGGTAACATAAACATGCGAAACTATATTCTACTAAAAGAAGGAGTTGATGTTGCTGCATTTCGTGATAAAGCAAAAAATCTTTACATGGAGCGTGCCGGAGACATGATGAAGAACTGGGGTACCGAAGCATACGTAACGTTTGAACCTTTCAAAGACATCTACCTAAAAACAAAAGCCGGTAACGGCATGGGTCCGGTAGGAAGCATTCAGCGCGTGTACTTACTCTCAGGAGTTGCCCTGTTTATTATTATTCTGGCCTGCATCAATTTTATTAATCTGGCTACTGCTCAATCCACCTATCGGGCAAAAGAAGTTGGACTTCGAAAAGTAGCAGGCTCGGCAAGAGGCTTACTCATCCGCCAATTTATGGGTGAGTCGCTGGTGATTACCCTATTCTCATTGATTGTGGCTATGGCAGTTGTCGGCCTCTTCCTACCAATATTCAACAACCTGCTGGGTAAAAACTATCAGCTTCAAGACTTATTCAATCCGTATATGTTTATTGGCATTACCCTGCTAATTTTGCTCATTACGGTGCTTGCCGGCTACTATCCTGCCTGGGTCTTGTCGGGATTTAAACCCGCTGAAATTCTAAAAGGTAAGATTCAAAATAGTGTGCGCGGTGTCCAACTTCGCAGGGCTCTGGTTGTTATTCAGTTTTTTATTTCATTCATGCTTGTTACAGGCACATTCATCATTATTACTCAATTAGATTTCATGCAGAAGAGAGACCTGGGCTTTTCAAAAGATCAGGTTTTAACCATTAACGCAACACGGGTTACGGCAAAAACTGCCGATGGATTTGAGATATTCATTCATGAGCTCAAACAACAGTCGTTCATAAAAAGTGTAACACTTTGCAATGCTTTGCCGGGAGTGCCCGGATGGCGCGGGCAGGTTGCATACCCGGAAGGAAAAACCGGAGAGGCTGCCGTGGATACCGAATACATGGCCATTGATGAGAACTATTTGAATACGCTGGGCTTAACTCTTATTGCAGGGAGAAATTTTGATCCGCAAAACAAATCTGATTTTACAGACGGGTTGATCCTGAATGAAAATTCGGTTTTGAAATTTGGCTGGCAAACTCCCGAAAATGCGATCGGAAAGAAAATTACTTCGCCCTCGGGCACCCCGCAGGGAACTGTAATTGGCGTGGTGAAAGATTACCACGGTCAAGGGTTACAACAGCCGATTGGGCCCATTGCCATGGCGATTAATCCACAGGCAAGTTACTTATATGCCATTCGATACACGGCTGCCGATACACAGGAGATGTTGATCACCCTTGAGCAATTGTGGAAGAAGAATTTTCCATCGTATGATTTCAACTACTTTTTTCTCGATGAAAAATTTGAACAACAATACCAGGCTGAGCAACGGCTGGCCAGTGTATTTTCTGTTTTCTCCTTCATAACCATTTTAATTGCTTCCATCGGTTTGTTCGGTTTGGTATCGTTTATGGTAATCACTAAAACGAAAGAGATTGGCATCCGCAAAGTATTAGGCGCAAGTGTTTTAAACATTACTAAATTACTTTCAATGGAGTTCATTATCCTCGTAGTAATCGCCAACATTCTTGCGATACCCCTTGTTTGGCATTACGCCAATGAGTGGTTGCAAAGTTTTGCATATCGGATGCAGATCAAACCGGTGACTTTCATCATTACATTTGCCGGAACAATTGTTGTTACCATTGCTACGGTTAGCTACCAAGCTGTGAAAGCTGCTATGGAAAATCCAATAAACTCGTTGCGCAACGAATGAAAAAATCTCAAATATTATCCATTAATAAAAATTGCCATTCGCAACTTGCTTAAATTCAAAGGCTTCGCCACCATCAACATTACCGGGCTCGCACCCGGCTTTGCAACGAGGGCAAAGTTGACTCTTTAATTCTTGACCTCTGGGATTTTTATAGCCTATATCAGCAATGAATTGCTAATTTTCGAGATGACTTTTACTTACCTTTCCCATGGTGGGGAAAATCTCAGGATTAATGTATTATCCGTGCTATTCCCTTAAACGTATGGCGAGAACTCAAAATAAAGATTGGTAACAAAAAAATAATGAATACTACCAGGCTAAAATTCTCATTTACTATCGTGATCAGTTTTGTCATACTACTCACTTCCTGTTCAGGTATGCGCGAAATTTCGGCTCTTGCAAACTTAGATAAAAGCAACTGTTACCATCAAACTGATTATTTCTACACCGCAGATGCCTTACCCAAAAAGATAGAAATTCAAGCTATTGACACCAGCTTATCTAACGGTTTCTCCTTTGAGGCCTTAAACGTGGTCAATGCCTTTGGCTTCCTGGACTTGCTCAAAGTTTATGATATGCAAAAAAATAAATATTTGCGGAATCCGACTATTGAAAACAGACTGAAATTAATTGAACTTAATTCGACTATTACACAAAAAATAAATATTGCATCCATAGAGATTTCATCTGTTACGAGTGAATTAGATTGTGAAGAGAAACGAGCAGATCAAATTTCCAATTTTCTAAAGGGTAAGGCAGATGACCGGGAGCGGAATCTTGTTATCGGATCCATTGTTGTTGGTGCACTGGGTGCAATAGTCACTGAAAGCCTTAACAACAGTTCATCGGGTGAAAATGCGGGGAGCTATGTTGCGGTTGGAACAGCCTTGGCAGAAGCTACTTTTGGCATCATGATGCTCGCCAACAATAAAAAGGTTTCATTTTCTCACGAGCGGAATACACCAGGAGAAATTTGGCTAGGTCCACCCACCTCAAAAACATTACCCCCTTCCATATGGTATTACTTAACGTATAAAGACCCTGATAAAGGAAAGGAATCTTTGCGTGAAGTAATGGTTAAAAATTGGACAACATTTGGGCAAATCAAAAATGATAATAAAAAAAGCAATCAGAGCCTGCAAGAACTCTATTTTGGTACAGGCGGAAAATATTCCTCTGAACAATTAAAGAACAGGGCAGATATGTACGACCAGATAGGAGCCTATATTAATGTAATGAAGCAAGACTTGAAAACCCTTTCCATAGAATTTGAAAGGTTCAGTCTAAAAGCTAACGAGTAATAAATTTGGATACCAATTGTAAGTTTTACCAGTGAACAACGATATAGATAAACTGACTGCCATTGGTCGTGACAAGTAAAGTACTGGTAGTCTGACCACTTGAAGCGGTCGGACGACTTTTGTTTTCTCTCACCCTCCGGAACGGGGTGAGGGATTTAAGTTTTAATATACGTGCGATAAATAAACGGTCGCTCGACAGCGAAATAAAAAAAGAAAACGAGCGCTTGATTGATGGCACCAAAGATCAGTCCATAAACAGAGTTATAATAAATCGCAATCGCATATACTTGCACCTGGCCAATACCATACATAGGATTGCTGAGATATTTATACGGCCCCGAAACAACAAACTCGCTCACTTTCCTTCCCACAAACATATCCTTCCAGTAATAAATCGGAATACCAACCACATAGGCCGACCAGATTTTAATTCCTAATCCTACCACAAACAAAACCGCTACCAGCAGTTGGATCAAAAGCTGCGGAACATCTCCCCAAAATCCGGTTCCAACCGAACTCTGACTAATAAAGGTTAAGGACGCTCCATTGTGAAAAAATGCAAATGCCAAAAATCCCTCGTAATACCTATACGCATTCTCTTCACCCCACTTATTGATCAATTGCAATCGTAACCCGTGCTGGGGCAACACCAGAAAAATAAAACCGACATATATAACGGTACTCACGGTAAAATATTCAATGGCATACTGAAGTTGCGAGTACAACGGAAGCAGGAAAATCGAAACCCAGACAGAACCAAGCATGAATACCGCTCGCAGGAAAGTCATGCGATCAGGAATAAATCCTGAAATAGATAAAATAGTATACAGTAATTTTTTAAGAACCTTCATGCCGTGTGAAATAACGGCCGTGAATATATTGTATTTATCCGGATTGCCCTGTGCCCGTTACCGGACATCCCGTTTAAAAAAATGAACAGTATTTGACCTGGCACCCTAATTTCCTAACGGAAATGCAACCTTGCGAAAACGTCACAGTCTTTGTACGGTACCTACATCTTTACGATACCACCAACAAACCTCAAAAAGATATGCTTCTCAATTACCTCAAAGTTGCGCTGCGTGCCATCTCCCGAAACAAGCTTACCGCATTCATCAATATCGTTGGCTTGGCGCTGGCCATGACCTCGGCTATTCTGATTTACCTTTTTGTAACGGATGAGGTGAGTTATGACCGGTACCACGCTAAAGCAGATCGCATCTATCGGGTAACCCGAATCTTCTACGATCGCGAAGGTACAGCGCGGTTGCATCTATCAAGCGTGGCACCTCCTTTCGGCCCATTGCTAAAAAATGATTTTGGAGAAATTGAGACCATGGCCCGCACGCTTCAGTATTCTGCTGTCGTTGGGTTGGAGGAGAAAGGCGAACTAAAGTCATTCACAGAAAACAACATTTTTCTGGCTGAGCCTGACCTTTTCAAAGTCTTTGATATAAAAGTCAAATCGGGCGATCCTGCGAAAGATTTTAGCAGGCCTTTTACCATCATGCTATCGGAAAAAACCGCGAAACGATATTTCAATGATACCAACATTGTTGGCAAGCGCCTTCGGTTTGATAATAGTTTTGATCTGGAAGTAACGGGTGTATTTGAAGACTTTCCATCACAAACACACTGGCACCCCGATTTCCTGATTTCGTTTGTTACGCTTGAAAACGATAACGTGTACGGACGAACCGGGCTGCAAACGAACTGGGGCAATAATTCATTCAGCACATACCTGGTACTTTCAGAAGGTACCGATCCTAAAAAACTTACAACCCAATTCCCGGCATTCATCGACAAACACTATGGTGTTTACGCGAAAGCAAACTTTGGCGTACCCGCTGATTTTGTTGCTTCCAAAACAACGGAGTTAACCCTTCAACAAGTGACTGATGTCCATCTTCATTCCCATTTGGATGACGAGATTGAAGTGAACGGAAACATTAACAACGTATATATGATGAGTGTTATTGGTGTGTTTATTATACTGATCGCCTGTTTCAACTTCATTAATTTATCAACGGCACGTGCCACCAAACGCGCAAAAGAAGTTGGACTTCGAAAAGTGGTAGGTGCTTTTAAAAACCAATTGATTATTCAGTACCTGAGCGAGTCGGTGTTGATGGCTTTCTTTTCCCTGGGCCTGGCTTTCTTAATGGCATCTGTCGCTATTGACTGGCTCAATCAGTTTACGGGCAAAACGTTGACGTTAAACCTGCTGTCGACCTGGGCATTGCCTGTAGGGCTGCTTACTTTTGCCATCGTGGTTGGCCTGCTGGCAGGAATTTATCCGGCCTTCGTGGTTTCCGGTTTTAAGCCAGCCCTCGTACTCAAGGGGCAACAAGGTTCTGTGAAAGGAAAAGGAGGAATTAGAAAAGTGTTGGTTGTAGCGCAGTTTTCCATTTCAACCGTGCTGATCATTGCTACTGTCGTTACCTTTCAACAACTCAGGTACCTGAACACCCGCGACCTTGGCTACGACCGAAACCAGGTTGTCACCCTCACCTACTATAGCCTGCTGGGCAAACAGTATGATGCGTTTTATAATGAAATGCTGAACTCTCCTGCTATCAAAAATGTAGGTCGTTCTTCACGCATTCCTACCGGAAGGTTACTGGACTCACAGGGTAGTGCTGCCATTACGCAAGGCGATAGTTTAATGGACACAGGCGTGAACCTGAAATATGTCTCCATCGATGAAGAATTTTTCAATACGTACGGCATTGAAGTATTGGCCGGGCGCAATTTTTCAAAAGCAATACGCACCGATGACTCGCTCTCATTTGTCATCAATGAGGCGGCCGTACGTGCCCTTGGCTGGAAAGCTAACGAAGAAGGAATTGGCAAGGATTTTTCGTATGGCGGAACCCGCGGAAAACTGATTGGTGTGGTAAACGATTTTCATTTTGAATCCTTACACCAGGAGGTTACGCCCATGATTTTTGTTCCCATGGAGCAGGCAGGGGCTAACTACTTAACTGTTAAAATCAGCGGTTCGGAAATGCAACAAGGCCTCGCCCACCTGGAAAAACTTTGGAAAAGCATGCTGCCCGGAAGACCTTTCGAATATCAGTTCATGGACGACCGGTATGCACACTTGTATGAAGCTGAACAAAAAGAAGGGAAGCTTTTCACTATCTTTTCAGGGCTCGCAATTTTCATTGCGTGTTTGGGGCTATTCGGACTGGCCACCTTTAATACGATGCAGCGTGTGAAAGAAATTGGAATAAGAAAAGTACTGGGCGCATCTGTCCCCAATATTCTCACATTACTTTCTAAAGAAATTGTAATCCTGATACTTGCTGCCAACCTCATAGCCTGGCCCGTGGCCTGGTATTTTATGAAGGAGTGGCTTCATTCATTTGCATACCATATTGACATGAATATTGTTGTTTACTTACTTTCTGCGTTGGCATGTATCGCAGTTGCATTAATTACAGTAAGTACACAAACCATTAAGGCCGCCATGACCAATCCATCTAATACCTTGCGATACGAGTAGTATGATGGCGCAACCACAGATAGCAGGCAGACACTTGAAGACAAATCGGTGTCTGAAAATTTTAACTATCTTGGTCGACCTAAATGTGATCTCCCCTACCGTATGAAAAATTTCCTTGTATGTGCCCTGCTCGCGGTGAGTTTCCAGGCAGTTTGTCAATCCGTACCTGCCGATCACCAGGCTATTCGCGGGATAATAGATGCGCGTTCCTGGAACTTCAATGATCAAAAACTGGCACTTACCGGTGAGTGGGCTTTTTTTCAAAACAACATCATACAGCCTGCCGATTCAACCCAACCCAAAGGTGAATTTTATCCCTTTCCAAAAATTTGGGATCCATCGGTACAATACGGTACGTATCAATTGATGGTACTGCTTCCTGAAAGCAGCGGAATGGCAATTGAATTTCCGCAGATGTATTGCAGCTATGAATGCCAGGTTAACGGAAAGAAAATTGCTGCCAATGGCAAGGTGGGCACTTCAAAAGAAAGCACAACGCCACAATGGCTGCCGCAGGTTGTTTCTATTAACAACACCACCGATTCCCTCTTAATTACGCTTCAAATTTCCAACTTCTATCACTTCAAAGGAGGATCGAAAGAACCGCTTTACCTTGGAACGACAGCCATGCTAAATGGGCAGCATACCCTCGGTATACAAAGTAGCCTCATAGAATCAATTGGGCTGGCTCTGCTGGGAATTGCATTTGTACTCATTTATTATCTGCGCGAGGAACGAAAGAAAATTACATTCTATTTTTCGCTGCTTTGTTTCAGTTGGGCACTACGTTCGGTATTTTCCAATCTTTACGTTTTTACATCCTTCTTCCCCGATTTCGATTGGAACACCATGATCCGTATTGAATACCTTACACTTTATCTTACGATGATCTGGGCCATTCTTTTTCTGAGCAGACTATTCCCAGCCGAAAGCAGTAAAACCATCAAGTATGTGTTGGTTACTGCTAACATCGGTTTTATAGCGTTAACGATTATCGCACCGCCTCTTTTCTTTACCCAGTGGCTTAATGTATTCCTGGGCGTTGCCGCGATGCTGATGGTCTTTAGCGGATGGATTGTGATCAGGGCATGGATCAATGAACGCAGCGGGGTACGGTATATACTCGTTTGTATTTTTTTAAGTATCGCCCTCTTCGCGTACGACATCTTTATTTTTGAGGGTTTCTTTCATGCGTACAATGCCTTGTTTTTTAGTATCGGGTATTTGCTGATGTTTATCTTAATGGGTGTCTCTTTACTGTATCACCTCCGGATTTTTAAAGGTGATGGTTCTTCGGGCATGCTCACCTTTGATGATTTGTATGGAAAGGAGCGATAGCCTACTCCACTTCCCGATCATTCAACTTACAAATATTGTCCATCCCCAGGTGCATGATGGCATCACCGGCATTAACAACCGGGCTGTTATTCAACCCGATTACATAGGCTTTCTCGGTCGATTTTATCCGATCTTTAAACTCACCAAATGGATCGGTGATGGTACCCACCCACTCGCCTTTATTCACAAGTTGGCCGCATTGAACATTGGACTGAAACAAACCAGCGTGTTTGGAGCGAATCCAAGAAGTGCTCCAGATAACCCTGTTTTCCTCCTTGGGTTCAGGTGCCCAGTCAATCATCTTCAAATGTTTCATCAGTCGCAACGCCCCTTCAATACCCTCTTCAATTCCCTGCTGATCAAACCGCAACGACTCACCGGCCTCATACACGATAATGTTCTTTCCTTTTTTGGATGCTTCTTTTCTTAATGATTTTGGTCGAAAAGGGGAGTCAATGGTAAATGGTGCATTAAAGGCACGCGCTAATTCCTGATTCTTTTCATTGTTTAACATGGCACGCACTTGCGGATAGTTGGTGCGCATGGCACCACCGGTATGGAAATCAATTCCATAGTCGATAAACGGAATGATGTCGTGCGTTAAGTGGTACGCTACCCGACTGGCGAGTGACCCGCTCCTGCTTCCGGGAAATGATCGGTTCACGTCTTTACCATCTGGAACATCACGCGAGAAATTTAAAAAACCGTACACGTTTGTGATGGGCATGCAAACAATCGTTCCGCGCTTCGGTTGATGGAATCGTTTGTCAATAATTCTGCGGACAATCTCCATCCCATTAATTTCATCGCCATGCATACCCGCCATCAGGGCCAGGGTGGGGCCATCTTCCCGTGCCCTTGAAACATAAATGGGCGTATCGATTTGCGTGTGTGACGGAAGGCGGGCTATGTTAATATTAATTTCTTTGAACTCACCCGGTTTAATTTCATGACCAGCTATTGTAACTTTCTTCATTTTAGAGAATTGAATTGTACCTGAACAAAAATGTATTGGATCAATTTCGAAATAAAAGTACTTGTTCGAAAGGAAATGACTATTCAAAGATATCATGTAAATTTTTACGATTAAATTTGGAAAAATTAAAGGCCTGAATCTTTAAAATAATGCTATGAAGGGCAATACCCCCCCCTCAAACGAGAGGCCTTTAAGAAATGGTCACTCAGCACAACCGAGCGACTGCGCGAGGGGGACAGCACAGGGTTAAAAAGATGAAACTAAAAACTGCCATGAAATCGTTAACGTTGGAAACGAATATTTAAACGATATGGATTTACAAGCGGAAAAGTTACAGTTGATAGAATGGTTAGCCAAGCTTAATAATACGACCACTCTCAAGCGGCTTATCACTTTAAAAAAGGAACAGGAAAAGGACTGGTGGGGTCAACTCAGCGAAGAAGAGAGATTAGAAATTGAGGAAGGATTATCGCAGGCTGATCGTGGGGAAGTAGTGCCACATAAGGAAGTAATGGCCAGGTACAAGAAATGGCGTTAACTTTAGTCTGGACTAAACGAGCAATCCACGGACGATAAGATTGTTCGCTACCTTGAAAAACACTGGAGGGATAAAGAGGTTCGGAATTTTATTCGTGAGAGTGAAGAATTTTTTACACTGCTAAGCGAGTATCCGGAACTGGTTCAAAAGACAAGCAGATATAAAAATGTTTTCCGGGGGCCGATGAATAAACTTACGGTCATAACCTATCGAGTGAAACCACGCAAAAAGCAAATTGAATTAATCAATATCCGTGGAGCCAGACAGAGACCTTTGAAATAGATCCCCAAATCAGTCACTTGGGTTTACGCATTAATTTTATCTTTTTGAATTTTCTTCTTCGCTGCATTCTTCTCCAGGTACTGAATTATTTTGCCAGCGATATCAACTTTTGTTGCCCCTTCAATTCCTTCCAGTCCGGGAGACGAGTTTACTTCCAGAATAAGCGGCCCGCGATTGGAAGGGAGCATGTCAACCCCCGCTACTCCTAATCCCATTTTTTTGGCAGCAGTAATAGCGGCATGTTTTTCGGCACGACTAAGTTTTACAACGGTGGCCGAGCCCCCTCTATGTAAGTTTGAACGAAACTCGCCTTCTTTCGCCTGCCTGCGCATGGCTCCTACCACTTCTCCATCCACCACAAAAGCCCGTATATCGGCACCCTTTGCTTCTTTAATAAACTCCTGAACAATGATATGTGTCTTCAGTCCGTGGAAGGCATCCATTACCGACTGGGCAGCTTTCTTATTTTCAGCCAGCACCACGCCAAGTCCTTGCGTTCCTTCCAGCAACTTAATCACTACGGGAGCCCCGCCAACTGATTCAACCACTCCTTCTGAATGTTTCGAGTAGTCCATAAAAATGGTTTTTGGCAATCCTAATCCTGCACGGGAAAGTATTTGCAAACTTCTGAGCTTATCACGCGATCGAATTAACGCCTGAGATTCTACCGCAGTAAACACCTTCATCATTTCAAACTGCCGTACAATGGCAGCACCATAAAACGTAACCGAAGCACCAATACGGGGAATGACGGCATCGAAGTAATCAAGTCTTCGACCCTGGTACAGCACCACCGGGTTTTTCTTCTCGATAAAAATAACACACTTCATGTGGTCAATGATCTCCACGCGATGGCCCCGCTTTTCACCGGCTTCTTTCAACCGTTGGGTTGAATATAACTTAGGCCCAGTTGATAAAATGGCAATGTTCATACGGTACTCAGACAAGATTCTAAGAAGTCCTTTTTTTGCGTTTGCGGGATGCTTTGTTAGCTCTGTAAGATAGATTTTTTTTTGTTACATCAATGAGAAACCGATCCCTTAAAATTTTACGTCCCAGCAGAATAGGAAACCGCATGGCGTCACGGTCACCCAATGAAAATTCGGCCATGATTTCCTCATCAAAAATTTTAACGGTTGTACTAATCACATAGCGCTTTTCAGCAACACCGAACGAATTTTTAATTTCGCGCTCATCGTATTCGGTAAATACAAACTTTAACCCGGTAAACTCGGGATGTTCATCATCCAATAAAACAAATTCTAACTGTCCATCGATCACCTCGGCACGTGAACAGTGCAGGCAACTGGTATAGGCTCCTGTATCAACCTTTGCCTGAATATTATATAAACCCAGCCCGGGAAGATCTACCCTGTCGGTGCGACCTAAAATTTGCATACCAAATCAGTTTGCATAAACAAGATGCAAAAAATAAAGCTCGCGGAATTACCCGGAGCTTTATTTTTTTACGCATTCGATCTGTTGTCCTACCCTTTCACTTTAAATGCTACAGCAGTATTTTCCCACTGCAGGTTTACCTGGTCTTTTTCAATGGAAATAGTGAGGGTTTCAACAAATGCTGGGGTCTTCCCGGCTTTTGTGGTTACACGTAATACATCCTGATCTTTGTACTTATCATACTCGGTACCCCACTGCCCGGTTTTCTTGTTAAAAATAAAAGCCCATTCAGTTTCATTGGGAATTGTCCACAACGAATAGATTCCTGCCTCCAGCGATTTTCCTTCAATGGTCACAGGCTTATCAAACCGAATGGTGGTGGCTTCATTGGCTCCCGTACGCCAAACCTGGCCATAGGTTTCTTTCCCGCCTAACATTTTTCTTCCGCGAGCAGACGGACGACAATACACAATTTCCACACCCACACCATCAATTGAACCTTTCACAGTTTCTTTAGGACTCTTTGGTTTGTTCTCCTGAGCAACAAGCACAGTACCTGGTACCGTCAACAATAAGACAAAAAGTAAGTGAGCTTTTTTCATAAAATTTTGTTTGGTTGGACATGAACACGAAAATGCCCCGTCCCGAGATTCACCTGGACGAGGCATTATATATTTACTAAGTAACCTGTAAAACTAGGGGTATAACGTACCCAGCATGGGTTCGGTTCTGCTTTTTCACAATTTTTTAAATAAATATTTTGGAAGCTATTCCAACCTCGCCTGAACAGTAATTTTCGTGTTCAGCAACTTTGAAATTGGGCAGTTCTTTTCGGCATCGGCAACAGCTTCATCAAATTTTTCTTTTGAAATACCCATCACCCGTGCAGAAACAGTTAAATGAGAGTTTGTGATCACACCATTTTCAAAATTTATTTCGCATGTGGTTTCCAGTTTATCGGCTGTGAATCCCGCGGCATCGATATTAAATGAAAGTTTCATTGAAAAACACCCGGCATGCGCTGCGGCTACCAACTCTTCCGGGTTCGTGCCCAGTACTCCTTCCTCAAATCGTGTTTTAAAAGAGTAAGGCGTATTATTTAAAACTTGGCTAGGGGCGGATAAGGTACCTTTGCCTTCTTTTCCGCTTCCCTGCCAAACAGCAGTCGCACTCCGTTTCATGATTTCCAGGGTTAATGTTTCCTTACTTAAATATAAGCAAACATTATGATGGGCTAATATCGTGTGGTCTCCGGATAAGGGTTGCACGTAACCACCCAAATCCTATCACCCCGGAAACCAAAGATGCCAGCAAAATGGCGATTTTTGACTCGACAATAAACTCGTGTTGGTCGTACGCTAGCAGGGTGATAAAAATGGACATGGTAAATCCAATACCTCCCAAAAAACCTACTCCTAATATATGCCTCCAGTTAAGGTCATTTGGTTTGACACACAACCCTGTTATAACAGCCACCAGACTGAAGAGGAAAATCCCAAGGGGTTTTCCAACAATAAGACCTACCAAAATTCCAATGCTTTCAGGTTGCGTCAGGTTTTGCATCCACCCGGGCTCAATCACCAAACAAGTATTGGCAAGTGCGAAAAGTGGAAGAATGATAAAAGCAACCGGCCGATGTAAAAATTTCTGGAGCCGGTACGAAGTGGAATGCTCGCGACCATCGCCAAATGGCATTACAAAGGCAAGCAAAACACCGGCAATGGTGGCGTGTACGCCTGATTGAAGCATAAAATACCAGGCTATTACTCCCCCCATCAGGTAGGGAAATAATGAATAAACCTTCCACCGGTTCAGCCCAAAAAGGAACAACAGAATGCTTAATGAAATAAGCAGGTTGGTAAACGCAATTGAGTCGGTGTAGAATACAGCAATCACAATAATTGCACCCAAGTCATCAATAACAGCCAATGCAGTTAGCAAAACTTTTAACGAAGCCGGAATCCGATTGCCAAGTAAGGAAAGTATTCCTATCGCAAAGGCGATATCGGTTGCCATGGGGATGCCGGCTCCTGCCTGTGTAGGCAACCCTGCATTAAATACCAGATACAATGCCGCAGGCATTACCATACCCCCAACGGCAGCAACCAATGGCAACGATGCCTGTTTTATTTTAGACAACTCACCGATATACACCTCACGTTCCAGTTCAAGGCCAATCAGCAAAAAGAAAATGGCCATCAACGCATCGTTAATCCAATACACAATACTATGATTGATGATTGAAGTATGCCACAGTTGCTGATAGGCTTCTCCAATGGGCGAGTTGGTTAACACCAGTGAGACAATTGCACAGAAAATAAGCAGGATACCTCCTGCCCGTTCACTGTTAAAGAAATCATTGAAAAGTTTTGTAACCTTCATGACATCGCCTCTGTATCTTCAACCGTTTTCGTTTTGAATGAGTTTACAAACACCATCAGCAACCCCATCATAATGGAAACATCGGCCAGGTTAAAAATGCCTGTTTGAAATATTCCGAAATCAATGTGAAGAAAATCAGTCACCGATCCATAAACCAGTCTGTCGTAAATGTTTCCAATCCCGCCTCCTATCACAAATGCCGACCCAAGTAGGGTTACATTGGAAATTTTACTCTTTGCAAAAAGAAAACCAATACCAACGCCTAACACAACCAATGGAACCAGCGACAACAGGATAAACCTGATCGCATCGGGTAATGAATTTCCCAGGCTTAAGAAAGCACCAGTGTTTTCGACTTTTGTTAGCGTGACGCAGTTTTTTATGATTGAAATCTGTTCAAAGTCTCTAATGCGTTGCCGAACGATACCTTTGGAAATCTGATCGCATCCGATATTGATCGTTAGAATGATAACAATCAAAAGAGAACGTAACACCTTTGTTTTCATCAAGGTTTAATTTTTAAACTTTTAAAGAAGGGCTCCACATTTTCCTGTGTGATGAACTCTTTCTTACAATAAACCGACAAACTATAGGTCATTTCTTTCCGGATATAAATTCTTCTAATCATGCCCATTTCAGTTCCCATTTCTGCAACCACGTATTCTAACACATTTTTGGTATGATGCTCTCCAAGAATAACAAAACTATTTTTTAAAAATGATTCCTCGCTTACATACTTAGCGTGATTAGTGACCAACTGCTGAAAATCAGCCCCGCTTTTTCGAAAGGTCTCACTGCTTTCATACCGGGAAGCCACCACGGTATAACCTACGCCACCTTCTCGCCCACTTACTTTAATATATTCAGTGGCGCCAAATTTTTCTTCCTGCCGTTGACTCTCTTCTTTATATTGCTGTGGAATCTTAACTTCAAAATGGTAATCGTCATTCGAATAAAGAATCAGTTCAGGATACGAAAACACATACGCTGCAACTACCCAAAAAATCAGTTTCATTTTACCGGATTACTTGCCAAATGGATTCATCGCGGAAAGTGCCCGCTTGGCTCCGCCCATTTTATTCATAGTCTTCATCATCTTCCGCATGTCGCCAAACTGCTTGAGCAGTTGATTGACCTGGGTTACAGAGGTGCCACTGCCTTTTGCAATGCGATCTTTTCTGCTGCCATTGATCACATCCGGATTTTCACGTTCGTGCTTGGTCATAGAGCGGATAATAGCCTCTACAGGTTTAAAAGAATCATCATTAACATCTACACCTTTCATGGCTTTACCAACACCGGGTATCATACCCATCAGGTCTTTCAGGTTACCCATTTTCTTGATCTGCTCCAGTTGCAAAAGAAAATCATTAAAATCGAATTGGTTCTTGCGCAATTTGGCATTCAGTCGCCTGGCTTCTTCTTCATCGAAAGATTGCTGTGCTTTTTCTACCAACCCAACCACATCGCCCATGCCCAGAATCCGGCTGGCCATCCTGTCGGGATAGAAGCGATCAATCGCTTCCATTTTTTCACCGGTACTGATGAACTTGATGGGCTTCTCTACCACCCTGCGAATAGAAAGGGCAGCACCACCGCGCGCATCGCCATCGAGTTTGGTTAACACAACTCCATTAAAATTCAACCGATCATTAAAAGCCTTGGCCGTATTCACCGCATCCTGACCCGTCATCGAATCAACCACAAACAATGTTTCGGATGGGTTGAGGGCCTCTTTCAACTTGGTGATCTCATCCATCATCTCTTCATCTACCGCTAAGCGGCCCGCGGTATCGACAATGACCACACGATGATTATTTTTCTTTGCATGATCGATCGCTGCACGTGCAATTTTTACAGCATCCTTATTTTCAGGTTCGGCATAAACCTCCACGCCAATCTGCTCGCCTAATACTTTTAATTGGTTGATCGCTGCCGGCCGGTAGATATCACACGCGGTTAATAACACCTGGCGGCCTTGTTTCTTAATATAGTTTGCCAACTTACCCGAGAAGGTAGTTTTACCCGAACCCTGTAACCCGGCAATCAGAACAACGGCAGGGTTCCCCTCTAGTTTAATGTCTTCACTTTGGCCGCCCATGAGGCCGGTTAGTTCATCACTGGTAATCTTTACCAATAATTGACCCGGAGAGATGGCGGTGAGTACATTCTGACCAAGCGCCTTTTCTTTAATTTCATCGGTAACTTCTTTGGCAACCTTATAGTTGACGTCCGCATCGATGAGCGCCTTACGGATTTCTTTAATGGTAGAGGCTACATTGACTTCTGTTATTCTTCCCTGACCTTTCAGGGTTTGAAAGGCTTTCTCCAGCTTTAAACTTAAATTATCAAACATCGACTATGATTTATATGATTTACCTGATTTACAGGATTTCTTAGCTTACAAAGGTAATTCAAAAATTGACATCAACCTGAATTCTCACATCCGGAAGGCAATATATGGGTAAACTTCTCCTGCCTGAAAGCTTGATTTCTCTAACGGCAATTCCAGGAAACCATCTACATCTTTCAGATTGGCAAAATCACCTGAGCCACCACCGGCATGTGGTTGTGCCCACCACTGCCCATCTTTTAATTCGGTTTTTACCTGCAGGAAGCAGGTAAGCGATGGTGCAAAATTAAAATTTGAAGACAGCCTGGCAGTTGCGACTTTGCACTCCACTCCCATACTTTTCAACATCCACGGCTTAATGTATTTATAGAAACACAAAAAAGTAGATACGGGGTTTCCGGGTAACGCAAAAACAATTTTACGCTGATCATCGGATACGCCAAACCAAAATGGTTTTCCCGGACGCTGACTTACCTGATGAAAAATTTTACGTACACCAAGTCCTTCCAGCGCTTGCGGGATAAAATCGAACTTACCTTTTGAAACACCTCCTGTTAAAATTACCACATCATGCTTTTCAAGAACCTCTCGCAGATTTTTCAACACCAAATCTGCATCATCGGCTACATGAAATGATGCTGACTTCCATCCCATTTCATTCATAGCAGCCTGCAGGGCATAGGTATTCGATCGCCTGATTTGATACATTTCAGGAATCTCCTCAATCTCCACCAATTCATTTCCAGTGGAAACAACAGCAGTTGTTGGGAAAGCAAAAACACTGACCAGGTTTTTACCAACCGAGGCAAGCAAGGCTATTTCTGCCGGAGAAATTTTCTGACCGGGTTTCAACAAATCATCACCGCGCTTTGTATCCAATCCCTGTGCATGAATATTCATTCCTTTTACAACCTTCTCGAGTTGAATTTGCGCATGGTTGTCTTTCAATTCTAAATCTTCATATCGGATAACGGCATCTGTATGGACCGGAAGAACTGATCCGGTCATGACTTCAATGCAATTTTTAATGTTATGGAGTACTTGTTGCGGGCTGCCGGCAGCCTGAACACTCTCTATTTTAAATGCCTGATTTTTATTTACAAACTGGCTGGCCTGAATAGCAATACCATCCATGGCCACCCGATGAAACGGGGGAAGGTCACGATCGGCCATCACACGCTCAGCCAACACCCGGCCTGCTGATTCCAGGATCGATACCGGTTCAGTCTTCAGGATTGGAACCACTGAGTGAATCAGCCGAAAGGCTTCGTTAGTCGTTATCATTGCATGAAATTATTACTAAATTTGAAAATTGACATCGTTGTTGATAGGTTTAATTGGCAGTCGGCAACACATTATGAAGAACAAAAAACTCACCCATCTTGACGCTTCGGGTAATCCGCAAATGGTGGATGTATCGTTAAAAAAAATTACCCTGCGAACAGCCCGCGCCAGGGCCACTGTAAAAGTAAGTCGCGAAATACTACAGCACATCAAAGACCATGAGTTGATCACCAAAAAGGGTCCGGTCTTTCAAACAGCCATACTTGCTGGTGTAATGGGCGCAAAAAAAACATCTGATCTTATTCCGTTGTGCCATCCTATTGGCTTAGACGATTGCCAGGTAAAGATTCAGGTAAAAAACAATGCAATCATTATTGACACGCACGCAGTAGTGCAAGGAAAAACCGGAGTGGAGATGGAGGCCCTTACTTCCGCCAGTATTGCCGCGCTTACTATTTATGACATGTGTAAGGCACTTTCACACGATATCACCATTGAAGAAATCAAACTGATGGAAAAAACAGGCGGTAAAAAAAATTTCAAACGTAACGTTGCATGACTTTTCGGAAAAGACTTTTTATAACGCTGAACCCTTCAGAAAAAGGGGGCATTTTGGAACGCATCTTTGAAATTGTATTGGTCATTATTATTACCCTCAATATCCTGTTGATTTTATTGGAATCAATACCGGAGGTATACAGTGAATATAGGGTACCGTTCGATCGCTTTGAGTTCTTTTCTGTTATCTTCTTCACGGTTGAATACCTGGCTAGAATTTACTCAATCGTTGAAAAGAAAAAATACGAGCATCCGGTGAAAGGTCGCCTGAAGTACATCAGGAGCCCGCTGGCGATTATCGACCTCTTATCCTTTCTTCCTTTTTACCTCACGTTTCTTTCGCTTGACCTGCGTTTCCTGCGTATCATCCGCCTGATGGCTCTCTTTCGGATGTTTAAGGTAGCCCGCTACCTGCATGCGCTTGAAATTTTCAAAAAAGTTATTAACGACCGGAAAGAGCAACTGGTGCTTACGATCATTTTTATCTTTTTCATACTGATCATTATTTCTTCCCTGATGTTTTATGTGGAGAATCCATATCAACCCACCGTATTCACCAGCATACCGGCCACCATGTGGTGGGGTATTGCAACGCTAACAACTGTAGGCTATGGCGACATGGTTCCTATTACCACGATGGGAAAAGTTTTAAGCGGTGTTTTTGCCATTGTTGGCTTCGGGTTGCTCGCATTACCTGCCGGTATTCTATCATCGGGCTTTTTTGAAATTATGCACAAGCCAGAATCTAAGAAGCACATGTGCCCACATTGCGGAAAGGAATTCCATGAGTCATAGACTAAACGGCTTAATCCTGTGTGGTGGAAAAAGTACACGCATGGGGCACGACAAGAACGTCATTTCTTATCATGGAAAACCTCAGCGGGAATACCTTGCCGATTTATTAAAACCATTTTGTTCCGAGGTTTACTGGTCGGTTCCCAAAGGAACAAAAGCCACAAACACCCTCATCCCCGATCATTTCGATCTTGCCAGTCCGCTTAACGGCATTCTAAGCGCATTTCATTTCGATCCACAGGCAGCCTGGCTTACCGTTCCGGTGGATATGCCCAACATCGATACAAAAATTATTCAGTATCTTATCAAGCACCGCGATATGCACTGCGATGCGACCTGCTTTTTAGATTCGGAAGGAGAAAACCCTGAACCGCTCTTTACCATTTGGGAAGCCAAGGCAAAACCGGTACTCTTTGATTTTTTCAACAGCGGAAACAAGAGTCCTCGTCAGTTCTTAACCGACCACGATGTACGCATGCTGCGCGCACCCAAAACAATATTGATCAATATCAATTCTCCGGAAGAATTGGCCGAATATCTCAGGCAATCAGGCAAAACCATACAAGGTCAGCCCTGAAAAACCGGTATTGTATTTTCCTTTTCATTTTGGTGTATCGCAGAATATTCTGTTTGGACTACTGAAATGTTAGTTGAATTCATAACTCATAACCTCCTCACTACAATTTAATTGACTGCACCTGCTCCAATTCAGGAAATCAGAATTTTCATTGGTGTTCTATGCGCTACGAAAATAAAACTTGATCAAACTTCAACTTTACTTACGCAACCGGTGTTACCTGTTGGCAGTGTCGTATCTTCGTTGCGTCTAAACCAGTTGGTATTATGAAAGCACAGGGTAAACTTTTCCACATCAACCCGATCGGGCGTGATTTGGCCCTCCTGATCTTTACAGGAATGTTGGCAGCCCTCACGCTTGTAACCGCGGGGCTGATTTTAATCAATCAGTTATAAGCAGTTGCTCCTGTAGGGCGGGCAGAAACCCACTCCTCTCCGTCTTCAAAAATCTCTTTTTTGAAAATGGGAGCTTTTTCCTTTAGGGTATCAATGATAAACTGACACGCTTCAAAGGACTGCTGGCGGTGTGGCGATGAAACAGCCACTACAACAGAAACTTCACCCGGTTTTAATGTACCAATCCGGTGGCTTACTCCCCATCCAAGTAAAGGCCATCGGTGCGATGCCTCGTCTATGATCTTTCGTATTTCAGAAACTGCCATAGACTCATAGGCTTCATACTCAAGCCAGAGCACGTTCTTGCCATGCGCGTTGTTACGAACTGTACCAACGAAAACATTCACGGCTCCGGCACCCAGGCTGGAAGCCGTATCGATCACTTTCTGGATGTCGATGGGCTTTTCAGTGATTTTGATCATAATTTTGACGGGTTTAGTTACAAAAAAGGAATGCAGTGGAAGGTACCTTTTTAAATTGCAAAAATCAACCATGATTAGCCCTTTATAATATACCGATGGTGTAAAACTCCTATCCCCCACTCACAGGAGGAATCAGGGCAATTTCATCGTTATCCTTTAATACAGCCTCATCCAACGCATATTCGTTATTGCGTGCAATGTAAAGCGATTTAAGGTCGGCAAACTGAGGAAACCGCTGAAACAATTCCTTCTTAAAATCCGCAACCCGGTAACCTTCCGGAAACTCCCAATCGAGAACCTTGCTACCGACAATGTCCTTGCT
>JBAQPU010000026.1:0-26661 GCA_049306095.1 Cyclobacteriaceae bacterium
GCTCATGAACAGTACCAACGGTGCCATGATGATGCTGGTAGCCGTTCAAAAAGAAGTGATGAACTCGGTAAGACGCGAAGCCATGACCGACTCGTTACAAAAAGAAGGCGCACGATTTGAGACCGAAACCAATATAAAACTTCGGTATGCCGGCCTCCCCTTCATGCGAACAGTCGTGGCTAATTCTATTCGTCATGAAATGAAAATATTTTTGATTGCCTCGGTTGTCGTAACCGGGTTTATCATGTTTTTATTTTTCCGGTCGTTCCGGTCGGTACTCTTCTCCATGATTATTATTGGCGTATTGGTCGTGTGGACACTCGGAACGCTGGCCCTTTTCGGTTATAAAATTACGTTGCTTACGGGACTTATCCCCCCGGTGATTGTAACAATTGGAATCACGAATGCCATCTACCTGTTAAACAAGTACCATCTCGAATTTGCCAAAACTCAGGATAAACTCGAAGCAATCACCGTGGTGGTGAAGAAAATGGGACTGGCCATGTTTCTGACTAACCTCACGGTGGCCATCGGATTTTTAACCTTGCTCGCAACCGACATCACCATTTTGCGTGAGTTCGGCATTGTGGCAGGTATCAACATCATGGCGTTGTTTTTTGTGTGCCTGATTATGATCCCCAGTGTGTTTTCGTGGTTACCCGTTCCAACAGAAAAACACTTGCGCCATTTAAATTTCCCTATCATGGGGTGGTTTCTGAAAATGACCGACTTGCTGGTGCACCGGCACCGCACAGGCATTTACATCGCTACACTTATCCTTACTGCCGTTGCTATTATGGGCATGCTCCGGCTTAAAGCCGAAACCTTTATGGCCGATGATGTTCCTTCACAAAGCCAGGTAAAAAAAGATCTTCAGTTTTTTGAAGAAAATTTCAGTGGTGTGATGCCGCTTGAAATCGTAGTGAAATTTGTAACCAAAAAGAAACGACCGGTACTGGATGTTAAAAACCTGGAGAAGGTAAATGCGTTCGAACAATTCCTCGATTCAATTACCCTGATTTCAAGACCGGTGTCGGTAGTCAGTTTCATCAAAGGTATCAACCAGGCTTTTTACAACGGCAACCCTAACCAATATAAGTTGCCTTCGAAAACGCAGGGTGCGTTTATCATGAATTATGTGAAGAATAGTGAGTTGTTCAAACAAAGTACCGACTGGAAAACCGATTCGGCTTTTGTTAAGTCGGGCACACCTTCGCGTGCCACACGCGGTGTATTAAACTCGTTTGTTGATTCCACCTTTTCAGAAATCCGAATCTCCAGTCAGATTGCCGACATCGGTTCATCCAGACTTGATTCGTTGGTGAACGATGTGATTGAACCCAGGATGAATGAAATTTTTGTTTCAACCGGGAAAGATTCAGTGGCAACAGCCATTACCGGATCAACAAAAATATTTATCAAGGGAAATAAATTTCTGATTGCCAACCTGCAGGAAAGTTTGCTGCTGGCCTTTATTCTGATCACCCTTTCCATGGCTATTTTGTTTGCCAACGTGCGGATGATCATCATTTCGCTCATTCCAAATTTATTGGCACTCATGATTTCCGCAGGCTTAATGGGCTACATGGATATTCCGCTGAAAGCCAGTACCGCGTTGATCTTCAGCATTACGTTCGGAATTTCTGTTGACAACTCCATCCGTTTCCTGGCTAAATACCGACAGGAAATTTTATCCAATAATTTTTTCATTCCGGTTGCCGTGAGTGACAGCATAATTGAGACCGGCAAGAGCATCATGTACACCTCGGTGGTGCTGTTTGCTGGGTTTATCATCTTTGCATTCTCCTCTTTTGGAGGAACCATTGCGTTGGGCGTGTTAACCTCCATCACGCTGGTGATCTCGATGTTCACCAATTTGATTTTGCTGCCCGCCCTGATCATGACGTTTGACAAGCCGAAGAAAAGAGATGGCCACCTGCTCATCGATGATTTCGATCCGGGTTTTTATGGCGAGAACGATGACGAGGAAATTGATCTGAGTAAAATTAAAATTCACAGTAGAAACGCATCTGACGCAGAGTAGTTCTGCCATGCCGGACCTGTTCCGGCATCTCAATAGGGCAAAAAAAGAAGACATAACCATGCCGGACTTGTTCCGGCATCTCAATAGAAGCGACCCCGGCACGGTGGCCGGGGATATATGTGTCTCACCTAGTTATTCACAGCCATGCCGGCCTTGTTCCGGCATCTCAACAGAGCAAAAAAAAGAAGACCCCGGCACGGTGGCCGGGGATATTTGTTCTCTTTAAAATCCTACAAAACAATATCTTTGCAGCCTTATCCTGACGAGGCTATGCCTGTCAGGATGCTGACCGGAAGCGTCAGCATCCTAACTTCATCGTTTTTAGAGAGATGGCTGAAAAATATAACGAAGAAAAAGACCTGAATTTTGCGAAAATCGCAGACGAAATCCTTCAATTCTGGAAGGAGGAGAAAATCTTTGAAAAATCGGTAAGCATTCGCGAAGGCGCTGAAAGCTTTACCTTCTACGAAGGCCCGCCATCCGCCAACGGCACCCCGGGCATTCACCATGTGATGGCCCGTACCGTAAAAGATATTTTCTGTCGCTATAAGACGCTTCAGGGCTATCAGGTAAAGCGCAAAGGCGGCTGGGATACCCACGGCCTGCCTGTTGAACTTCAGGTTGAAAAGCAACTGGGCATTACGAAAGACGATATCGGGAAAAAAATTTCCATTGAGGAATATAACAAGAAGTGCCGCGAAACGGTGATGATGTATAAAGATCAGTGGGACGACCTCACCGTGAAAATGGGTTACTGGGTTGACCTGAACAATCCGTACATCACCTACGAAAAAGAATACATCGAAACACTGTGGTGGATTTTAAAACAACTGTACGATAAACAACTGTTGTACAAATGGTATACCATTCAGCCGTATTCACCGGCTGCCGGTACGGGTTTAAGTTCACATGAATTGAATTTGCCGGGCTGTTACAAAGATGTGAAAGACACCTCCATTGTCGCACAGTTCAAAGTGAAGCGCAATGCGAAGTCGGAGTTTTTATTTCACTCCAGAACGGTTGGTGATTTGTATATCCTCGCCTGGACCACTACTCCCTGGACGCTTCCTTCCAACACTGCACTGGCGGTAGGAAAGGAAATCGTTTACTCAAAATTTATTACGGTTAACCCGTACACGAAAGTTCAACAAACCATTCTGGTAGCGAAAGATCGTGCGGCCAACATGTACGAGGGTAGCGTTGCGTCTATCATGAAAAATCTTGAAAAGGAAGGCCATGAAATAAAAAGTCACGTTGCCGATTTCAAAGGCTCACAACTGGAAGGTGTTGAGTACGAACAGTTGATGCCCTACTTATTGCCACTCAGAAATGTAGAAAAAGCCTTTCATGTGGTGATTGGCGATTTCGTAACAACGGAAGACGGTACAGGTGTGGTACACGTTTCGCCAACCTTCGGTGCTGACGACTTCAGGGTGGCGCAACAAAATAACATTCCTGCGCTTGTTATAATGGATGAATCGGGAGCACTGGCACCAACGGTTGACAGAAAAGGAAAATTTATTTCTCAAATCGGTGAGAAACTGAAAGAAGGTGTTTCGAAATACAACATCAAAACGCATAAGCCTTTAGGTGTTGATGATTTCTATGTAAAAAATTACACAGGTGAAGACGAAAACAATCCTGATTACAAGTCAACAGATGTTATCATCTCCATCATCTTAAAAGAAGAGAACAAAGCCTTTAAAGTAGAGAAGTACGAACACACCTATCCGCATTGCTGGCGAACTGATAAACCAGTATTATACTATCCGTTGGATAGTTGGTTTATCAAAACCACTGCGTTGAAAAACAAAATGGTGGAGACCAATCGAACTATTAACTGGAAACCGGAATCAACCGGAACCGGACGATTCGGTAACTGGCTGGAAAACCTTGTGGATTGGAATTTGTCGCGCTCTCGGTACTGGGGAACTCCTCTGCCAATCTGGCGAACAAAAGACGGGAAAGAGGAGGTCTGTATCGGATCAATCAAACAACTTCAGGAAGAAATTACTAAGGCGGAGAAGGAAGGAATTCAAAATTCTAAATTCAAAATTCTAAATTCTGAATTTGACTTGCATCGTCCTTATGTGGATGACATCGTTCTGGTAAGCAGCAAAGGCGAACCCATGTACCGCGAACCAGATTTGATTGATGTTTGGTTTGATTCGGGCGCTATGCCGTACGCACAGTGGCACTACCCTTTCGAGAATAAAGACATCTTCGAAAAAAATTATCCGGCTGATTATATCGCGGAAGGCGTAGATCAAACCCGCGGGTGGTTCTTTACCCTGCATGCCATTGCTGTCATGCTCAGCGAAAGCAGCGATGAGATTAAAGCCATTAACAAAAAAGTAAATAACAAAGGTGTTGCTTTCAAAACCGTTATCTCCAATGGTTTAGTGCTGGACAAAAACGGCAACAAGATGAGCAAGAGCAAAGGCAACGTGGTGAATCCATTTGAAACGCTTTCGAAATATGGTGCCGATGTGGTGCGCTGGTACATGATTGAAAATGCGCCACCGTGGGATAACCTCAAGTTCGACTTTGCCGGCATTGAAGAAACCCAGCGCAGGTTCTTCGGAACGCTCATGAACACCTACTCGTTCTTTGCGTTGTACGCCAACATCGATGGATTTGTGAAGGATGAAATGAACAATGTTCCGTTCGAAAAACTTTCTTCTCTCGATCGCTGGATTCTTACGAAAGAGCAATCGTTAATTGAAGAAGTAACGACTGCCTTTAACGACTACGAGCCAACCAAAGCAGCACGGGCCATTCAGTTATTCGTCAACGATCACTTATCGAACTGGTATGTTCGCTTAAACCGGAAACGTTTCTGGCAGCCGGCCAATCAAGGCCAACTTTCGGAAGATAAAAAAGCCGCATACGAAACTTTGTATGAGTGTTTGATGGTAACCGCGCAACTTATGTCACCCATCGCTCCCTTCTTTAGCGAGTGGCTGTACAAAAACTTAACCGACAACATCCGTGAACGCGCCAAGAAATTCAACACTCCTTTGCAGGTTGAATCCGTGCATCATTCAATTCTGATTAAGGCAGAGCCAAAACGTAAAGATTTGGAACTGGAAAAATCAATGGACTACGCCCAGCACATTTGTTCACTGGTACACTCTATTCGTAAGAACAGCAAAATTAAAGTACGCACCCCATTGCAAAAGATTTTGCTTCCGGTTCTCGATGAGAAATTTGCACAGCGCGTGCGCACCGTAGAAGCAATTATTAAAGCAGAGGTAAACGTAAAAGAGATTCAATACATCGATGATACATCGGGCTTGTTGGTAAAAAAAGTAAAGCCAAACTTTGCAAAACTCGGTAAGCAATACGGCCCGAAAGTGAAAGAAGTTTCTGCTGTGATTAATTCTTTTACAAAAGAAGATATCACTGCAATCGAGAAAAAAGGCACGCTTCAAAAAGATGGATTTGATTTAGTGTTAGAAGATGTGCTGATCTCCTCAGAAGATATTCCCGGTTGGTCAGTTGCCTCTGAGGATGGTATAACAGTGGCCCTGGACATTACGTTAACAGAAGAATTAAAGAAGGAAGGTATTGCACGCGATTTTGTAAACCGTGTTCAAAATTTGCGCAAGGACATGGGCATGGAAGTGCTGGATAAAATCGCCATTGAGGTACAAAAAGATTCAGCCGAAATCGATGCAGCCCTTTCCGATTTTGCCGACTATATCCGCACCGAAACCCAGGCTCTTTCGCTGGATATAAAACCGCTGGTGAACGATGGAGTAGCGGTTGAAATGGAAGAACTCAAATTAAAAATTAAGATCAGAACAGTCATTGGTCGATAATCAATAACCATTGACCCTTTATGCACATCACGAAATGAAAATATTAAAATACTTTATTCTCGCCATCATAGTCATTCTCATCGACCAGGCATCAAAACTTTTGGTATACAACAACATGTACCTCCACGAAGAAATATATGTGTTGGGCGACTGGTTTCGGATTCATTATTTATTGAATCCGGGTATGGCGTTTGGTATCCGGTGGGAAAATGAATTCGGAAAACTTGCCTTAACGGTATTTCGCATTGTAGCCATGTTTGGTATTGGATATTATTTATGGAAGATGGCCGTCCGGGGCGCCCACAGCGGCTTTCTTTGGTGCATGGGATTGATCCTGGGCGGTGCCGTAGGCAATGTGGTAGATAGCGCCTTTTATGGTGTGATGCTGAACAATGCCCCTGCCGACTCTCCCACTCCCTGGTTTCATGGTCAGGTAATTGACATGCTTTACTTCCCGATTTTTGATTTTGTTTGGCCTCAGTGGGTACCGTTGCTCGGAGGAAAATATTTCGAGTTTTTCAGTCCGGTATTTAACATTGCCGACTCTTCCATCTTTATCGGGGTGGTGATTATTCTCATCATGCAACGCAGGTTTTTTAAAGAAAAGCAAGAAGGCGGATTGCCCATTACGCCTGCGGCTGAACTGCCGGAGAATCACGTTCCGGAAGTTCCGGTCGATTCGCCTCAGCATTAAACTCCGGCACACGGTAAACGACCGTTCCTGTTGGAATACGTCCGCATTTATCCGGTCGTTAGCCAAATTCAATAATCTTCTTACTTTTAGGGCGTAGAAAATCAACCATACCTAAAAGTAATTTTCATGAGTTTATTTATAAAAAAACCGCTGGAGCAACTCCTCGCTTCAGCCGGAGAAGCAGAAAAAAGTGGAGGATTGAAGCGCACGCTCGGTCCGGCAAACCTGATTGCCCTTGGCATTGGTGCCATTATTGGAGCTGGCCTTTTTGTTAGAACTGCTGCTGCTGCCGGTGAAGCCGCTGGCCCTGCTGTTATTATTTCGTTTGTTATCGCAGCCATTGGTTGTGCCTTTGCCGGTTTGTGTTATGCCGAGTTTGCTTCCATGATTCCAATTGCAGGAAGTGCATATGCCTATGCCTACGTTACCATGGGTGAGTTTGTGGCCTGGATTATTGGATGGGCACTGGTATTAGAATATGCGTTGGCATCTGCCACAGTTTCCATTGCCTGGAGTGAGTACCTGAATAATTTGTTGGGCGGATCGATACCCTATCAATGGTGTCACTCTCCTTTTGAAACTTCGGCCAGTGGTGTTTCCGGTATTGTGAATTTACCGGCACTCTTAATCCTTGTCATCCTTACGTTGATCCTTATAAAAGGAACAAAAGAATCAGCCAATTTAAATGCTGTAATTGTATTCGTTAAAGTCGCGATCGTACTGATTTTCATTGCAGTGGGTTGGAGTTTTATCAACGAAGCGAACTACACCCCCTTTACAATTCCTGAAGGAACACCCGGTCACGACAACTGGAGAGAGTACGGTTGGGGTGGTGTGTTGGGCGGAGCCGCCATTGTTTTCTTCGCCTTCATTGGTTTTGATGCCGTATCAACAGCAGCACAGGAAGCAAAAAATCCGAAGCGCGACATGCCGATTGGAATCTTAGGTTCATTGGTAGTGTGCACAATCCTATATGTGCTTTTCTCGTATGTGTTAACCGGGGTTGCCAACTGGCAGGATTTCAAAACAGCCGGTAAAGAAGCTTCTGTTGCTTTTGCAATTCAAACCTATATGCCTGGTTACGGATGGCTGAGTACATTGATAACCGTTGCGATTCTTGCAGGATTCTCTTCCGTAATTCTTGTGATGCTCATGGGGCAGTCGCGCGTATTCTATTCGATGTCGAAAGATGGCTTGGTACCAAAAGTATTTTCTGAACTGCATCCGACATTCCGTACGCCTTTTAAGTCTAATCTTTTGCTTTTGGTTTTTGTTGGCTTGTTTGCCGGCTTTGTTCCGGGAAGTGTAGCGGGAGATTTAACAAGTTTCGGAACACTCTTCGCCTTCGTATTAGTATGCGTAGGTATTTGGGTGTTGCGCGTGAAAAATCCGGCTGCACCACGTCCGTTCAAAACACCACTCGTTCCGCTTGTGCCTATTTTAGGAATACTGGTTTGTTCAGCCATGATCGTTTCATTAGGAGAAGAAACGCTTGTATCAGCCTTCATCTGGATGGTGGCGGGATTGTTCATTTACTTCCTCTATAGCAAAAAGAACAGCTCCTTACGAAAAGGAAGTTAAAGGTTTAAGGTTTAAGGGTATATGCGTATAAGGGTAACACCAATTTACCTTATACCCTTTTTCTTTTCTTATTCCTTATTTCCTTATACCCTATTCCCCTATACCTTAGCCCATACAAATTCATTATTCTTCTTACTTTAGGGCGATTAAATTCTACCTAACCGAAGATTTTCATGAGTTTGTTTGTTAAAAAACCAATAGAACAGTTACTCGCCCAAAGCGGTGCTGCTTCAGGATTAAAGCGTACACTGGGTTCGGGCAGTCTGATTGCCCTGGGTATTGGTGCCATTATTGGCGCAGGACTTTTTGTACGTACGGCTGCTGCTGCCGGCCAAAACGCGGGACCCGCTGTTACCATTTCCTTTATTATTGCCGCTGTAGGATGTGCCTTTGCAGGTTTATGTTATGCCGAGTTTGCATCGATGATTCCGATTGCAGGTAGCGCGTATGCGTACAGCTATGTTACCATGGGCGAAGTAGTTGCCTGGATTATTGGTTGGGCGCTTATTATGGAGTATGCCCTGGGTGCCGCAACGGTGAGTATCGCGTGGAGCGAATATTTGAATCGATTGCTCGGAGGGCGAATACCTTATGAGTGGTGTCACTCCCCGTTTGAAAGTTTTACCGACTCGGCCGGTGTGTTGCACCAGGGAATTATCAATGCCCCCGCGTTGCTCATCTTGCTTATCCTGACACTCATACTGATTAAAGGCGTGGAAGAATCGGCTACCGTTAACTCCATCATTGTTGTTGTGAAAGTTGGTATCGTGTTGTTGTTTATTGCTATCGGCTGGCAATTTATTGATCCGGCCAACCATACACCTTATTTAATTCCGGAAGGCACACCTGCGGTTACCGATCAGGCGGGGAAAGTTATTGCCGATTACTCAGGCGTATTCAAACATGGTTGGGGTGGTGTGTTAGGGGGAGCTGCCATTGTGTTCTTTGCCTTCATTGGTTTTGATGCGGTATCCACAGCAGCACAGGAAGCAAAAAATCCGAAACGCGATATGCCGATCGGGATTTTAGGATCACTCGTGATCTGTACCATTCTTTATGTTTTGTTTGGCCACGTACTAACCGGTGTTGCCCCCTGGCAGGATTTTGTCGATCCTGAAAAAGGACGAGAGGCATCTGTCGCCTACGCCATTAGTACCTACATGACGAATTACGAGTGGCTCTCCACCGCAGTAACGGTGGCCATTCTTGCCGGATTCTCATCGGTGATTCTCGTTCTATTAATGGGACAAAGTAGAATATTCTTTACCATGAGTGGCGATGGGTTGATTCCAAAAACATTCAGTGAACTGCATCCACAATTTAAAACACCTTATAAAGCAAACTGGATTTTGTTTGTGTTTGTCGGGTTGTTTGCAGCTTTTGTGCCCGGCCACGTGGCAGGAGACCTGACAAGTTTTGGAACATTATTCGCCTTTGTTTTGGTGAGTCTGGGTGTTTGGATCCTCAGAATTAAATCGCCCAACATCGAACGTCCCTTCAAATCACCGCTTTCATCTCCTGTGGCGCCCATCGTTCCCATTTTAGGCGCGTTGGTTTGCGGAGGGATGATTATAGCATTAGATATTCAAACCTTAAAAGTTGCTTTTGGCTGGATGGCCATTGGGTTGATTATATACTTCCTCTACAGCAGGAAACACAGCAAACTGAGAAATCCGGACGGTAAATAGTTCTTTATTGTTCTCATAAAAAAGGGGTTCACATGAGCCCCTTTTTTTGTTGCTACTCCATCAACGGTAAAATTTTTTTGAAGCATTGATAAAGTAATGTTATTTTTTAGCTTATTGCGGCTTACAAGCAACCTACTTAAACCATGAATATTAAAGCATTAGGTATTTTTCTTACTTTATTCGTATGCTTGCTCTCTTGCGAAGAAGAGAATTATCCGATAGAGAATAGGGCCATACAGTTTGATGGTGTTAATGATTACATTGAGCTGGGTAATATTTACGACAACCTGAGTCTGCCTGTCACGATGTCTGCCTGGATTTGGCTTGACCCAACCTCAGACGCAGGTTCTATTCCTATTCTGGATACCCAGGATGGCCTTCCTATTTATAATGGTGTCGGATTTTTAACAAGCAATACAGCATCCTTAGCAGCCCAGTTTGGTGATGGTTTAGGAGAGAATAACTCAGCTTTCCGAAGGGCGAAGTCTGCAACCTTTGCGCCAATAAGCGGACGTTGGGTAAATTTTGCGATCGTCATTAGGGACGCTTCAGATATGAGCCTATACTACAATGGAATTGATGTTGGCGGAAATTACTCTGGCACATCCAATAATCCGATGAATTCGAACTCTCCAACTGAAACCGCTAAAATTGGTCTTCTCAACCAAAATGGCTCGGTCTTTAGGTTCAAAGGAAAAATGGATGAACTAAAGATTTGGAATAAGTCACTTAATCAAGATGAGATTCAAAAAGTAATTTTCACAAAACAAACCAGTACATATCCCGGGTTAATTGGATATTGGGATTTTGACGAACCAACGGGCAATCAAGTATTGGATAAATCGTCTAATCAATTTCATGGAGTCCTTATGGGTACTCCTACGCGAGTGGTCTCATCTGCTCCAATTGATTAGATTGAAACGAGACCTGTGAAGTTCTAAAAAAGGGCTTTACATCAGTCCCTTTTTTTGTTTCCTTTACCTTGATTTGTGCCATCCTTGCAACTCACTCATGGTCATCGCGGCCGGCATTTGCTGAGGATTGCGTGCGATCCGCGATCTCTATTCCATGGTCTGTGTCCTCACAGACCATCTCATTACTCCAACCCTTTCTCCTTCATCTTTTTAAACTCGCGGAACCTGCGCAGCATGGCTACACCAAAACCGGCCATTAATACAAGTGTACCAAGCCACAGTACATTTACAAATGGCTTCTCCAGCGCTTTAATCACCACCCAGTCTTTTTGTCGTGACTGAATACCCAGGGTGATCTCATCCGTCTCCGGATGAATATTCATCAGGGAAAATTTCAACCCTAAGTCAGTAATAACGTCCGGCACTATGCCTCCGCGTGAATTCGTTCCGTAAATGATTACCGGCTCGGCTACATATTCTTGCTTTTCGCCTGTTACCTGAATTCGGGCTTTAACCGCCACAAAACTGGAATCAATTTTCTCTCCGCCCAATTCATACACGCGGGTCATTTGCTCGACCACGGCAACATAATCATTCGCAAAAAATTCCTTGCCACGTTTCACCACCACCTCTTCGCGCTCGCTCCAGTCTTCTTTGATTTCATCGGTCATCGGAAGGGAAACGTGTGTGTACAAATCCTGCCCCACGCTATGGCTGATATCTGGTGAAGCAACATTGCCCATTTGTTCATTTACTTGTACTCGCGGCATGAGGGTAAACTGGTACTTATTATCTTTCCGGAATTCTATCTTGTAATAGGTATTCTCGGGATAGATTTCAAATGTCTCTCCCGCACCAAATAGTTTTCTGCCACCATAGGAAATATCTTGTTTGGCGGTAACCTGGTATTTATCGTTGGTCAGTTCAACTTCACTTTTCTTCACATAGCCGCTTTTGTTACGCGGCTCAACGTATTCTCCTTTGTATTCAATTTCATAGCCCGCCATGGTGCGAGGCTCATTCACAAACAACAACAGGTTTTCACGGTTTACTTCTTCGCTCAACTGTTTCGAAATAAGCATGCCGGTATTATTCAACGACACCACTGTTGAATAGCCCGATGAGAACATCATTCCCACCAACATTAACCCAACACCAATATGGGCAATGGCTCCGCCCGACAACGTAGGGCTCGACTTTATTACGGAAAGACCAATTTTACCATTCGCCACCACGGTGAATACACCCGCAAAGGTTAACACGATGTAGGCGGGGTTTGTCACTTTTCCAAGCGTAATAATCAGCGCAAATAAAATCAGGGCAACAATAAAAGGCGTGTACAATTCCTTTTTTAATGTTTCGCGATCAATTTTTTTCCACCAGAAAAACTGTCCGATTGCTGAAAGTATTCCGACAGCCACCGCAAACCATAGTTGAAACTTCGAGTAAAACGTTACCTGATCGGCCGGAGGGGCAAGGTTGGAACTTCCTCCCACAAATTCTACCAAACGATTCCAAACAGGAATAGAGGTTGGCAGCAACACCTGGAAACCCATCAAACACAAAACGGTGGCGCCAATGAAAATCCAAAATTCACGTGAATACACTGATGCTTCCTTTTCTGTTGTTGGGATTTTCTTCCATCGTATAGCTGCCAGCACAATGGCCGCGACCATAAAAAAGAAAAGGTAAATCAGTAGTTGACCAGATAATCCTAAGTCTGTAAAAGAGTGAACGGAGGCATCGCCCAACACACCACTGCGCGTTAAAAAAGTGGAATAGAGAATCAGAACAAAAACAGCAATCACTAAAATAATAGAAGCCTTCAGTGCAGTCTCGCTGTTCTTATACGTGATCATCGTATGAATTGAACCGATCAGGATCAGCCACGGTACGTACACCGCATTTTCAACCGGATCCCAATTCCAATAGCCGCCAAAGTTCAATGTTTCATACGCCCAGTAACCACCCATTAAAATTCCCAGGCCAAGCACCGCGCCTGAAAAAAGCGCCCACGGTAATGCCGGCCTCACCCAATCGCTGTATTTCTTTAACCATAAGCCGGCCATGCAAAATGAAAAAGGGATGAGTGTGGTAGCAAAGCCGAGAAACAACGTAGGAGGATGAATGACCATCCAATAATTCTGCAATAACGGATTCAGACCGTTTCCATCTGCAGGAATAAAATCGGGTTGTACTTTGAAAATTGGATCGGGCATGGCATCACGTAATAAAATA
Source organism: Cyclobacteriaceae bacterium (assembly GCA_049306095.1). Classification (GTDB taxonomy): domain Bacteria; phylum Bacteroidota; class Bacteroidia; order Cytophagales; family Cyclobacteriaceae; genus UBA2336. The sequence continues at coordinate 12,984 of JBAQPU010000026.1, forward strand.
AAAGGCGAGCTGCCAATTTTAAATTCCAATCCGGGAATAACAACGCCCAAAATCATGGATGCAATAAAAGCCTGAACGATGGCAAACACCGTCATCACGGGTGCTTCCCAAAAACGATTCGTAAAAATTAATACCACTCCTAACACGGCATGCCAGAACATCCAAAGTAAAAAACTTCCCTCTTGTCCGTTCCAGAAGGTTGAGATCAGGTAATAGGACGGTAATTTTTTGTCGGAGTGAGCGTATGCGTAATGATATTCAAAGTAATGATTGGCAATGATGGTGAAGAGTGTAACCACAATTCCAACAACAGCAATGGCATGAATGTAAAATCCAACACGGCCGTTCACCAACCACTGTTTCTTTTTTTCTACCTCCTCAATACCGGTAGCTTTGAAATAACAAAAGAATGTAACCAACGCAGAAACAAAAGCAGTGATAACAAAAAAATGACCGAGGTTACCGATGAAATAATGCATAAATGTGTTTATGTGTTCAGGTGTTTATGTGCTAAGGTTGGATTGTGTACTCTGTCGTTGTTTTAAAACATAAACACTTAAACACCTGAACACTCAAGCACGCGATTACGTATTAAGCTTTTGCTCCTGATACTTCGAAGGACACTTCAAAAGAATTTTATCAGCCATAAAGGTATCGCCATGATAACTGCCAATCACCACCACTTTTTCTGAGCGGGTAAAATCCTGTGGCATCGGTTCGTTATAAATAACCAGCTGCTCTTTTTTATTTTCGTCCACCATGATAAAAGAAAATGAAACACGGTCTGAGCCGGGCTGAATGCCCACTACATGGCCGCTTTCATCTTTTTTCAACTCACCCACCACATGAATGCTGTTTTTACTTCCGTTGGATGCCAGTTGGTAGGCCTGATCAAAGGTTACATACGTGCTGGCATCATCAGCAGTGGTTACCACAATACCGATTGCCGCAGCAATAACGATAATGATTAAAATATGCGATTTTTTCATGGATTTACAGGAAAATTCCCTCAAAAGTAATCCATAATGCGCTAAGAAAAATGATTTTTAACAGGTAATTAACAACCGCCCGGAGGCACACGAAAGGGTGTCTCTATTCTTTGTTTGATAGTCTATTTTCGAGCCTGGTTATTTTCCGGTCGAGCAGAAACAGGTAGGCAATCAGACCAATCAACACGATCAAAATAATCCCCACCACTACATAAATTTTCCCGTTCGACCGCATCACATCGGCCATCTCGGCATCCTGGGCGGTGGCAACCTTGCTCAATAACATCAGCAAAAACAGGTAGGTCATTTTTTTCATAACTCAGATTCTAAAATTTTTTCTTCAACAGTTCGATATCGGATACGCAGCGAAACAATCCAATAGCCGATTAAAAACCAGGCGATAACGGCAGGGTAAAAAATCATGCGCATACGACTATCTAAATCATATGCATTAAATCCCGGGTTGCCACCGTTGCCGGGATGCATGGAATCTTCCAGTCGCGGAATAATGAAGATCAGGGGTATCATCGTAGCAAAAGCAAACACATTATAAATGGAACTTAGCCGGGCACGTTGTTCCATATTATCAAGCGAACCACGCAACACAAAATAAGCGAAGTACACCAGTAACGCGATGGCTGCTCCTTTCTGTTTGGGATCGCCATGCCAGGGAGAGCCCCATGTATAGTTGGCCCACAACATTCCGGTAATCATTCCAAGAATACCAAACGCGGTTCCCACGTTGGCAAATTCTACCGACTTCACATCGTTGCCATGAAGGGGGTTGCGCAAATACCGAATAGCATGGTACACCGACAGCAGGTATAACAATACCATTCCAAACCACATGGGCACATGGAAGTACAAAGCACGAACCGTTTCATTCAAAATATTGAGACGTGGCGCCTCCATCAGCAGTCCGGCCAGGTGAACGTACACCAGCAACACAACGGCAACTATTTTTAACCAACTCTTCATATTTCTAAAGTTGGCAGTCTGCAGTCATTAAATCTGCCTACTGCCTACTGATTTTAACTTCTCCAAATATACGGGAACAGGATATACCCGAGCGCCCCGGCAATACAATTTATTGCTACCAGGTTTAAAATCTCATCGCTGCTTGCAGCGCGGTCAATCCCATCCACGGCATTTTTGGTTATGCGTACAACCATTAATAAAATAGAAATCACCACCGGAAAACTTAGTACGGCCATCAGCACATTGCTGTTGTTCGCTTTTGCTGCAATACCCGATATCAGGCTTAGTGAAATGGCAAAACCAAGCGAAGCCAATAGCAGCCCCATAAAAAAAATGAGTTGATCTTGTACGGGGTTGTAAATGAAAACTGAAAACAAACCATAGCCGGCAACAGAAATCAATAAACACAAGAGGAAGTTATACATGATTTTGGAGCTGATAATTTGCTGCGGGCTCGCCAGCGTATAGTAATAGATGAGCGTTCCCTTTTTCTCTCCAATAAAACTTTTTGCTACGCTGTTCACCACCGAAAATAAAATGGTAAGCCAGTACAGGGCCGCCCACGTGTTCGGACTGATCACGTTCTGGCGTAAATTAAACGTGAGGTAGCAAATAAAAATAATGCTGAGTAAGTACAGGCCCAGGCCTGATATGACTGCCTTTCGTCTAAGTTCCAGAACGAACTCTTTTTTTAGTAATGCTATGGTGGTGCGGGCGCTCAAAATTTCCGCCAACTTATCTTTTTTCCATGCCGTCTCAAAATCCAGTCAACATCCTCCTTTTTGCCAAAGTATCCGTGCGGGGAAATCGCCCTTAATTGTTAGTTTTACGCTCCTTTTAAAGAATAATGGCTCAAAAACCTTCAATTTTAGTCACCGGTGCCGCGGGGTTCATCGGGTTTCACCTTTCAGGCAGATTATGCAAAGAAGGCTATTCCGTTACCGGGATTGACAACCTGAATGACTACTATGATGTTAACCTGAAACATGCCCGCCTTAACCAGCTGACAAGTCTTCCCGATTTCGAATTTCACCAACTTGATTTAACCGATAAAAAGGGAGTAGATGACCTGTTCAGGAAAAACAATTTCACGTACGTTGTTAATCTGGCCGCGCAGGCTGGCGTTCGGTACTCGCTTACCAATCCGTACGCATATCTCGAAAGCAATCTTCATGGTTTCCTGAATATCCTGGAGGCGTGTCGTCATCATAAAACCGAACACCTGATTTATGCGTCATCCAGTTCGGTGTACGGAGCCAATAAAAAAATGCCTTTTTCGGTTCATCATAATGTAGATCACCCGATATCGCTTTACGCGGCTTCCAAAAAATCAAACGAGCTGATGGCGCACACCTATTCCGCTCTTTATAATCTGCCCACAACAGGCCTGCGCTTCTTCACGGTGTATGGCCCTTACGGCCGTCCGGATATGGCGTTGTTCATTTTTACAAAAGCAATTTTAGAGGGCAATCCTATTGAGGTGTACAACCACGGAAAAATGAAACGCGATTTCACCTACATCGATGATATTGTGGAAGGGATCACGCGACTGGTTCCAAAAGTGCCAACCGGTAACAAATCGTGGAACGGAACAACGCCAGATGCGGCTACCAGCTTCGCTCCTTACAAATTATTCAATATTGGCAACAACAAGCCAGTTGAACTGATGCGTTTTATCGAAGTGATTGAAGAGAAGCTCGGTAAAAAAGCAATCAAAAATTTAATGCCGCTGCAAACAGGCGATGTGCCTGAAACGTTTGCCGATGTGGATGACCTGATGCAGGAGGTTGGTTTTAAGCCATCCACCTCCATTGAAGATGGTATTGGAAAATTTATTGAATGGTATAAAGATTATTACAAGAAATAATGGAAAAAGTAGGAATCATTGGGTTAGGATATGTTGGACTGCCGTTAGCGGTTGAGTTTGGGAAGGTCGTGGACGTGGTGGGATTTGATATCAATCAAGAACGTATTGAAGAATTAAAAAAAGGATTGGATCGTACCAAAGAGGTAGACTCTGACGAACTTAAAAGTTCAACTAAACTTGCGTACTCTTCCAATATCCAGGATCTGAAATCAGTAAACTATTTTATCGTAACCGTTCCCACCCCGGTTGATGAATACAAGAAGCCTGATCTTTCACCACTCATCAGCGCCAGCAAAACCGTGGGAAGTGTTCTTAAAAAAGGCGACATCGTTATTTACGAATCAACGGTGTACCCGGGCTGTACCGAAGAAGACTGCGTGCCCATTCTTGAAAAGGTAAGCGGACTAAAATTCAATGTTGACTTCTTTTGCGGATACTCTCCCGAGCGCATTAATCCGGGCGATAAGCAGCACCGTGTTTCCACCATTAAAAAAATTACCAGCGGAAGCACCCCCGAAATAGCCGATAAGGTAGATGCCCTTTATAAGAAAATTATCAAAGCCGGAACACATAAGGCATCGTCCATTAAAGTGGCCGAAGCAGCCAAGGTAATTGAAAACGCACAGCGCGATATCAACATCGCCTTTGTCAACGAACTCGCGTTGATTTTCGATCGGATGAATATCGACACCAGCGAAGTGCTGGAAGCTGCCGGCACAAAATGGAATTTTCTTCCCTTCAAGCCGGGTCTGGTGGGCGGCCATTGTATAGGGGTTGACCCCTACTACCTTACCCACAAAGCCGAAAGCGTGGGGTATCGCCCGGAAGTTATTATTGCCGGAAGACGCATCAACGACAACATGGGCGCACACATTGCCGGTCGTGTAATCAAGCTAATGGCACAGCACGAACACCCCATTCACAAGGGTAACATCCTGGTGTTGGGCATTACCTTCAAAGAAAATTGCCCCGACATCCGCAACAGTAAAGTGGTGGATGTTATCCGTGAATTACAAAGCTTTGGAACAACCGTAGAGGTGTATGACCCACAGGCGGATGCCGCTGAGGTGAACCATGAATATGGCCTGAACCTGATTGATAAACCATCAAAAAAATACAATGCCATTGTTTTGGCGGTTGGTCATACCGAATTTAAATCGCTTAACTGGAATAAAATCAAAGATTCAACCACCGTGGTGTACGATGTAAAGGGCTTACTCGATAAATCAACGGTAACAGCGCGATTATAAACTAAACCACTATGAACTGAAAGCCCATGGGTTTAGAAAAAAGAATGAAGTTCTTTATAAGTACCAAATCAGTTTTTCGCAGTCATGCTGAACCTGCCTACCGTAGGCAGGCTTGTTTCAGCATCTGCACCGCATGGCTTAGTTTCAACTAAAAATTGCAACCAATGAAAAAAGTTCTTGTTACAGGCGGAGCAGGGTATATTGGCAGCCATACCGTGGTTGAGTTGATGCAGGCGGGCTATGAACCGGTTGTTATAGACAACCTCAGTTGCAGTGACGGATCGCTGAATGACGGCATTGAGAAAATCACCGGTAAAAAAGTAAACTTTCATAAAGGCGATTGCTGCGACAAAGATTTTGTTCACTCCATTTTTAAAACCCAGGGGCCGATTGATGCCGTTATCCATTTCGCTGCGTTAAAATCAGTTGGTGAGTCTGTCGCCAAACCCCTTCAATATCATCAAAACAATATTGACTCGCTTCTTGTCCTGCTGGAGGTCATGAAAGAGTTCGGAACGAAGGATCTCATTTTTTCTTCTTCCTGCACGGTTTACGGGCAGCCCGATCAAATTCCTGTAAACGAACTGGCTCCTCAAAAAAAAGCCGAATCGCCTTACGGGGCTACCAAACAAATTTGTGAACGCATTTTAGAAGATGTGAGTCCAACAGGGTACAACGTTATTTCCCTTCGCTATTTTAATCCGATTGGCGCTCACCCAAGTTCTCATATTGGCGAACTCCCGATCGGCATACCCAACAACCTCATTCCGTTTGTTACACAAACGGCTGCCGGCTGGCGCGAAAAACTTACCGTGTTCGGAAATGATTACAACACACCCGATGGTAGTTGTATTCGTGATTACATTCACGTGGTAGACGTGGCTGTTGCGCACGTTAAAGCATTGGATTACCTGAAAGCACAGTCGTTCAAAACTTTGTATGAAGTGTTTAACCTGGGTACAGGCCTGGGTGTTTCTGTTCTCGAGATTCTTAAAAAATTTGTAAACACTACAGGAGTACAGGTGCCGTTCATCATCGGGCCCCGCAGGCCGGGCGATGTGGAAAAAGTATATGCCGACCCGCAAAAGGTAAACAAAGTATTAAACTGGAAAACCAAATTTTCAATAGAAGACGCACTGCACCATGCCTGGGAATGGCAGAAGAAATTGAAGAAATAAAATTTGATCATGGAAAAAATCAGAATGGTTGATCTGCATAATCAGTATCAGCGGATCAAACCAGAAATTGACGCTGCCATTCAGGAAGTGCTGGATTCAACAGCCTTCATTCAGGGTCCACAGGTAAGTGAGTTCGCTAACGCGTTGGCAGAATACACCGGAGCCCGGCATGTTATACCGTGCGCCAATGGCACCGATGCCTTGCAAATTGCCATGATGGCGCTTGGCTTTAAACCCGGTGATGAAATTATTCTTCCGGTACATACCTATGTTGCCACCGCTGAAGTAATTGCGTTACTCGGACTAACACCGGTTTTTGTTGACGTTGAAGAAAAAAGTTTCAGCATTGATGTCAACCAGATCAAAAATAAAATCACCAAAAAAACAGTGGCCATTGTTCCCGTTCACTTATACGGACAGTGTGCCAACATGGAAGTCATCATGAAAATTGCTTCCGAACACAGTCTTCATGTGATTGAGGATGCCGCTCAGGCCTTAAGTGCCGAAGTTATTTTTTCGAATGGCACCAGAAAAAAAGCAGGAACCATTGGCACTATTGGCACTACTTCGTTTTTCCCTTCTAAAAATTTAGGCTGCTTCGGTGATGGTGGCGCGATTTTTACAAACGATGCCTCCCTCGCTGAAAAAATTCAGATGATGGCCAACCACGGCCAAAAAGTAAAATATCACCACGACAGCATAGGCGTAAACAGCAGGCTGGATACGCTGCAGGCTGCCATCCTGAAAGTAAAATTGAAATACCTGAACGAGTACACGCGAAAAAGAAATGAAGTAGCCGATTACTATGACACCGCCTTGACCCCGGTAAAACAGTTTGCGCTGCCTCATCGGGAAAAGTATTCAACACACGCCTTTCATCAATACACCATTCGGGTGAATGAAATTGACCGCGATGAATTTAAACTCTACCTCGACAAATGCGGAATCCCCAGCATGATATATTACCCGGTGCCGCTGCACCTACAAAAGGCTTACCGCCAGCCGGGCATCGATCGGGGTTCTTTCCCTGTTACTGAAAAATTATCAAAAACAGTCATTTCGCTGCCCATCCATACCGAGATGAGTGAAGATCAATTGGAGTACATTTGTACCATCATTAAAAAGTATTTTTAACGCATGAAGGATTTATTCACGGCACATCCGAGCGCGGTCATCGATGAGGGCTGCGAAATAGGTGAAGGAACTAAAATCTGGCACTTCGCTCACATCATGCCTAATTGTAAGATTGGCAAGAACTGCAACCTCGGACAAAATGTAGTGGTATCTCCGGATGTCATACTGGGAAACAATGTTAAAGTGCAGAATAATGTTTCTATTTATACAGGTGTTGTTTGTGAAGATGATGTTTTTCTGGGCCCTTCTATGGTGTTCACCAATGTGATTAACCCGCGCAGTGCCGTCAACAGAAGAGGCCAGTACGCAAAAACAACCGTGAAGAAAGGCGCCTCCATCGGTGCTAATGCCACCATCGTGTGCGGAAATGATATTGGAAAATTTGCCTTCATTGGTGCCGGTGCCGTGGTCACTAAAAGCGTTCCCGATTACGCCCTCGTGATTGGAAACCCCGCCCGTCAAACCGGGTGGATGAGTGAGTTCGGCCACAAACTACTGTTCGACAGCAAGGGAACAGCTACTTGCCCTGAAAGCAACGAGAAGTATACATTACAAAACGGAAAGGTTACTAAAGTTTCTTAACATGAAGGATTTTGCGCTCATCGGTGTGGCCGGGTACATTGCTCCCAGGCATTTACAAGCCATACGCGACACAAAAAATAATTTGATTGCTGCTTTAGACAAATTCGATACCGTTGGAATTCTTGATTCTTATTTTCCTTCTGCCGATTTTTTTACGGAGTTCGAACGCTTCGATCGTCATTTAGATAAGCAACGCAGACAGGGAAATAAAATTGATTACGTAAGCATTTGCACGCCTAACTACCTTCACGATTCGCATATTCGTTTTGCGCTGCGCCATCAGGCCGATGCCATCTGCGAGAAACCCCTCGTGCTTAACCCCTGGAACGTAGATGCCCTTACAGAAATTGAAAAAGAAACCGGCAAAAAAGTGTATACCATTCTTCAACTGCGATTACACTCTAGCATAATAGCGTTGAAAAAACAAGTCGAAGAAGGCCCGAAAGATAAAATCTACGATGTTGATCTGACGTACATGACCTCGCGCGGTCATTGGTATCATACGAGTTGGAAGGGCGACATCAATAAATCGGGCGGCATCGCAACCAACATTGGTATTCATTTTTTTGATATGCTGGCATGGGTCTTTGGTTCGGTGAAAAGAAATGTGGTTCACCAACTCACCAATGATTCAGCATCGGGATTTCTTGAACTCGAAAAAGCCAGGGTACGCTGGTTCCTCAGCATCGACTACAACGATATTCCGGCTGATGTCAGGGCAAAAGGAAAACGTACCTATCGCTCTTTAACAATGGAAGGGCAGGAAATTGAATTCAGTGATGGCTTTACCGATTTACACACAACCAGTTACCAGGATATTCTCAGTGGTGGTGGCTTTGGCTTAAAAGAAGCGCGTGTATCCATTCAAACGGTATACGAAATCAGAAACCAGGAACTTGCTCCCCTGCAGGGGGACTACCACCCAATGGCTAAAAATAAAAAGTAGTGAACATTCCCTTTGTCAATCTCCGTTTACAATACGAATCTATTCGACCCGAGATTGATGCGGCAGTATCAGAAATATTTTCAGCCTCACAATTTATTGGTGGAGAGTTTGTCAAAAAATTTGAAAACGAATTCGCAGCCCTTCACCAGATCAGGCACTGCATCGGCACAGGAAATGGAACCGATGCGCTTTACATCATTCTCAAAGCCCTCGGCATCGGAGCGGGCGATGAGGTAATCACCCCGGCATTCAGTTGCATTGCATCAGCAGAAGTGATCTCCATGGCAGGAGCTACACCTGTATTTGCCGATATAAACTCCAGTTACTATACCATTGATCCAGCCAACGTTGAAAGAAAAATTACCACAGGCACGAAAGCTATCATTGCCGTTCACCTGTATGGGCAGGCAGCACCGGTATCGCGACTAAAAGAAATTTGCACCAAGCATAATCTATTTTTAATTGAAGATTGCGCCCAGGCTCACTTAACAAAAGAGAACGAAAAATACGTTGGCACAGTTGGTGTTGCTGCCGCTTTTAGCTTCTATCCTACAAAAAATCTTGGCGCTTACGGTGATGCTGGCTGTATTCTTACCCAGGATGATCAGCTCGCGGAACGCGTACGAAGGCTCGCGAACCATGGTGCGTTGCAAAAAGATGATCATGCCTTTGAAGGTACTAACAGTCGCCTCGACTCCCTTCAGGCTGCCGTTCTTTCTGTAAAATTAAAGCATCTTCAACAATGGAATGACCGCAAGATTCAAATCGCCCAACAGTACAACAATCTTTTAAAGTCGTGCCACGCGATTGTCCTTCCGGCTGTCAGAAATAACACAACACATACATTTCATATTTACAGCATTCGTTCACCCAGGCGCGACTCACTAAAAAAGTTTTTAGAATCTAACGGAATCAGCACATTAATTCATTATCCGAAAGGACTGCCTTTTACAAAAGCATATCAGCATCTGAATCTTAAGTCACAGGATTTTTTAGTTACTTCCCAGGTGCAGGAGGAACAACTATCCTTACCCATTTTCCCTGAACTGTCCGAAGAAGAAGTAACCTACATCGCAGAAAATATTCTGCGCTATTTTTCGCGCTAACCGATTAGGGTACAGTCTTTTAATCCGTATTTTTGACCGAGACTCTATTGATATGGCTATTCAGCTTGCCGCGGCTGTTACTTCCTTTGTGATTTGTTTTTTAGTGATTCCCGTCATTATTAAATACTCCTTGGAAAAAAATCTTGTCGATATCCCGGGCCGGAGGAAAATCCATAAAAAAATTACTCCCTCTATGGGTGGCATCGCTATTTTTCTTGGTTTTTTTATCGCATCCCTTATCTGGATTGATATTTCAAATTGGAAGGATATCCGCATCATCATGATCGCGTTATTCATCGTATTCTTTATTGGTGTCCGCGATGATCTCGTTCCGCTTCGGCCCTTTATGAAACTACTGGGCCAGCTCCTCGCAGGAAGTTTACTGATCATTTTGTTTGATCTGAGATTAAAGTCATTCTATGGTTTGTTCGGTGTTTATGAAATACCACTGCTGGTCAGTTACCTCATTACTCTTTTCACCATAATCGTGATAACAAATTCTGTTAACCTGATTGATGGACTGGACGGATTAGCGGGAACCATCGCTTGCATTGCTTTACTCGCATTTGGTATTTCATTCTTTTTGGTGAACGATACCATTTTTGCTGTCCTTTGCTTTTGTATGCTGGGGGCTCTCCTGGCGTTTCTCTATTTCAATTGGGAACCTTCTGAAATCTTTATGGGCGATACCGGAGCATTGGTGATTGGCATGATGCTTTCTATTTGCGCCATTCATTTTATAGACTTACACAACACGTTGCCTGCTGAAAATCCTTACCGGTTTAATGCCGGCATTTCAGCAGCGATCTGTTTTATCATTATCCCGTTAGCCGATACGTTGAGAATTTTTATTATTCGATTGTTACGCAAACAGTCACCCTTTACTCCCGACAAAAGTCATATTCATCATAATATACTTCGTCTGGGGTTTTCTCATGGTCGGGCAACTATTATACTAGGTGTTGTTCAGACTTGCTTTATCGGTATAGCCGTATCTTTTAAAAAAATAAATGATAACTACGTGCTGCTGGGTATACTAATCGCTTGTGTAATTTTGAGCATGCTGTTAGACAGAACCATTCAAAAAAGGGTAACAAAGGATAGTGCGTAAACTGCGTGAATCACATAAAAATGTATTTTTGAACTTTGATGTTGTATGGAGGACCGAATTATAAAACTATTAGACGAGGTTAAAGCATTCACGGCTACCAGTAAAGATGCCGTTGAAAACTTTCGTTTGAAATATACCAGTCGCAAAGGCGCGATTAGTGACCTTTTTGAAGAGCTTAAAAAGATTTCTGCCGAAGAAAAGAAAAAGGTTGGTAAAATTTTGAATGAACTAAAACAATCAGCAGAAGCAAAACTCCTGGCGTTGCAGGAAAGCCTGGAGAACAGTCAAACTTCCACAACCGAAATTGACCTCACCCTTCCTCCTGTTCCAAATAAAGTCGGTAATCTTCATCCCCTCACCCTTACAAAAAACCGTATCATTGAAATTTTTGAAAGGCTTGGGTTTAACGTGGCCGATGGCCCTGAGATTGAGGATGATTGGCATAATTTCTCCGCACTAAATTTTCCTGACAACCACCCTGCTCGTGAAATGCAGGACACTTTTTTCATCGAAAAAAATCCTGATTTACTATTAAGAACGCATACCTCTAATGTTCAGATCAGATTGATGGAAAAGCAGAAACCCCCTATTCGGGCTATCATGCCAGGGCGTGTCTATCGTAACGAGGCAATTTCAGCACGCGCCCATTGCTTTTTCCATCAGGTAGAAGGACTCTACGTTGATAAAAACGTAAGCTTCGCAGACTTAAAACAAACATTGTATCACTTCGCCAAAGAAATGTATGGCAAGGATATAAAAATCCGTTTCCGGCCATCTTTCTTTCCATTTACAGAACCTAGTGCCGAGATTGATGTCTCGTGTCTCATCTGTAAGGGTAAAGGTTGCAACGTGTGCAAGTACAGCGGGTGGGTCGAAATTGCGGGGTCCGGCATGGTACATCCAAACGTATTAAAAAATTGCGGAATTGATCCGGAGGAATTTACAGGCTTTGCATTCGGTATGGGCATTGAACGCGTAACCATGCTTCGCTATCAGGTAAATGATCTTCGACTATACTCAGAAAATGACATTCGGTTTTTGAAACAATTTCAGCAAGTCATCTAACAAAATGACCTTAGAAAAAATAAATGCCATTGGAATCGTAGGCGCAGGTACAATGGGTCAGGGAATTACCCAGGTCTGTGCGCTTGCGGGCTATGATGTATTAATATTTGATTCAAATGCCGAACAACTAATGAGCGGCCTCTCAAACATTGCTGTCAGCTTTCAGGCAAGGGTTGATAAAAACAAATTAACAATAGCGCAAAAAGAAGAGGCCTTGAAGAGGGTAAAGACATGTGATACCATCGAACGTGTAAAAGCCGATTTAATTATTGAAGCGGTTATCGAAAAGCTGGAGATTAAGCAGGAAATTTTCAAAATTATTGAGAACAACAATTCTGATTGTATTCTCGCCACCAATACATCATCGATTCCTGTCACGCAAATTGGCGCTGCACTGAAACGCCCTGAAAATTTTGCAGGCCTTCACTTTTTTAATCCTGCCCACATCATGAAGTTGGTGGAAATAATCAGTGGAGTATCAACCTCTCCTCAGACCATCGAAACACTCAAACAGTTTTCAGAAAAAATTGGAAAGGTTGCCATCTCAGTCAAAGACTCTCCGGGCTTTGTTGTGAACAGAGTTGCACGCCATTATTATGTCGAAGCATTAAAATTATTGGAAGAGAATGTCAGTGATATTAGAACAATAGATGCCTTATTGAAATTCAGTGGCTTTAAAATGGGCTCTTTCGAATTAATGGATTTAATTGGAGTAGATGTAAATTTTTCCGTGACATCTTCCATGTACCATGCATTCCATCAGGATGCTAAATTCAGGCCTAATCGTATCCAACAACAAAAAGTTGATGCAGGTCACCATGGAAGGAAAAGCGGGAGGGGATTTTACGAATATGGCAAATGACACCACTTACGAAGAAGATCATTTGGCTTCTAATTTTAATATCTGCATGTAGCCCTGACCTGGTTGACGATCCTATTCCTGTTGCTACTTTTCCTGACATTAACATTGTTCTCACAAGTTATCCGGCACTCAGCAGCAATGGCGGATATATTTTAGTAAATGATGGCGGCATCCGCGGCATTATTCTCTACCGGAAAAACGCAACTGCCTATTTAGCTTTCGAGCGCAACTGCTCATATCAGCCTGGCAATGCCTGTGCCACGGTTGACGTTCATTCTTCAACTCTCTTTATGCAGGACGCTTGTTGCGGCTCCACCTTTAATTTTGATGGAAATCCAACAGGGCCTCCAGCATGGAGGCCACTACGTCAATACTACACATCTGTTTCCAGAAATACGCTTACCATCACCGACCAAATTCTTGATTAACCCTTAAAACAAAAAACCCTGACATCCTTATCGAATGTCAGGGTTATAATATAAAATAAAATAAAGGCAACGACTTACTCTCCCGCATGTTATTGCAGTACCATCAGCGCTGGCGGGCTTAACTTCTCTGTTCGGAATGGGAAGAGGTGAACCCCACCGCTATAGTCACCTTAAGACTTTGC
>JBAQPU010000027.1:0-47636 GCA_049306095.1 Cyclobacteriaceae bacterium
TGTTTTTAACACCTGACACCACTTGTATTAGGGTGTGGTGAATACAACACACGGGACTCAAAAATTTTGAGTGGTATCAAGTAGTAGCACCGTACACCATTTGTAGGCAAATACAAAAGTTATGAAAGCAGCCGGTAGAACAATAGAGGAAATTTTAACCAGTATACCTGAGGACAGGGCTAAACCGTTTAACAAGTTGCACGATGTTATCGTTAAGAACCTACCCAAAGGGTTTGAAGCTGGTATTAGTTATGGTGGATTGGGGTATGTTGTTCCGCATAAGCTTTACCCTGCTGGTTATCATTGTAAATCAACCGAACCACTTCCATTTGCCGGACTAGCTTCACAGAAGAGTTCTATTAATTTTTACCACATGGGTATTTATGCTGATCCAAAACTGTTGAAATGGTTTATAACTGAATTTCCAAAGCACAGTAAGCAAAAATTGGATATGGGAAAAAGTTGTATCCGTTTTAAAAAGTTGGATGAAATTCCCTACAAGCTCATTGGTGAGTTGATGAAAAAGATAAGTGTAAAAGAATGGATCGCCATGTACGAAAATAAATTCAAAAAATAGATGTGGCAAGTAGTAGACACAACTTTAAGCCATCTTTCTGTAGTAATGTCCTAGAATGACACCTTAACTAACCACATATGAACACTCTAGAACAAATCGACCGCAGAGGTTTCATTAAATCTGCTGCTATGTTTACTTCCGGAACTATCGGGCTATCAATGATGCCAATTGCAAGCTCAGGAACAGAATTACTGGTTGATGAACGCCCAAATGTTATCGGACCCAGAGAGGGATTCTCTCCGCATGTCGGAACATTACTTTCCATGATGACATGGATGAGAGGTGTAATATTAAGACCGGTGAAAGATATGACCGCTGAGCAGTTAGACTATGTGCATGACGAAAATTCGAACTCAATAGGCGCCATGATCCTGCATTTAGCCGCAACGGAAAGATTTTATCAAATCCATACTTTTGAAGGCAAGAAGTGGGGTGATTGGAGTGACCAGGATAAAAAGAGATTTGATAGTGCCATGAATCTCGGTGAGGAGGGACGAAAAACGATTAAAGGAAACAACCTTGATTTCTACCTTAATACGTTAAAAGAAATCAGGGAGAATACAATTAAGGAGTTTAAAAACAGAGATGATAAGTGGCTCCTTTCGGTTGATGAGGAATGGTTTTGGGGGCCGACCAATAACTATTGTAAGTGGTTTCATGTGTGTGAACATGAGTCAAACCACAATGGACAAATTAAGTACATTAAAAGTCGACTCCCTGGAGCTAAATCGGGTAATGATTAAGGCACATACCCCTTGCAACATGTGGGTGGTGTCAGGTGGTAATGCCAGACATCCTTTAAAGGCTGCCATTACTTTATTAAATTCTCGTATAAACTAATGATAGAAGCCCGAAGCGCATCAGGTATTCCTTTTGTGAACGCTGGTTTGCAGCCATTCGTGATCACCACAAAGCCAAATTTTTCTGTCGGGTTAAAAAACATGGCACTGTATAGCCCATAAGCAGAACCTGTGTGTCCGGTCATTGTCTTGCCCGGAATTAAATCGTTCACATTCAGAAGCGCCAAACCGTAGCCTGCATCAATCGACACCGCTGTTTGCATCAACTTCGAACTTTTTTTGGATATGATTTTAACACCATTTAACGTTCCGCCATTCATGTGCATGGTCATATAGGTGGCCAGATCGATGGCTGAAATTTTCATTCCGCCCGTTGGCGAGAATATAGGTGTACTGTAACCCATCACATAGTTTGAAATTTCTTCTCTGCGAGGTGCGTAAGCGTTTGGTGAGGCTGTAAACCTTCCTAACGTGTCATATTCATATAATGTGGTAAACCTGCTGTTATCCAATGAGTCAATGCAGTAGCCGCCATATAATTTCAACGGATCGAGAATGTGATGTTTCACGTACTGATCGAAACGTTCCCCTGATATTCTTTCGATGATCGTTCCGGCCATATTGAAGTTGAGGTTGCAATACTGGTAGCCTTTTCCGGGCTCGTAATCGTTAAAGCATTTTGCCCAGTCGTTTCCTTTGGTTGGATTGATTGCATCTAAATTAAAGTAACCCTGACTATCATTGATACTGGAGGTATGGGAAAGAATCATTCTAAGCGTGATGACCGTTTGCGGGAATTTTGGATTTCTTACTTTAAAGCCGATCAGGTTGCTGATGTCATCGTTCAGCGAAAGCTTCTTTGCTTCCACTAATTGCATCATCGATGTGGCCGAGAAGGATTTGGATATGGAGGCAATCCTGAAAATGTTTTCATTAGTCAGCGGAGTATTACTTTCAATAGTATTCAAGCCAAAGGAATGAGCATAAATGATTTTACTGTCCTTGACAACGGCAACTGAAAGGCCGATCACCTCCATCTTTTTCATAATGGTTTGGATATCTTCCTCAACTTTGGACTGACAGATGCTTTGGACGGCTATTAAAACAACGTAACCGATGGTCAGGAGAAACCGGGATGAATTGAGTTGTGTCATTTCAGGATGATTAATGAATGAAACAATATAAAAACAAGGATGATCTTGACCAATATCAATAAGCGACAGGTTTAATCAACTTTAGAATGGATACCCGATTCCAATGTTGTAGATAACAGGTTCTGAGTTAGCACTATAGGGGCTCCAAAATCGTACACCGTCCAGTACGAACCTGCTTCCTTCATCACGGGCGGGGTCGTAGACTTTCATACCCACATCAAAACGTAAGATCAGGAATGAAAAATTAAAACGAAAACCAAAGCCTGTGCCTACACCCAACTCCCGAAGAAATTGATTGGCCTTAAATTCTGAATTTCCGTTCTCAATAATATTACCATTTTCATCCATTTTTTCTCGTGGTTTAAATGTCCAAACGTTTCCTGCGTCAACGAAAATAGCCCCCTCTACAAAGCCAAATAATTTTTTACGAAGTTCCACGCTTGCCTCAATCAAAATATCACCCGGTTGTTCAAATTGATAATTAAAGTATCCATTTTTTTCAATGTTGGAACTCACAGCAGGCTTAAAGGAGCCGGGGCCTAACCTTCGTGGCCGCCAGGCACGCACGCTATTACTGCCGCCCGCAAAGAAATATTTTTCATATGGAAGTACTCCTGTTGAATCATATGAGTACCCAACTCCGGCATTAAACCGGTATGCTACGGTTGTGGTTTTGTTCAGCACGTTAATTCTTCGGGTATCAACATTGATACGAACATATTTGAATGTTTGGAGGTTACGCTTTTCGGCTAGTTTTGGTTCTATAATGTTTTGCATGGTTCCACCACTCTCGATCGACCAGCGAATAAAGGCCGAGCTTTGATCAGGGCTTCCATAGTTATTATGATTCCAGGTCATGGAGAAAATCATACTGCTGACAAACGAAGGACGGAAGGAATAAATGAGTGTATTGCCTAAACTATCGTATTGTTCCTGCAGGAAGTCCTGGAACGTTGGATCAGTATCAGAATTAATCACACTCAAGCTTGCTAACGTAAGGTCGTATCGTTTTATCCGTTGGTTCTCCCAACTGTAGGTGTAATTTACCGATGTAGCTCCTCGAATATATTCCGGTCGGTCGGTATAGGTATATCCCACTTGTATTTTTGTTTTTGGATTGACGCGTGCAAGGCGGTATCGGGCATCTTCGCTGAGCGGAAGTAAAAACTGCGGAAAGGTTAAGGATGCGTTGATGCTTGCTTCAACACTTTGATACACTCCGCCAACACTGGTGGCAGCCGCCACACCCTCATAGCCGATGCGTCCGTTCATTTCAAAATTTTCAAGCCCTCTGAAAATGTTCCGCTTGGTAAAATTCAGATTATAAAAAGGGCCCGGAAAGCCCTGCGTTACACTGAGCCCTACCTCATTCGACCATTGATAGCGGTCGAGGGCGCTGGTGTAAATATTGGCAACAAAGCGACCACCCGTAGTATCGTAGTTGATGTTGACAAATTTAAAATTGTTAAGATTGGACAGTTGGCGTTGTGTATCAAAAGTGCTTTGCCGGCTATAGTGTGAACCGGGTGAAATAAATACCCGTTGACTCAATATTTTAAGGTTGTATTTGGGTTCGTAATAGCGGTAGTTGATATCCCGGTAGTTTTGCAGTTGTCTGTCAATGGTTAAATTGGAAACACCGGCATCGGTAATAAAATTTATTTCCTCGATATAGAATTTTTTATGCTTGTTCCTTTTGGCCGGATCGTTAATAACAATTTGAACGGCAACTTTCTTATCGCCATGATGTGTAGTGTCAATGTTGAACTCTACGTACTGGCGGCTGAAATCAAAGTAGCCATTATCTTTCAGTAGAAGATCAATGCGTTCGCGTTCTTTGGTAAAATTATCCTGACTGTATCCTTCGCCTTTTCTCAGTAAACAATTTTTCTGGTTTGCCATCAACAGAAAAAGGATGGCGCTGTCAGAAACATTATAGAAAATGGTATCTAAAACGTAACGTTTTCCTGGTTCAATGGTATACTTTACCGTTACCAACTTGGTAATGGTTGTAGCTTTAGGGGTTACGTTGTTCAGAAAATAACCATTTGTAAAAAGATATTCTTTAAATCTTTCCACCGTAAGGTTCAATGCGCTGGAATCAAATACAGTAATCGGCTCACCCCATTGCATGAACTGGTTTCCGTTTTGAATGCGATCGTTGTATTTGGCAATTTTGCCCTGCTTTCTGAACTGCAGGTTATTAATTTTTTTGTCGGTCTTGGCCTTCGCAATTTTGGCATTGTATTTCTTTTCTGCTTTGGCAATTTTCTTCTTATACTTTTCAGGGTCAAAATTTCGTTTGCCCAGGTAGTGAATCCAAACCAATGGAGCCACGGGCATGCCCAACACTTTTCTGTTCGCCTCCTGGGCATATAAATCATTCAGCTCATCGGTATTGATTTCATTCGGAGCCTTGATTTTCTGTTTGTACAGCAGCCTTTCGTTTTCTTTCAGGTGCTGTGTGCCAATACAACCCGACAGAAGCAGTAAAAAGGGGAAAAGAATAAAATAATATCTATTTTTCGTGCGTATCAAAACGTTGCCAATATGCTGTCAAAAGCCCGGATTAAATTCATTAAATCCTTGCAATTAAAGAAATACAGAAAACAGGAGCAATGTTTTGTGGTAGAAGGTCGTAAAAGTGTAGAAGAACTTTTGCAGTCTGACTTTAAGACGGAATTAGTCCTGTTCACGGATGAATTCCGGAATCTGGCCGGCAAGGCGCTGAAGAGTTTTACGGGTGAGGCAATAGAGGTGAAAGCATCCGAGCTTTCCCTGGCAGGGGAGTACAGCACGAACGACAGTGCCCTTGCGGTTGTGAGGATGAAACCAAATGAAGAGCCGGTACTTAAACAAGGTGAATTTGCTTTACTGCTGGACGACCTGCGCGATCCTGGAAACTTCGGGACAATCATTCGGACGACTGATTGGTATGGAATAAAAAACATAATTGTTTCTTCCGAAACGGCAGATGTTTATAACGGAAAGGTAATTCAGTCAAGTATGGGTTCTTTTTTGCGGGTTAATGTTTTTTATACCAACCTTGTATCGTATCTGAGTAGAAGTTCCCTGCCTGTTTTTGGAGCCTTTCTTGATGGGGAGAATGTGCACACCCTCAACTTTGGATCAACGGGAATTATTGTCATTGGAAATGAAGCCAACGGAATTTCGAAAGAGGTGGAAAAGTTTGTAACAAAGCGAATAACCATTCCACATTTCGGTCAGGCAGAGTCACTCAATGCTGGAATTGCAACCGCGATTATCTGTGATAATCTGAGGAGATCTAGTAAGTGTTAACTGTTATCCGTTCGTTAGTTATCTGTTATTCATTAACGGATAACTGATTTCTAAAAGAACCCCTTGCTGCTGGCTGTGGCTTCTTCTGAAATTTTTTCAGCGTTCTCTTTCCCCAGGTAGTTGTCAATGATGGTGTGCCCTACGTAAATCACAGGCGTCAGCGAGATGGCCACCAGGAATTTATAGATGTAGTTGGTGATGCCAATGGCAATAATTTGTGAATTACTAAATAGGCCGTAAAAGGCAATAAATAAAACGACAAAACTGTCTACGAATTGAGAGACCAGTGTAGAGCCTGTTGCCCTCAGCCAGAGCATTTTACTTCCGGTCACTCTTTTGAGTTTCTGAAAGACAAATACATCCACCAACTGCCCGATGATAAAGGCCGTTAGCGAGCCCAGAATAATTCGTTGACCTTGCCCGAAAATTTTATTAAAGGCGTAATTGATGTTGAATGTATTTCCATCCGGATCGGTGTTGTTAATATCAATCCAGAAATCAGCAGGAGCGAGAATCATCGTCAGGAATATGACCAGAAAGGCGTAGGCGATCAAGCCGGCTGTTAAGTAACTGATTCGTTTTACACCAGGTTTCCCGAAGTACTCATTGATGAGATCAGTTGTAATAAACACAATTGGCCAGATTACCACACCGGCTGTCAGGTTGAAACTCATCGGAAATCCAAGGATATCAAGATTAGCAGGGCTAATTCCCAGGGTTTTTTCAAACGAAAAAATCTTCACCCCAATCATTTCGGCCAGCAAGGCGTTGGTGATGAATATTCCGCAAAGAATAACAAACAGCCTGTTTTTTTTCTGATCGAGTGCCGATTCCATTATTCTTCAAGAACGAGGGTTTCTCCCTCTTGTGCAAGGGTTGTGTTGGGAAATACAGATGATGCTTCTTTTAATAACGGAGTAAGGTCTTTATACCGTGCAGAAAAATGACCGATCAGGAGTTTTTTTACTTGGGCTTTTGATGCCATGTGCGCAGCCTGACTTGCTGTGCTATGCTTTGTTTCAATGGCTTTTGATTCATCTTCGCTGATAAAGGTGGCCTCATGGTAGAGCATATCAATTCCTCTTATTTGTTCGATCACCGGTTCATGATAGGCAGTATCTGAGCAATAGGCATAGCTTCGTGATTTTCGGGGTGGTAGTGTAAGGTCTTCGTTCTTAAAAAGAATTTTTCCGGTTTCTTCATCCAGTATATCGCTTCCTTCTTTTAAGGCGGCAATCTGCCTGATTAACAATCCATCGGGTAACCGTTCTTTGTCAACTCTTCTCGGTTTTGTTTGCTCTTTTATTAAGAAGCCGGAACAATCGAGTTTGTGGAGTAGCGGAATGGTTTCAACAGACACATGCTTGTTTTCAAAAATTACCTCCTGTTTTCCGGGAGTAAGGGTGTGAAAAATAATGTTGAAATGCAGAGCTGATTTGGAATAACGAAGTTGGGTGGTGATGATTTCATCTAACCCTTTATGACTGTATAGATGCAAATCTGCCGTTCTCCTGTTCAAGTGCAGCGTGAAAAGTAATCCCATCAACCCCAGGTAATGGTCGCCATGCAAATGTGAAATAAAGATGTGATCGATCCGGTGCATGTGCAAATCATACTTCATCATTTGAAGCTGAGCACCTTCCCCGCAATCAATAAGAAAATAGTGATTTTTAATTTCTATGAATTGCGAGGAGGGCACACGTCCATAGGCCGGAACGGCACCGCTTGATCCCAGTATGGTAATTTTAAAGGGCATAGATCACAACCAGGGAAGTTTGATTTTACACTTCAAGGTAGAAACAAAAAGACCAAAACTGTTTCGGTTTTGGTCTGTGAATACTTTTAAAGATTCGTTTATTGGCTATCTCTTTCTTTTAAATCTTTTTCAATCTCGTGCATGAATACGGCATCAACGGCTTCTTCGGAGGTTAAAGTAATATTCAAAACACTGTCGAGTTGCGAGATTTTAATCAGTTTTAAGGTATGCTCGGAGAGGGAAGCTAATACAAAAATTCCTCCTTCTTCCTGGAAAATCCGGTTGCCTACAAGCAAAGCGCTCAAGCCCGATGAATCCGTATATTTTACTTCCGATAAATCAAGAATAATATTTTTTACGCCTTCGGCATGAAGGGTGATTAATTCAGATTTTAACCCCGGAGCAACGCTGGAATCCATCTTTTCTTCGTGCAGGCGAAGCAGGCTGTATTTTTCCTGCTTGTCAATCGTATACTTCATGTTCTGTCTGTTACGTTCAGCTTCTAATGGGCTCTAAATTAATTGATTTTAGGGAATTTATGATATTCTGCTCGATTCTTTCCGTTAACGTTGAATAATCCACTTCAGCCAATGTTTCTCCCGTTACCTGGGTGTAAAGTTCTTTATAGCGATCGGAGATGGAGGCTACAATAGAGTCGGTCATGTCAGGAACCTGCTGACCGTCTTTCCCCTGGAAGCCGTTTTCAATCAACCACTGGCGTACAAATTCTTTGGAAAGTTGCTTTTGAGTTTCGCCTTTGCGTTGACGCTCCTCGTAACCATCAGCATAAAAATACCGCGATGAATCGGGGGTGTGAACTTCATCGATGAGGTATATTTTATCATTATTTTTTCCGAACTCATATTTAGTATCCACCAGAATAAGATTTCGGTTGGCGGCTAAGGCCGTACCTTTTTGAAATAATTTCAGCGTGTAGTTCTCCAGTGTTGTGTACTCACGTTCTGAGACTAAGCCTCGTTTCAAAATTTCTTCCCTCGAAATATCCTCATCATGCCCCACGTGCGCTTTGGTAGTGGGTGTAATAATCGGGTGGGGGAGTTTGTCATTTTCTTTCAATCCTTCGGGAAGGGGTACTCCGCAAACTGATCTTTTTCCTGATTTGTATTCACGCCACGCATGGCCTGCCAGATAACCTCTTACCACCATTTCTACCGGAAAGGTTTCGCACTTAAACCCGATGGTGACGTTCGGGTCGGGCGTGCTAATGACCCAGTTAGGCACCAGTTCTTTTGTTGCCAGTAAATTCATCGAGGCAATTTGATTCAATACACGGCCCTTATCGGGTATGGCCCGTGGGAGCACAACATCAAATGCAGAAATCCGGTCGGTGGCCACCATGGCCATGATGTTACTGAAATAATACACATCCCGAACCTTTCCTTTATAAAAACCGGTTTGACCGGTAAACCTGAAGTTAGTCTCCTTGATTGCCTGCATAGCTGTGGTTGAAATGCAAAGATTGGAAATTTAATTTGAAAATGAGGTGATTTGATGATTTGAGAATTTACAAGGCTTTCAGTTTCTAAAAATATTCTTATGTCACCCTGAACTCGTTTCAGGGTCTTTTGTGGTTTAGATGCTGAAACAAGCCTGCCTGCGGTAGGCAGGTTCAGCATGACCACAATAACAGAGTTGATATTTGTTAATGCATTTCATCCTTGTTTAAAACCATTGACTTTCAGTCTATTGTAAAGTTAAAACCTGCTAATTCTTAAATTAATTTTCCTTTGTTTCAAGAAGTATCCCTGCTTTAAAAACAAACGTTCTTGCCAAATTTCCCTGCTCATCGTACTCCTTCCATTCTTTATGCTTACGATCAGCAATGTACTCGCCTTGTTCTTTCACTTTGCCGTTCGGGTAATATGCTGTAAACAATCCATGCCTGCGCGATGATTTGCATTCACCGGAAGTTTCCATATTACCATTTGCAAAATAGGTTTTAAACGGACCGTTCAGCATGTTAAACTTGTACGTTTCTTCTTTTGAGAGCTTTCCATCTGGAAAGTATTCGTACCGCATGCCACTAAGTTTTCCATTTTCGTAGTTCTCTTTAATCTTTTCAGTTTTCCCGTCTTCGTAATAAAAGAGCCATGTTCCGTTAGGCAATTTGTTTCGGTATCTCTTTTCAGAGATTTTATTGTTCGTATCTGCGTACTCTTCAATAATCCAGTCGAGCCCGTTCAGCGCAAACTGTTCTTTTATTTTAAGCACACCATTTGGATGATACGTTAAACCGGTTCCGATTTTGTGGCCTTCTTCATACTTAAAGCGATGCTTCACAGTTCCGTTGGCATAGTACCCGGTGTTATCACCATGAAGCCTTCCGTTCATGAAATTACCCTCCAGCACCAGGTGTCCATCGCGGTCGTAGTTTTTAAACTGGCCGTTCTTGGATCCTTCTTTCATGGTGGAAACCGTTTCGAGTTGCCCGTTCTCGTAAAAGGTTTTATAGTAGCCGCTTAAAATTCCGTTTTTGTAATTGCATTCGGTTTCTACCTTACCGCCTTCGTAGAAGGTGCGGGTAATGCCATTTGGTTTTCCGTGGGCGTAAGTAATTTCTTTTTTCAGATTTCCGGTGGTGAAGTACTCCCGAACAACTCCTTCCGGTTTCCCTTTCTTAAACACGGTCTCACTTTTGATAACACCGTTATCGTAAAAAGACTGAACACTGTCTACCAACAAATCGTTTTGATAAAAAGCCTTTTGAACTTGCTTTCCCGTTTCATCGTACACTTCAACGGCCCCATGCCTCAGACCGTTAACGTATATCATCTTCCTGGAGATTTTTCCATTTTCATTATACTCCGTAAATACGCCTGATTTTTTTCCATTGCTGAAGTTGCCTTCAACGGCCAATGTGCCGTCTTCAAAATATTTTGAATACCTGCCGATGAGTTTTTCGTTGTCATCGTTGGCAACCACGTACACTTCCTGCAGATGTTGCTTAGACGGATCATAAAAAGTTTTGACTTCGCGTTGCGCAAACGCCACTGTGTTGATTAAAATGGCGAGCAGGAGTGTGAATCGTATCATGTGTGAAAAATACAAATAGCCCTGCTATCAACGCAAGGCTATTCCGTTTGTTGTGCGATCTTAAAGGTTAAATGTTTTCTACCACTATAGCAGATGCCCCGCCTCCACCGTTACAGATACCGGCTACACCAATGCTGGCGTTGTTTTGTTTCAGTACATTGATCAGGGTTCCGACAATTCTTGACCCTGAAGAGCCCAGCGGGTGACCCAAGGCCACGGCACCTCCGTTTACATTTACTTTCTCAGGATCCAGTCCTAGTTTAATATTATTGGCGATGGCCACAGCCGAAAATGCTTCATTGATTTCATAATAGCCAACATTTTTCTGATCAACGCCTGCGTGTTTCAGGGCTTTAGGGATGGCCAGCGAAGGGGTCGTTGTAAACCACATCGGATCCTGTGCGGCATCGCCAAAGCCAAGTATTTTAGCAATTGGTTTTAAGCCGAGTTCCTTTGCTTTTTCTTTGCTCATCAAAACAAGAGCAGAGGCCCCATCATTGATGGTGGAGGCATTAGCGGCTGTTACGGTTCCTTCTTTGGTAAAAACGGGCTTCAGCCCGGGAATTTTATCAAAGCTTACATTTTTATATTCTTCATCTTCCGCAAACACGGTGATGTTTCCTTTGCGATCGGTGATTTCAACACCTACAATTTCATCTTTGAATTTTCCGGCAGTCCATGCAGCAGCCGAACGCTTGTATGAGTTGATGGCATACGTATCCTGATCCTGCCGGGTGATGTTCATTTCTTTAGCGGTGTTATCGGCACACACGCCCATGGCGCACCGGTTGTATACATCGGTTAAACCATCGTAGGTTAGTCCGTCCAGCAATTCGCCATTACCGTATTTATAACCGTAACGTGCTTTGGCGAGATAATATGGAATGTTGCTCATGCTCTCCATACCGCCAGCCAGCACGACATCATTTTGTCCCAGCATAATGGATTGCGCGCCCACCATTACGGCTTTCATGCCAGAGGCACATACTTTATTGATGAGTGTACAGGGAATATCATATCCTAATCCGGCACCTACTGCAACTTGAGTAGCTGGCGCCTGGCCCAGTCCTGAAGAAATCACATTGCCTACAAATACTTCCTGAACAAGTTTAGGATCCACACCGGCTTTTTCAAGGGCGCCTTTAAAGGCGATGGATCCAAGTTTTACCGCGGTTAATGAGCTGAGACTGCCTCCGAAACTACCAATGGGGGTGCGGACGGCCGAAATGATGTATACTTCTTTCATAACACTATGTTTAATATTTGGGGTTCAGGGTTCAAGGTTTGGGGTTCAAAGGTACAACTAACAAAGAACTTTGAACCTTGAACGTGAAACTAAGTTTACCAATCCGGTTTGCTTTTATCTTTTGGTTTGGTGGCTTTGCGTTTATTCTGCTGGAGGTACTGTATCTCCTGGTTCTTCATGGCCTCCAATAACATTTTTGCTTTCTCCTCGCTGATCTGCATTTGTTTCAGTTTTTCAGAAACGGGTGGTGTTTCTTTTGGCTCTTGCTTTTCCTGGTCTTGCTTTTGTTGTTCCTCCTGTTGCTGCTCGTTTTCTTTTTTCTGTTGATCTTTTTTCTGTTGATCCTTTTTTTCTTGTTGCTGATCTTTCTTCTCCTGCTCTTTTTTCTGTTCTTCTTTTTGTTTCTCCTGTTTATCCTGTTGCTCTTTTTTCTCTTGTTCTTGTTTTTCCTGATCCTTGTTTTCCTGTTCTTTATTCTGGTCTTTCTGATTTTGCTGTTGCTTTTGTTGCTCCTGCTTTTTCTTTTCTTCCAGTTTCTTTTTCAATAACTCATAGTTGTATCGTGCATCATTATTCGATGGGTCGCTTTTGATAGACTCTTTAAAATAATTGAGCGCTTCTTCAAATTTTCCCTGACGGTTGCTCATAACACCAAGTTGCTGTTGTGCTTTTGAACGCAATTGGTGCTTTGAACTTTGGGTAAGTGATTGATATTCGCTTAGGGCGTTGGTGGAATCGTTTAATTGAAAATAGGCATTCGCCAGGTTTAGCATCACTTCGTCTTCTTTCACCTGAAGAGAGTCAATCAGGTAACGGTATTTCTGAACAGCAGTTTTATAGTCGCCTGCGAGGTATGCTTTTTTAGCCTCTGCTTTAAGTGTGTTGATTTTACCGATTTTAGTTGGATCGGTTAACAATACCAGCATCAGTGTAAACGTGATCAACCCCTTCATACTGTTATTGTTTTTACATTGATCAACACATCAATAGCCATTAAAATCAGTGCGGCCAATAAGAAGTAATAATATTTATTTGCTGTAACATCAACAAGTCTTGCATCCATTAACTCACCTTCAATTTTGCTAACTGTATTGATTAACCGGGAAACATCATTTCGGGTTCCATTGATTTCAAAATACTTACCACCGGTCCGGCTTGCCAATGCCTGCAAGGAGGTTGGGTTTAATTGGCTGACTACGATGTTACCCTTTTTATCGGTTTTAAATCCTGAACCGGTACGAATTTGCCCGCCTTTTTCGGTTCCTATTCCCAGCGTAAAAAGTTTAATGCCTTCGTTTTCAACTTCATTGGCAATGGTATTGGTTTCTTCACCAAAATCTTCGCCATCGCTGATGAGGATAATAATTTTTGATTTTGTTTCAACGCGGTTGTTATCCTGTTCCATTTTTTGCAAGGCCATGGTAAGAGGAGGGCCAAAGTCTGTTCCGGAAGAAGGTACTAACCCTGTATTCATGGTTTCAATGAAGAGGTTGAGTGCTGCCTGATCGAAGGTTAATGGACACTGCATAAAAGCCTCGCCAGAAAAAATAATTATGCCGAGGCGATCGGAATTAAAGGCTTCAACAATTTTCTTCATTTCATGCTTGATCTTCTCCAGTCGGGTAGGAGGAATGTCAAGGGCATCCATTGATTTGGAGAGGTCAACACAAATCATAATGTCTTTACCAACTGATTTTACTTCCTTTTTTGATTCCCCAAAGGATGGACCCAGGATGGCTACAATCAGCAATCCAAAAACTGCTGTACGCAGAAATATTTTGATAAACGAATTGCTATAGGAAGAACCAAGAGAACGTGCAATGCGAATTACCCGCCACAGGTAGATACCATATAAGATTATAAATATGGCCAGGAAAATTATTTCAGTTGCTCTAATGTTACGATACCAACTCACGTGTGTCTGGTTATAACCTGCAAGTAACGATTATCAGGTAATATTGACAATACCGTTTATGGAAGGTCAGGGTTGCCCGGTACGGGTGTAATATTTATTGGCAAGAAAGGAGAGGGGCAGACCGATAGCTACAATCAGCACCAATGCGGAAACAAGGGCTTTAGAAATTTTAAATGCAATTGGCGGTGTGTTGGATATCGGAAGCACCACCCGATTCATCATCAGCCAAACAAAAAGCCCATACACAACGCCAATCGTTCCGGTGTTTTTTAAAGTTGTTTTTAATTTGGGATAGATCAAAAAAAACAAGATTGTCCAGCCGGTGGCGATGCAATAGTGGAAAAAGAGACCGTAGAAGGAATAGATCGTACCACCTTCAAAAGCTTCCCTTCCAAAAACTCCGCTGGCAATGAATTGCAGCATCTTCATCGGATCTCCACCGGCTATCAGTGTTTGGATAATGGCAGCCGTGATGTCGAGGGTGCCAACGATCAGCCCAGCAAGAAGGATAGGTTTTAATAAAGCTTTGTACATGACTCAACTCGAGTGTTAAATTAATGGAGTTAGGCTGGATACGGAATACCACATTTCGCGGGAGATTGCTGTTTAAAGATTGGTCGAAGTCTTTTATGAAAATAAAAAAAGCCCACTGCTTTCGCGAAAGGCTTTTGTTTTTGTCGGGGCGGCAGCCCCGCGTTTCGCGGGGGAACCTGCGGCCCTGGCGCCACAGCGCCATGCGCTACCAATTGATATTGTTGTCAAAAAGAAATCTTCTAGCTCCCCGCTTCTTAATTCTTGACTCAAGGAGGACGGCTTCCGATCTGGATTCAACCAGTAAGCTCCAAACGAGCCGCCATGGCCTGCAAGATTTAATAGAAGGAGTTTCTCCTGCATTATGCTCATGAAGGCGATTATCAAAATTCTGAGTTTGACCTGAATAGAATCTTTTACAAAGATCCGAGTATAGTATGTAAACAGTGTAGTTCATAAAAAAGCCCTTCGCTTTTCGCGTAAGGCTTTTGTTTTTGTCGGGGCGGCAGGATTCGAACCTGCGGCCCCCTGGTCCCAAACCAGGTGCGCTACCGGACTGCGCCACGCCCCGAACAATGTTTTATTATTTTTAATTTTTTTTGATCCTTCTGATCAACGGGTGCGCTACCCCCGAAAAATATTGAAGTGATCCGACAGGGACTCGAACCCCGAACCGTCAGCTTAGAAGGCTGATGCTCTATCCAGTTGAGCTATCGGACCATGTCCTTGTCTTTACTCACCACTACTTTTTTCTACGCCATCTGCGGAGAGGGGGGGATTTGAACCCCCGGTACACTTTGACATGTACGACAGTTTAGCAAACTGCTGGTTTAAGCCACTCACCCACCTCTCCAGTGTTTTGTTTTAGCCTAAAAAAGCCCTTTTCTCCCGGAAAAGGAATGCAAATATAAAGGTTGGTTCAAAACTAACGTAACCCTGATAATAAATTGTAGCAATTTTTATTGCCAGCCGACTAACGCTTATCTTTTTTTAGTGCGGCACCACTCATTGCTGCAAAGCCCCCAACGAGTCCACCAATCAGTGTGGTAACCAGGTAAAGCAGAGGCTTGTTCAAACTAAAAATCTCAGCAACTTGACCGGCCAACGGTGTTGATCCTGAAGCATCCATCAATCCTGCCTTCACTAACCACAATAATCCAATCCCTAAAAATCCGGAAAGGAAATTTAGCTTTGATTTTAATACATAACCTCCTGCAAAGGAGGCTATTGCTACGCACCACCAGGGCATAAACAGTTCAAGAATGAAAGCAACGAGTGCAATGCCAAGTAACTGAATAAAAAATTTCATTTCGAAACGGGGTTGAGTGTGGTTGAGCATAATGAATGGTCCTTCATTTCACCCGGTGTTTTTACGAAAACCATCGGGTAGAGTTGATCAGCCGTCCAGCGATCAATCAGGTTATTGTAATAATAACTGCCCGGGTTGCCCGATTGCCCCCCAGGATAAACTGCCCAGGTTTTAACTCCAGTTTTCTCCATGCTGGCCACCATTCGCCAGGATGGCCCGTGGGTACGGGAGTGCGCATTTACAATGTCATGATTTCCTCCGTGTTTAACATGAATACTGAACGGCTGAAGTCGAAGAAGGTGACCCATATAGCTGTCTTTATAATCGGCCCATTGGGATGCCTTGTTTTCGTGCTCCCCTTTCCACTTTAAAATGTCTTGTACGCCCTTGCTAAAAGATTGTTGTATCACCTCTTTTGCTGTTTCTTTGGCATCGGTACCCTGAATATCAAAGAAGCTAAGATTAGGTTGTTCTTTAATAAGCTTAATCGTGTTATAGGTGGTAGGTGTTTGCAGCGCTATTTTGTCCTGCCGCAGTTCATCCCAGAGGAGGGGCATCAGGTTGTCCCACCAGGCTTCGTAATAAGAGGCGCCTTCTGAATCAGCCTCATTAAAATAATCCCATGATTTCAGCAGGTCAAATGCTTTCTTCTCTTCTTCATTCAAGGTGGAAGGGTTGAGCATGGACAGGAACATCGGTAAGCTTTCGGCTGCCTTTAAATTATAGTTGTCGCCTTGTAGTTTAATCATGTCCTGCACCGTAATGTTGTTCGATTCGCGAAGTACCTGGTTAATCCTCCTGTTCCGATAGGCTTCGTAACTGGTGGCAGTAATGTAATACGGATAGGTGGAATCGGCCGGGTACTGGTTAGCGGAACTTACAAAACCTCGTTCAGGATTTTTGTACATAATATTCTGTTTATTGGGAATGAATGCTTGCCATCCGTTAGATGACTTGCTACCATCCAAAACAAATTTTCCTTCATCCTTCCTTCTAACGGGGTACTTACCCTGAATACGCATGGCGATATCGCCATTAACCGATGCAAAGGCAAAGTTCTGAGCGGGTGCCCCATAGTAATCGACCGCCTTCATGTAATCGGTGTGATTCTTCGCCCGATTTAGTTGGAAGAATGTCTTCAGTTCTTCGGTTCCATCGTGGGTAACCCAGCGAAAAGCATAGCTCTTTAGTTCATTTTCGGCATGATAATTTTCGTCATAGGGTACAGGTCCCCAATGGGTATATACTACGGTATCATATAAGATTTCTTTTCCTCTAATTTTAAATTCTTCTACAACTTTTTTGGTTTCGACCCATTGGTTATCGAGCCTGTATTTGTTTTTTGTGGAGTCCTGATAGGTTATTTTAAACCAGTCAATCAGGTCGCGCTGTGCGTTGGTTACACTCCAGGCAACCGAGTCGTTAAATCCGATGATGACTGCCGGTGAACCTGGCAATGAGGCACCCATAACATTTACACCTGGGGCTGTTAATTGAATCGCAAACCAAATGGAGGGTAAGGATAAATTTAAATGAGGATCACCGCAAAGAATAGGAAATCCGGTTGCAGTTTTTGATCCACTTACCGCCCAATTATTACTTCCGGTTGTGGGGTCGGCTCCCGGCAGTTTATCAATCTTAATTAATTCATCGGGCAGGGCAAGGGGTACGCTGTCGAGTTTTATGGGGTTGAATTTCCAGTTGCCGGCATTATCAACAATCGGGTCGGTCGCAGGCTCACGATCAGGGTACAGCAAATCGAGTGTTTCTTTTCCGAAAAGTTTCAACGCGTTAGTCATTTCAATATCCTTGTCGCCACTGTTGAGGGTGAAGGCCATTCGCTTCAGAAGATACGCACACTTCAAGGTAGACCAGTTTTCTGGTTTGTAATCAAGAAGTTTGTATTCAATGGGAAGGTTTTTGTAACTGAGCGTGGCAATGTAGGCGTTGATTCCTTCGGTGTACTTTTCTGCTACCGTGCGTATGGTAGAATCCCGATTCATCATGTCAACAGCGTGGTTGGCTGCATAGCCTAATCCCGCCCTGCGTTGACCGCGATCAAGATCAAGGATTGCACCGTTGGGCCCTTCGCCCAGTACTTCCGACAACCGACCGGCTGCGGCATGGGTTTGAAACTCCATTTGCCATAAACGATGAACCGCAGTGATATATCCTTGTGCCAGGTATAAATCCTCATCGCTAGTTGCAAAAATGTGTGGTATCAGCAGACTGTCGTACACTATCGTTACAGGTTCTTTCAAACCGGGAATGGTGAGTTCACTTGAGCCTGAATAATTCTCCGACTCCATGTTTTGCCAGAATCCATGAAACGGGTCAAGAAATTTTCCCAGGGGTGGTATCCTGTTTCCGCCCAACGGCCAACTGTTGTTAAACAGGTAAATCAAAATAAGTGTTATTGAAAGGGAAGTAAAAAACCTTACGTTTTTCATGAACTGGCAGATTTATCCGCTTAATGTAGAAAGCTTTTCCTAATTTCGGACTTAATCGATAAAAAAATTCTTTCTGGATTTGAAACAGATTTTAAACCAGTACACAAAAGAGCAGGTAAAAAAAGCGAGTAGCATTAGTGCTATTTTTTTTGATGTAGATGGTGTGCTCACCGATGGCAAAATCATCTATGATAATGCCGGGAATGAAACGAAACAGTTTAATGTTAAGGACGGGTCCATGATCAGCTACCTGAAGAAGGCTGGAATTATTGTGGGGATTATTACCAGCCGTGACTCAAAGGTTGTCAGTAACCGGGCTTCGGAACTGAAACTTGATTTTTGCCACCAGGGCATTATGAATAAGCGGGAGGTTTTTGAAAAAATGGTTTCCTACTACAAACTAAAAAAGAAGCAGGTAGCTTACATCGGAGATGACATCAATGATTTGGGTACACTCAAAGACTGCGGACTATCAGTTTGCCCTGCCGATGCGATTAGTTATGTGAGAGATAAAGCCGATTTGGTAACAAAGGCGAAAGGCGGGCAGGGTGTTGTACGGGAAGTGGCCGACTTAGTATTGGCGGCAAAGGGAGAACTGGAAAAAATTTTGAAAGCCTAGAAGAAGAATAGGTCTTGAAAGAAATGCTATTTGACTTTTATTCCGTCTAACGTAAACTGAGGGGTTTCAATTTCTTCGCTTTCATGCAACGCACGATCGCGGATTTTTACCCTGAGTTTTAATGTCTTGATGTTAAACTCAGGTAAGAACCCCGTACTGGGCATGGCGTAGCGAATTGTTCCTTCCAGTGGGCCGGTTTTGTCAGACAATACGGGGAACCTCGCATCAAAACGAAAGCAGTATTCTTTAAGCCAATCAAACTTAACCCAATTACCTCCTTCAAATACCCAAAAGGTAACATCAATGTTGTTATGATTGACATTAGCCGTGTATAACAGGGGTTCACTTCGCACCAGGTAGTAAATCCCTCCGGGGCCTGTAAGGGTATCAACAATATTATAGGTGTTATCAATACTTTCCTCGGGTACCAGTAGTTCATCATCAGCATAATGGACACAGCTATTCGGATCATAAACCGGGAGGTAGCCATACCCGGCTTCCAGTCGGGTTCTGTTGGTTATTAATTTTCCGTTAAGGTCATCTGATTTTAAAAGAATGTAAGGCCTATCCTTGTCGTCATAGACCTGTTGCGTAGCCACACGAACAGTATCATTTTTTAAATCGCCATCGGCATCTGTACCGGTGGCCAGGTAATAGAATGAAGCGTTAAACGGCTCGTCAAGGGCATCTTTATAATACCCCAAGTCACCATCGCCATCTTTAAAGTCGAGGTACAAGATCAAAGAATCATTGGTGGCAGGGCCCGCTACTTCTTTAAATTGAATTTTTTTGAATGATATTTCAGGAATGATATCAAATACGGGGGCATCAAAACAGGCGCTTATTCCCACACTTAAAAAACAAAATAAAATCAGGCCCTTAATTACCTTCATACACTATTTTTGGAGCGGACAAGATACGTAACGCTTGGATAACTTTAAAAGTTTTGAGTCTGCACTGCAAACAGTAAACGCTGCCAATATAAACGATATTGCCATACGTTTATTCAGATTTCAGGCGATTCATAACCCGGTTTATGCCGGTTATCTTAGCCATTTGCGCGTAAAAATTGAAAACATTAGTACGATCGGGCAAATTCCTTTTGTACCAATCTCTTTCTTTAAAAATCACGCTCTTAAAACAGGCAGTTGGAAGGATGAGGCAGTTTTTACCAGCAGCGGTACAACAGGATCTGCAACAAGTATTCATCACATCGAAAACGTAGAGTATTACCTCAAGAATGCGGAGAGATGCTTTACACACTTTTTCGGCCCCATTAACCGTTACCATATTCTTGCGCTGATGCCCTCTTACCTGGAGCGCGAAAACTCTTCGCTGGTGGCGATGATCCAATCCTTTATTCAGAAAAGTGAATCGGAATATTCGGGCTTTTATTTGTATGAACATGACAAACTGCTGCAGGATATTGAAAAACTAAAAAAACGAACCGATAAGAAAATTATCCTGTGGGGTGTAAGCTTTGCCTTGTTGGATGTAGCTGAAAAATTTCGCCCCGATTTAAGCGGATGCCTGGTGTTTGAAACTGGAGGGATGAAGGGGCGAAGACGGGAAATGACACGCCCGGAATTACATGGCCAACTCAAGCAATACTTTAATATTGATACCGTTTATTCCGAGTATGGGATGACGGAGTTATTGTCGCAAGCCTACACGAAAGGAGGAGATCGGTTTTATTGTCCGCCCGGCATGCAAATAATTGTTCGTGAAGTTGGAGACCCCTTTGAAAAAGGCTTGGTTGAGCGTTCAGGAGGGCTAAATGTTGTTGATTTGGCTAATATCCGCTCAATAGCCTTTATTGAAACAGAAGATGCCGGTAAGGTTTACTCCGATGGCTCTTTTGAGGTTATGGGCAGGCTCGATAATTCGGATATTCGGGGGTGCAACCTGATGGTTGAATAGCCATTGTGGCAGTTTAATGGTCATACCTGTCGGCAGGATTTGTTTTGTTCCGAAAGACTTCTATTTTTGTTTCGATTAAAAGCCACTTCGATGAAAAAGTTAATTGTTTTCTTACTTCTTGCAGGGTTTATTTCAGCGTGCAGCCAGTACACTTGCCCTACGTATGGCAAAAAAGAAGTCCCCGCTAAGAAAGTAACTGTGCAGAAGGTTTAAAGGTATTTTTTCACATCCTCGGCCCCAATTTCCTCTCCCGACATAATCACCAGCCTTTCAACTACATTTCGTAGTTCCCGTATGTTTCCGGTCCACTGATGGCCCTGTAAGGCTGAAATTGCTTTTCCTTCGATTTTCTTCTTTTTGGAGCCATGCTCTTCCGAGATGTCCTGCAGGAATTTATCGACCAGAAGTGGTATGTCTTCTTTTCGGTCGTCAAGTGAAGGTACTTTAATTACGATCACGCTTAGCCGATGATACAAGTCTTCGCGGAACCGCTGCAATTCAATTTCTTTTTTCAGGTCTTTGTTGGTAGCGGCAATGATGCGAACGTTCACTGCGATTTCCCGCTCGCCACCCACGCGTGTAATCTTATTTTCCTGAAGGGCACGCAGTACTTTAGCCTGTGCTGATAAACTCATGTCTCCGATTTCATCCAGGAAAAGCGTGCCGCCTTCGGCTTGTTCAAACTTTCCGATCCGTTGTTTGATGGCGGATGTGAAGGAACCCTTCTCATGGCCGAACAACTCGCTTTCAATTAACTCCGATGGAATAGCCGCGCAGTTTACTTCAATGATGGGGGCGTCTGACCGTTTGCTTTTAGCGTGTACATTGCGCGCAACCAGTTCTTTACCGCTGCCGTTGGGGCCGGTGATGAGTACACGGGCATCGGTCACGCCAACTTTTTCAATCATTTCTTTTACCTGTGAAAGAGCAGGAGAATCACCAATCAGATCAAAACCCTTGTTAATCTTTTTCTTTAGTGATTTATTCTCCTCTCTCAGCGAATTGCGCTCGAGAACATTCCGCAAGTGAATCAGAATGGTTTCAATGCTTTCAAACGGTTTTTGAATAAAAAAGTAGGCTCCGCGCTTAATGCATTCCAGCGCAGTTTCTTTTGTACCGTGTGCCGATATAATGATGAACGGGGTAGGTATCCCAGCTTTTTTCACCTTCTCTAACAATTCAATGCCATCGAGTTTAGGCATTTTTACATCGCAGAAGGCGACATCAAAATATTCGTCACTTAATTTCCGCAAGGCCTCTTCACCATCTTTAGCTTCGGCCACTTCGTGGTTTTCATCGGTCAGGATTTCGCGCAGCGAGTTACGTATAGCCTGCATGTCATCCACAATTAAAATTTTTGCCATGGTGTAAGTTTAAAAAAACCTGTTGGTAGTTAAACCAACAGGTTGGAAGTTTATAAAAAAGCAAGCCTGTAAGCCGGGTTCTGTTCCCCGATCCGATTGTATCGGAACGGGGCCCTTATCATTTATCTCGTCCGCCAGCTGGCGGATCAATCGGTCTACCCATGGCGCCCCCGCCAAAACGAGGATAGCGGGCCGCTATCTCCAAAGAAGCGCCACCTATTTGACCTTTCAACTCGTAAGGTTTGCCGTACACCCGATGTTACCATTCAGGACGGTGGGCTCTTACCCCGCCTTTTCACTATCACCCTGACGGTTTTACCGTCAGGGCTACTTGTTTTCTGTGGCACTTTCTGTCAACGAGTGGTTGCCCATTCGATGCCCATGCTATTCGCATGGTACGATGCCCGATGTTGCCCGGACTTTCCTTGGCGCCTTTTGGCGCCACGATAAGGCGGCTTGCTGTGCAAAAGTAACGAAATGAGGGTTATGTTGGTTTCTTAATTGATGTCTTTACCGGTGAGTTTCAATTCATACGAATCGGCCAGTGATGCCACCTCCTGAATCATGTATTTTATTTCATCGTGTGTTGTTCCTTCTGCCTGAAAGGTCACTTCAATTTTAATGGTGTTATTTTCGATGATGAATCGGCTATAGTCAAACGTGGCATGTTTCTCCAGCAGGATTTTCAGATCCATCAGGGTGGTACACTCGCAAACTTTAGAGGTTATCACTCCGCGTTCCTTTCCGGAGGCTTTGCTTTTATCGAGCGATAAAAGAACAGTTTGAAACCGGCCCTCTGCTACCGGTACAACAAAAACCGATTTGGAGGAATCATAGGAAGTAAACTGGCCCCCGATTTCTTCTGAATATTCTTTAATAAAACTGAAGTAGTCCATGTGTTAATTGATGGATTAATTTAAAGATAATTTTTATATCGTGGTTTTCGGTATGCCTGATTTAACATAACCCATTACTGTCGGCTCTGCAATCTTAAGGTGTTTTCTTTCAAAAGTAAAAGGCATGAAAGCGTGCCCCTTTCGAGGAAAACTCTAAGGTGGGGGCTGGTAACTTAATCATGCTAACAATATCCAATAAGGTTTTTACAGCCTTCGATCGTGTTTTGATAGCGGTTAAATCGAAATCTAATCCGATATAATATTGACGGTAGGCATGATAGCCTGCTTCTGCATTGCTGTTGTCGTGGGCATACACCATCTCTTCGGCTCCGTAGCCTGCGGTCAGGTTTAACCATTTGGGAAAGCGAAAGAATTTATCCAGGTCGAACGACAGCCAATAGGTTTGTCCGTTATAGTCTTTCAGTAGTTTGCTGGAAAAGGAATCGCCCAACACATCGGGCCGAAGGGGTGGATAGTCGGTGGAATGATAGGAGAACTTTGGCCTGATTCGAATTTCCTTCCACAAGGCAGCCTGCGCCAGGTAAAAGCCTGCCCCACTTGCATTCGCCAGTAAATCGCCTGTGGAGGCTCCATAGTTGGCCGAATAGCCATCAAAAATTTCGATGGGCAGCATAATTAAAAAACCGGTAACCGATCCCCAAAGATCAGCCTTTCGTTGTTGAACACCGCACCACCTGATGGCTCCAGATGTACCGTAACTGAGATAAAAAGCCGAATAAAAATGACCGATCTTGTCAACCTGTTTCCATTCGGCATTGTCGTTAAAAAAGTGGAAGGCTTGTTTTTGTGAATCGCCATACCAAAGCTCATTCAGTCCGATGAGTGTTACTGTGTACGCAGCACCCGATGTAATGATGAAGGTCTTTAGTCTTTTTTTGTTGAGGTGTTGAGTCGAATCCGATTGCCCGAAAAGGGCAGGAGAGATGCTGATGATCAGTAGTATGGCAAGTCCTTGTTTACTCGTTCCCATCATCCTCTTTGATTGCTTCCTCGTTCAGGTTGGTATCTTCCTTCGTTCTTTTTCTATTCTTATCGCGGTTAGATTTTAAAATATCCTTTAGTTCATTAAAACTTTGTGTGTACTGAAGGCTCACTCCGGTGGTAATGGCATTTTGTGAATTCAAACTTGTGTTTACAGGGTTCACATTTGCGCGGCTGTACATCTTCACTTTAAATTTTCCATCGGGTGTTAACAAATAATCTACCGTCCAGTCACCAACAACCGATGATAAGTTGCTTCCATTATTTCCGGAAGAGCTCGTGCTGGAACTTGAGTTATCCTGGTTGCCAAAGGTTCCTTCGCGTGTAACGCGCAACCGGCCGTTCAGGAACGTGTAGGACAGGCGAAGTTGGAAGGCATTGAAAGCATCCTGATCCATGTTTCCCAGGTCCACATCAATTTCAAGATTCTGATCCACCTGGCTCATCCAATAGCTGAGCTGATTTGAAAAAAGTTCACTTACACTGCCTGCAAGCGTACCACTTGTATTAAAGGCATCCGGAGGAGAAAATTTCCGGAGTACAATGAGGCTGAATACCTGCCGTTTTAATTCCTGCTCATCAAGTTTATTTTTAAAAGCATCAAATGATTCTTCCAGTCGTACCGTTCTGCCATCTTCGGTGTTAATTGATTTTGGAAGATCTTTGGCGATGATATCGAATTCAATTTGTGGCGAAAGCATGGGGCCGTCTAATTCCAACAATACCTGCGAAGGATATTTCCTGCGGATTTGCGGAACCGACTCCAGTGTTGGATCATTTAATATGGGCGCGTACGACACTAATTGATTGTAAGAGGCATTGATTTTCATGACTCCCTGGTACGGATCGCCAAACCAGGTAATGCTGCTGCCAGGCTCAATGGTAAATTCTTTATTGATGATGTCATACAGGGTGAAATTGTATCCACCTTCTGTAAATGTTACCGGGCCGAACATATTAAATTCTCCTTTCGTATCGAGTTGCAGTTTAACCCGTCCGTTGCCCCGGCCCCGGATAATATCACCCGATTTAATGTCAAAAATTATTTCACAGTAGGCATCGGGCGTTACGTTTAAATTGAGATCGAATGTGATGCCCGTTATGCTGATTTTTTTTGTGGGCTGCAACACCACTGTTGACTGGTAGGTCGAGTCATTCATGTTAACAAAATGGATAAACTCTTTTTGCTCGACCGTAGAATTTCCGGTGATGGGTATGTAGATTCTTGTGTTCTTACGGGTTGTGGCATCGGCTGTGATGATCAGGTTATTGACAGGGCCAATGATACTAACGGTTCCTGTTCCATAGCCTTGCCCGTAAAAAAGTTCGTTATCGCGTATGGTGGTGTTGAGAAGCTGAAAGTCGCTAAACTGTGCTTTGATGTTGACTTGCATTTGGCGAAAGTTAACATGGCTGATTTCACCCTCAAGTTTGCCTTTGTTTTTCAGTCCGTCTGTCAGTTCAATGTTTTCGAACGAGATGGCCTCGGGTCTTAACCCAATGGTTCCTGTAACCTGGTAAACTGTTTTCAGGTAATCGATTGTTATCTGGCCGTTTTCAATTTGTGCTTCTCCTTTTAAAATGGGTTTTTGAAGGGTGCCAGTTATGGAGTACGTGCCAGACATGGTTCCGTCTATGTTGCTGAAAATATGTTCAATGAAGGGTTCAATGATTTTGAGGTTGGCTTTTTCCAGGTTTGCCGAAATAGCAAGGGGACTGATCTTGTTCAGTGGGGAGTAGTATCCCGTGCAGTTTACAATTTTTGTATTCAACCGGTCGATGATAAATTCAATCATAAACTTTTTGGCATCCGGATCCCACACATTGTTGCCGGTTATATTGCCAACCAGAAAATCGTCTACTTTAAGTTCGTGAATATCAATTTCATTCTGCAGGGTAAGTTGTTGGTAGAGGTTCGATACGGTTATTTCAGCATCCACATGCCCGCTCAACGGCCGTTGGGTCAAACTGTTTACCGAGCTTAAGTCAAAATTCTCCGCAGCAGCAACAAGTGTTTCTGCCGGGTCATCAGAAATGCGACCATTGATCTGTACCACTTGTTCCTGGCTTTCCCATTTCAACGTATGAAAGGCCCACTCTCTTCCCTTAACAGAAATTAAGTTGGATGAATCAATCTCCCAGATTTTTTCGAGAAGTTGAATTTTTGATGTTTGATCAAATCGAATTTCGGTACTGTCGCGAAAGTCAACCGTTCCATTGAGCTGCACGTGGTGATCGCGAGCCTGCTGATCAATACCAATATTAAAGTCGACATGATTGCTGTCCCAAATCGCTTCCGATATGAAATTTTTTGTTTTTAACTCCCCAATCTGTTGTGTAGCCGATTGAACGTATAGCATGGCAAGCGTTTGAGGGTGGTTTGAAACTTTTGATGCATTGATTTCAAACTCGGTATCGTTTAGCAGTACATTATTATAACGAAGCGAGTCTATATTGGTGTATGCGTGAATAAGGGTGGTGGCTCCGTTGGAAAACTTTCCCTGGATGTTGATGTTTCTGCCGGCCTTTACATTGAGTTTTAGCAGGTCTGAAACGGGTTTGATATTTTTTATGTCAATGTCGAAGTTGGCTTCGTACACTGTAGGCTGTAGTAGTTTATGCTGATAATAGTTTTGAATCTGCTCTTGATTGTTTTTAATGTTCAGATAAAACTCATTCAATAAGGTTTGTATGTCTGTGAACAGCGTTGAAAAATAAAAATCTCCAGTAGCCTTTGCATGAAGGATGTCAGATTCTAGAACCAGTTGACGTTGCTCCGTGTCCCGTTCGGCATGAAGCGTAAGGTCATCCAGGTGCATCCATTCGTTACTATAGTTTACCGTCAGATCTTTTACGCGTGCATCTCCCGACAGGCTGTCCAGTTGCAGACCGGTCAGGTTGATATCCACCAATGCGCGTAAGAATAACTTCTTTGAAGAAAGATTGACAGCATCCAGGTTAACGGTGTCCAGCGTGGCTTGTAGTTTAATCCGGTTTAAGTTATTCCTTAAGTCGACAGATCCCTTTGCCCTCACCATCATGTTGGGATCCTGAATTTTTAGTTCGCCATTAAAGAACTGTGAAGAGAACCGTGCATCGGTTTGAATATTCTGGTAGGTATAGTGATTTATTCCAATGGATTGAATGGAACTAACCAAGGAAAAATTAGCCGTACTTCGGGTGAAGCCGGAACCACTGATGCGGCCATCCATGTTCACCTTCTGAAAGGTAAGCGTATCGTTAAAATATTTTCCCAGGTTAAAGTCAATCATGCTGATCTTCCCTTTGTATGAAGACTTCTCGAAGGAGGTTTCATTTACCTTCAGGTTAATGTCTGAAATGATGCGACCCAGATTGTTTGAAAAATCTCCGGTGGCCACAAAATCGGTGGGGTATCCTAAAAATTGTCCTTGTAGCGAGAGAACACCCAGCGGGGTCAGCCGGTTGATGGCGTTTTCATTCAGTACAGTGGAGAGGTCATGGAAATCGATCCTGGAGTTTTTAAGATGGAGTACGATAAATGTTTCATTAAAATCTGGCAGCCCGTCCATCGTAACAGACCCTTGCAGCAGGCTGTTGCCGGTTTCGAGTTTCATATTGTTCAACCTGAAATTATTTACGCGGCCCTTTACTTTTCCGTTAATGGTAACAGGGTGGGGCAACACTTTTGCTGCCGGAGCAAACAGCGCGAGATCGTGTGGATGTATAATGGTATTGGTAAAATGGGCATTGATTTGTACACGGTTAATAAAATCATTTAAATCTTCCTGACTTTGGTATGTGAAAATAACCGTATCAGACAGGTTGCTTTGTCCTGCTTTCAAATCAAGCCCTCTGAATTCCATCGATTTTTGTGATATCCTGAAAAACGAAGAGAGTTCTTTGATGTCAAATTTTGTTTTTTGATCTTCAACATTCATCGAAGCAACATCGAATTGAATGGTATCGCCCAGGGCTAAAAAATTTTGGAGTTGAGCTTCATGGATCGTTAACGCAAAGTGGTTGTAGTCAAAACCCTGCAGGCTGTCTTTGCCGGTATTATCGTAAGCAAACACGCTGTTGGAAACAATGGCTTCTCCAATGTTAATTTGTTTTGCTTTGCCTCCTTTTCCGGAAGCGGCATACTGTTGATTGATTTGGTTAATAAACTCATTAATGTTTAGGCGTGTCTGTGAATCAAGTCCTTTGATTTTTGTGAAAAATACGGTTGCGCTGTCAACGTACACGGCATCCAGGTTGATATGGCTTCCTCTAAAAAGATCTGAAAAATGATAATTGACCATGAGTTTCTTCACGCCAATCATGTTGTTGTTTTCGCTGTCGCGAATGAGAACACGGTCCAGTACGAGCCTGTCGAACCAAGAGAACCGGATGCCTGAAACCGTTGTTTTAAAACCGGTTATCTGTGAAAAGCCTTCGAGGTATTGTTTTGCGAGCGCTCGTTGAACCCCGGGTAGTTGAAGGATGAGAAAGGAAGAGATGAGCAGGAAAATTATACTGGTTACCGTATACACCAGTATTTTGGCAAATCGTTTTTTGATACCTTGCACGTTCATTTGTACCTCATGAGTCCCGTCATCCTCGCCATCGAATCATCCTGTGACGAAACGTCTGCTGCTGTCATCAGAAACGGCAAGGTACTTAATAATATTATCGCCTCACAGGCTGTCCACCAAAAATATGGCGGTGTTGTGCCTGAGTTGGCATCGCGTGCGCATCAGCGAAACATTGTAGCGGTTGTGGATGAATCCCTTCAGCAGGCTAAGATAAAAACATCCGAACTCGATGCGATTGCTTTTACCCGTGGCCCCGGTTTAATGGGTTCGTTGTTGGTGGGCACTTCCTTTGCAAAAGGAATGGCGCTGGGTTTAAGCAAACCACTGATTGATGTGAATCACATGCAGGCACACGTGTTGGCTCACTTTATTGAAAAACCGGTTCCTTCCTTTCCGTTTTTATGTTTGACGGTAAGTGGTGGGCATACACAACTTATTGTTGTTCGCGATTACCTGGATATGGAGGTCATCGGAGAAACACAGGACGATGCGGCCGGTGAAGCGTTTGATAAAGCTGCGAAGGTGATGGGCTTGCCCTATCCGGGAGGACCGCTGATTGATTCGTATGCACAAAAAGGAAATCCTTCTGCATTTAAGTTTCCTGAAACCGTAATGCCCGGTTTGGATTTTTCTTTTAGCGGAATTAAAACTGCGTTTCTGTATTTCTTGCGCGACCGTAAAGCAGAGGATCCTGACTTTGTAGAAAAAAACCTGATTGATATTTGCGCCAGCATTCAACATCATTTAGTGAACATGTTATTGACGCGGTTAGAAGAAGCAAGTAAACAAACAGGTATACAGGAGGTAGCCATAGCAGGAGGGGTGTCGGCTAATTCAGGGTTGCGTTCTGGTTTACAGGCATTGGCTGCAAAGAAGCGTTGGAATGTATATATTCCTGCCTTTGAATATTGTACCGATAATGCTGCCATGATTGCGATGGCTGCTCATTACAAATTTTTAAGGGGCGAGTTTTGTGCGCTTGACGTAACACCGTTCGCCCGCATGCCAGTTAGTTAACAAAAACCTGATATTCCTGTTGAAAACAATATTTAAAAGAGGAGATACGAAGCAAACGCGCTATACAGTAAAGGAGAGTGATGTGGCGGCCTTTCTGGGTAAAGTGGTGCATCCGGTGTGCTCAACGTTTACGCTAGCCCGGGAAATTGAATGGTCGACACGCCAATTTGTTTTAGAGATGTGCGATGAGGACGAAGAGGGAATTGGAACAGCCCTTACAATCGATCACCGGGGCCCCGCTTTTGTAGGAGATGAGATTATCTTCACTGCCCGCATCGATGAGATCAACGGACATGAGCTCATTTGCTCCTATGAAGCCAACGTTGCCGATCGTATTATTGCAGTCGGAAAAACAGGGCAAAAAATGTTAAAGCGCGATAAGCTGGCTAAAATTTTTACACGGCAGGAATGAGTAAACGATTTTCGAACGATATTAATATCCGAAACCGGCAGGCATCTTACGAATTTGAACTGCTGGATAAATATGTTGCAGGTGTTGTTCTAACCGGTACTGAAATAAAATCAATCCGTGAAGGAAAAGTAAACCTGCAGGATGGATATTGTTATTTTAATGCGGGCGAGTTGTTTGTGAGGGGGGTGAATATTACTCCGTATGCACAAGGCACTCATTATAATCATGAGGCGCAGCGTGAACGCAAACTGCTGTTGA
This sequence comes from Cyclobacteriaceae bacterium, assembly GCA_049306095.1. Classification (GTDB taxonomy): domain Bacteria; phylum Bacteroidota; class Bacteroidia; order Cytophagales; family Cyclobacteriaceae; genus UBA2336. The sequence goes on from JBAQPU010000027.1 coordinate 30,137, forward strand.
AACGAATGGAACTTAAAAAACTGGAAAGGAAAGTGGAAGAAAAAGGATTAACCCTTGTTCCGGTTCGTATGTTTATCAATGACCGGGGTTTTGCTAAATTGGAGATTGCCCTGGCAAGAGGGAAGAAAATGCACGACAAGCGAGAGAATATAAAAGAACGTGACGCCAAACGAGAACTTAACCGACTGAAAATTTGAGCAACGCAGGAGTAGCCCCCGAAAGTATCGACTTTGGAGTTTGCAGGCTCAGCATGGTGCCGGTTAGAGGTGAGGCTTCTGATCGCGCTGAATTGGTAACACAACTTTTATTTGGCGAGCATTATGAAGTGCTTCAGGACAGTAAGGATAAAAAGTGGTTGAAAATCAGAATTCATTTTGATCAGTATGAAGGCTGGATGGATGCAGCCCAACATCATACCATTTCAAAAGAACATTTTGAATACATCAACCGGGTTGATTTTAAAATTACAACCGACATTACTACCAGTATTCTGTACAATAAGAATCCGCTGACTATTGTTATGGGCAGTATTATTCCTATTTCGGGTACTGAACTGTTTAAAATGGAAGAGCAGTTTGCCTTTAACGGTGAATCAAAAAGCATGGGAGTTAAACGCGATGCTGAGTTTTTGAAAGTTACCGCGCAGCGTTATTTAAATACACCATACCTGTGGGGTGGAAAAAGTCCGTTTGGTATAGATTGTTCGGGATTTACCCAAATGGTTTTTAAGATTGCCGGATACAAACTTAACCGCGATTCCGTACAACAGGCGAAGCAAGGTAAAGCAGTTCAATTTAGAGAAGGTGTGCCCGGAGACCTTGCTTTTTTTAAGAACCATGACAATAAGGTTTCGCATGTTGGTATTCTGTTAGCTGACAATCGTATTATCCATGGTTCCGGCAGGGTAAGGATAGACCACTTAAACGAAGAGGGAATTTTTCATGCCGAGCGTAAGGTGATTACTCACAGGCTTTCTTCCATCAGACGAATCCTTCCGGATTGAGGAGATTGCGAAAGGCAAATGGCTATTGCAATCTTGTTTCTGTGAAAGATTGATTCTATCTTTCATGTATGAACAGTCGTGTTTTGGTGTTGAATCAGGATTTTAGTCCGCTGATGGTGTGTTCCGTTCAGCGTGCTTTTATTTTGGTGTACCTGAACAAGAGTGAAATGGTGCGGCCGGCCAACGGGTATAAACTACATTCCGTTTCAGCGGCTTATCCGATGCCATCGGTTATCCGGCTTAACCGATATGTTCAGGCACCTTATAAAGGCGTAACCTTAACACGGCAGAATATTTTCAAGCGCGATAATTTTGAATGTCAATACTGCGGCACACGAAAAGAATTAACGTTGGATCATGTCATTCCATCATCCAAAGGCGGGCAGCACACCTGGATTAACCTGGTGACTGCCTGTAAAAGGTGTAATGCAAAAAAGGGAGACTACACGCCAGAAGAGGCAGACATGTCACTCCATAAAAGGCCGCTTAAACCAACCTACGCACTCTTTCTTAAAGAACTCTCCGGTCATCATGGAGATGAGTGGGATGAGTTTTTGGCGTAACAATTATTTGCGTTCACTCAGGTAAGTTTTTATATTGGCTGAAGTATGAGCCAATCTTCCCTGCGGATCGCCATCATATTTTCTCTACTGGCTTTTGCAACGGGGCGTTGCTTCGCGCAAAACAAATCTTACCAGCAACAATTTACCCAAGCCATAAACCTTCAGAAGCAAAACCCGGAAGAGTCGTTCTCACAATTTTTAGCGTTATCAAAAGGAATACCAGCTACCGATTCGCTTTACGTTAAAGCACTTATTCAGCTTGCCAGGATAGCCCAAGACCTTCAATCCACCGAAAGGGACTCTATTGTTTATCGATTGCTGCGTGACGGTCTTCAGCAGCCATTCGTTTGTACTGAGCCTGATCGTGCCACCTTATTTTTTTTGGTGGCAACCTATGAAGAAGCTGTCGGCCACGATTTTGAAATGGCGGTGAGCTATTTTGAAAAGAGTTTAACAATCCTCACTCGCTTATATGGACAAACCCATCCTGAAGTAGCAAAGTGTTATATCGCCATGGGCGACATCTATAAGTACAGTACCTATGATTTTTTTTTAGCAGAGCATACCTATGAACTAGCCTTAAAAATTTTGGAGCAAATGGCTGAAAAGGATATTATGCAGTTGGCTCGTACGTATTACAGTTTGGCAACGACTAACCGCTCACAACGCGACCACGTGAAGGCACTTTCTTATGCATTAAAAACATTGGGGTTGATGGATGAAATCGATAACGCTATTTTTCGTGAGCGCACTTACTTAACACTCGCTAATATTTACCGTGATATGCAAAACTATGCCGAAGCGAAAAAGTTCTACGAAAAGGCGCTGAGTCTGAATTTGCACATTAACAAAGGGAATGAATTCAATGAGACACGGGCTATTATGACTTATAATCAGGGTGAGTGTTATGCAAGAGCGGGCGACCTGGTGGCTGCCATTAAGGAATATGAGAAAGCAATAAATTATTATTCAAAAATTACTATTTCAATTCATATTAATTACGTTACGCTACTTCAGCAAACTGGGTTAGCTTATTCACGCGTTAATAATCCCAAAGCCAGGGCCTTCCTTTCGCAGGCACTGCATGAAGCATCCAGGATGGGTATTCGAAAAGGAAGTGTTGTTGGTGGAATACTTATGACTATTGGTTCTCATTACTTCAGGCGTTCCCGCTACGACTCAGCTCTGCAATATTATGAAAGAGCAATTGCGGAATTTTCTTCCGGAAGAGAAAAGCGCAATAGTTACCAACTGTACGAAGCATTTTTTGGAAAAGCCTCTACTCTTAAGAAAATGGCTGTTGGAGAGGGTAGCCCCCAACGCGCAACAGTAATTGTCGAGTGTTACTCGCAGGCTGAAAAAATACTCAATGCCAATCGTGATGCGTTGGATATTGAACAATCAAAGCTGGATTTTTTTGAAACGAAGGTTGGAAGCCATGATGAAAATCAATTCAATGTGTACGAAGAAATCATTTCCTGGTTGTTTGAATCGCGAAACCTGCTAAAAGACTCGATCGATGACCAAGTGCTCTATTTTTTAGAGCAAAGCCGAATGAAGTCAACGCATAAGGCGATGCGTGAGGCTGAGCAATTTTCTGGTGTGGTAGAAGGTGACAGTCTGCTCAGGAAACTGCGCGATTGTCGTTCGAGCTTTTTCGATATACAGGATCAATTGAACCGTGAGGAAAGCCGTGACATACCTGATGAGAACAGGATTTCATACCTCCAGGGAAAAATTACGGAAGTAGACCGGGCAGTTCAATCACTCAAAGCCGAAATTAACCAACGCTATCCGGCCTTTTATTCATCTAACTTTTCAGCTAAAACTCCCACCCTTCACGAGTTGCAAAACTTTAGCGCGCTTAATGAGAGCGCGGTAATCGAATATTTTTGGGGCGCTAGCTATGTATATGCGCTGGGATTGAATAATCACAATGTCTTGTTTTTAAAACTGGGGAGAACGGATTCCATCCAAGCTTGGGTGAAAAGTTTTACCAAGCACTTTACTGGCAATGGTATTGTGGATGAAACCCTGGCGTTTGAGCGTTACCAGCAATACGGGTATGGGTTGTATGACAAACTGGTGAAACCGTTTACGAAACTACTGACAGGAAAAAGAATGTACATTATTCCGGACGGACTGATCAGCCAGGTTCCGTTTGAAGCGTTACTCACAACAAAAACCCGACATAGCACAGTCGACTATAAAAATTTACCTTACCTTTTAAATAAACAGGTAGTGTCTTATTCCTTTTCATCCACGATCCTGATAAAGCCTTTTGTTAAGATATCAAACCGGCCTGAGGTACTTGCTGTGGGGTATACGAACAGGGAGCTGTACCGGTCATCAGTTCCCACAAATTCTTCCGTTGCCATTGAACCGGAGTTGGACGTGCTTGCAACTTATTTTTCGAAAGGTAGGTATTTAATAGGCTCGGATGCGAGCGAGGCTAACTTTAAACAATTTTCGCCTCAGGCGGAGTTGCTTCACCTGGCTGTTCATGGTGCGGGTGATCCCGAACGTGATTATTCGGCAGAGTTATATTTTAAAGCAGAGGCAGATTCAGCCGAGAATGGCAGGCTTCATTCGTATGAGTTGTATCGCCTGCGGCTGAAAGCTTCGCTGGCCATGCTTACTGCGTGTGAATCGGGCATTGGAAAAAACTATAGGGGCGAGGGTATGATGAGCATGGCCAATAGTTTTGTGCATGCGGGTTGTGCCAATGTAGGATTAACGTTATGGAAGCTGAACGATAAAGTTTCAACAAAACTAGTGAGAACTTTTTATAACGACTTGTCGGAAGGCGGACGGATTGACGAAGCCCTGGCACACGCCAAAAGAAACTATTTGGAAGGAGCAGATGAATATACTGCTAATCCCAAACTGTGGGCCGCACTGGTCATGTACAGCAACGGAGATGAACTGGTTGAAACCAGCGCCAGTTGGAAAATGTACCTGTGTATGGCGCTGGGGGCTGTGGGTTTGGCCTTAACAGTTTGGTTTTTAAAAAGATACTATTGACCACCTGATCCTTTAGGTGGTTTTATATCATCGTTGAAGGAAAAATTAGTACTGATATTAAGTTCCTTCGGATTGAAAAGTGCATAGCTAATACGATTAATAGAAATCTGCTTAATGCACTTATTGCCTTTTATTTTTCTCAAGGTATCAAATGCTGATTTTAGCTGCTCGAAATTTGAAATAACTTCAACTTCATTTTTCGAATTCGGAAAATGATCATTGATTTTGTTATTTACTATATTATCTGCAAGTTCAAAATACAGTTTTAGTTGATCAAAAAAGGGCTCCATGGTTTTTTTAAGATTTCCAGGCTCAATCAAAGCATTTTCCTGTTGTAATTTCTGAGAAGCATCATTTGTGGTGAAAGGATAGTTGAAATCTAATTCAAATTTAAAAGGGTCATCTGTACCGTTACGATGTGCGCCTTTGTAAAACTTTAAGGTAAAATAAACTTCTTGGTTTGCTTCAAAATTGTCATTCATAGCACGAGGGGTTTGGTTTAAAATTTATTTAATCAAGTTGTTTCAAAAGTTTTTTTGCTTTGACGGCATACGAGGACTCTGTATCACTCAACTCCCGCAAAATCAACTGTGCACTTTTCAGGTTACCTTCTTTCAGGTAACTCAACCCCAGGTACCATTTACCCTGATTATCATAGTCATCAAAATCATTGATTAAGGTAATGAAATTATTGCGGGCTTCGGTTGTGTTTCCTAGTATTAAATTAGCATTTCCTTGCAATAAAAGCATGCCGGGTTCTTTCTTTTCGATCAACAATTCACTAAACAGAAGCGAAGCCTGCTGGTAATCACCTGCTTCGTATGCCTGAAAAGCCTGTGTACGTTTGGTGATTGACTCTTTTCCATTGCGTACGATTGGTTCAAAGTAGTTGGGGTATGGATCGAAATAGGAAGCATAAAGTTGAGCTGGGTCATCCTCACGATTCCAGAGCACAATGGTAACTGCAATCAACGCAATAGAAGCGGCTGCTGCCAGCGGTTTCCAGTATCGCTGCAATGAAATATTGTTCAAGTGTATTTGTTTACCCCTCAGGCGCGGAAGTGTTGTTTCTAAGATTCTCAATTGCTCCAGCTTTCCCTGAAGATGGGCATATCGGATGCCTTTAATAAGTTGCTGGTGCTCCTGGTACATAGTCTTCAACAGCGGTTCTTTCCTTAGGCGCTCCTCAAACATTTCTTTTTCTTGACCAGAAAGGCTCCTTTCCAGGTAGCGATGAATCAGATCTGTATCGGCTAAATGTTTATTCATATTTTTTCAATTTCTTGGTTTACTTGTCAATAGTTTAAGTCAGGAGGGTCATTCTAAACTTTTACGTTTATTCCAAACTCTCCTTCAATATCAATGGAGGGCAGCGTTTCATTTCCAAAGGCCATTTTACGCAACCGTTCCATACACTTGTATTTTTGATTTTTTGCTGTTTCTGAATTTTTGTAACCCATTTCACTGGCGATTTGAATCATGTTTTTTCTTTTGAAATAATATTGTTCCAGCAACTCGTGGCACGGTTCACCCAACTTGTTAAAGCTGCGGCTTATAATTTCCAGGTTCACCTCTGTCTGAAATGGTTCAGCTTCTTCATGCAGGTAGTGCTGCAGATAGAATTCGGCCTTTAAAGTGTTTTGCCGGTTACTATCCCGGTATTGTTGCATAGCTAAATTTTTTCCGATCCCAAAAATGTACGTCTTTAAACTGCACTGCAGACTATCCAACTTACCGGCATGAATATTATCGTACACGATTAAAATGGCTGCCTGGTAGTGTTCGCGGGCATCTTCTTCACCGCATTTCTTAAAACGCATCATCCAGTGTATAAATTCTTTCCTGAAAATCCCGTATGCGGTGCTGAGGCCGAGAGGGTCGCCCATTTTGATCAGCTTGATAATCTCAGAGTCTGTCATATGGTATTAGTGTTTAAGGCGAGGGGATGTAACCCAGTTAAAGTTAATTTTTTTTTAAGCTTTTCGGGGTGACTTTCTGAAGGTATTCACACTAATTCCCAAAAGACCCAAATTTAAAAGCCATGAAAACGAAAGTTAAATTCTTATTGGTACTGGGCATAATGATAATTGCCATGGTGACATCAGGTGTGCCTTTTGGAAGGCAAGGACAAGGAGCAAGTAAAATCTCTCCGAACTTAGAAGGATGCTATTCGGAACAAGATATTCTTCTTTTAATGGAGGCCGGTCATTACAATCGTGTAAAAGCAGAAGAAATGCTGAGATGGTCGTGTCTGTATGCCGTTAAGCCTGGAAATGAGTGAACTGCTTCAATTTGCTATTGGATGCCGGTCAAATAAAGGGGGCTGTGTATTATCAGCTCCCTTATTGTATGAGAAAGGTGGCTGTGCATTTATTATGATTGTATATTTTGAGGAATTTGTTTCCCCTCACTAACTTAATAGTATGTTTCCCCGGTGGCAATTCATTGTTTTTTGGATTCCCCTTCTATTCAATTCGGTTGCAGCCGGTCAGGCAAAGTTTGAGCATTTTACAACCGACAATGGCCTTTCACAGAATACGATATTAAGCATTATTCAGGATAGGACCGGGTACCTGTGGATCGGAACAGAAGATGGGTTGAACCGATATGATGGTTATGAGTTTAAAAAATATCATGACGCTGCCCCTCACGATTCGCTGGGCCTTCCTGATGATCAAATATGGAGTTTGCTTGAAGATGATTTTGGCCGTATTTGGATTGGTCACGGAAAAGGAATTTCTCTTTTAAACCCTGATACACAAAAATTTGAAACAGTTTTATTGGAAAAAAACCTGCTTGTCTGTTCATCTTTTCAGGATTCATCCGGTAACATTTGGTTTGGTACGGCAGGTGCTGGTCTTGTAAAGATTGACAGGAGAGATTTTGCAATTTCAAGATATACCAATAGTGCTGAGCCCCTTCCTCCGTATGATTTGCCAACCTGGTCGTTGGTTTCAAATTATATTCTTTCAGTGATTGATTACCGCGATGGTCTTTTAGTTGGAACAAGAGGTGCTGGAGTATTCTTTTTTAAAGATGGGGTTTTTTCCAGACCTCCCCTTGAAAAGGAGTTTGAAGATCAATTGCTGGTGAATGATGTTTGGTCGATGATTAAAAATCGACAGGGTGAATATTTTTTAGGAACCGTAAAAGGGTTAGGAAAATTTTCGAAGAATCTTGATAAAGGGAAATGGTACCGTCATATCACGGGCAAGAACTCGCTGAGTAGTGACAGGATAGCGAGGTTGTGTTTGAATGGAAATGAAGGAATGTGGATAGCTACGTACGGAGGAGGTTTAAATTACCTGGACTTTGATTCTGAAGTATTCACAAGTTATTCAAAGTCAGTAGAAGCAGGAAGCCTGACCAGCGATTTGACGTTTACCATTCTTGTTGATGGAAGAAAAAATATTTGGATAGGAACCTGGGCAGGTGGGCTAAATAAATTAAATAGCCATGCTCGTTTGTTCTCTGGTTATAGCGAAGCATCCGGATTAAAAGACAGTTACATTACCAGTCTCTCCGCTAAAGGTGACACTGTAATTGTTGCAAGCTATTCCTCCGGGTTGTATTTATTGATTGACGGAAAAGAAAGGCAGTCAACCCTCATGCCAATAAAGCCGCACGATTTGCTGCAACCAAATTATATCCGCTCTGTACATATCGGTTCAAAAATTTGGGTCGGACTGAATGGTGGAGGAGTGGCTGTTACCGATCGGTATTTTAAAAATAGATGGAAATATTTTAAAAAAATTCCGGGTAACGATCATTCTCTGAATAATCATCTGGTGGAAGTTGTGTTGGAGGATTCATTTGGAACGATTTGGGTTGGAACACAAAAGAGCGGATTGAAAAGAATCTTTGCGGATGTAGAGTATGGCAAGCCAGGCTCCATTCAGCATTTTACTCCTATTGTCGAAGATACACTCACCTTGCCCAATGATGATGTAAGAACACTGTTTTTCGACAGCGCAAATTATTTATGGGTTGGTACTCAAATGGGATTGTGTCGGTCAGTCGTACCGGTCACCCGTGATTTAATGCCCAACGAGTTTATTCGGTATGGTTCGCATGTGATAACAGCAATCCAATACGGCTTTGGTAGTCTTTGGGTTGGTACAGATGAAGGCCTTTATAGGCTGCATCAACAAAAACTTGAACGGATCGAATCACTTTCAGGAGAGTTTATAAATTCGATTGTTCCTGACTCCGGAAAAATGTGGATAGCAACGAATACCGGACTGCTCTGTTATTATCCTGCAGGAAATTTCAAACGATACACAGTTTCGGATGGCCTGCTAAGCAATGAATTTAATTTAGGCGCGGCCTGTGTCACGAAGTCGGGAAGATATTTTTTTGGTGGTGTTAATGGATTTATTTCTTTTTTTTCTGATCGATTTGAAGATAAAAATATCTCTGCAGGGACAGTGATCAATAAAATTACATTGAACAACAATCAAGAACTGCATGGCTATGAAACACTGGAGTTGGCCAATACTGATAAGATTATTGAGTTTGAGTTTTCATTGCTGGATTTTACTAATCCATCGTTAAATACCTACCAGTATCAAATGGTAGGATTTGAGGACTCATGGACTTCTCCTTCGTTGAAGCGCAGGGCTACGTATACCAATCTTAGTCCCGGGAATTATGTGTTTAAAGTCAGGGGCATCAATGCTCAGGGTGTTGCGAGTCAGGAAAAACAAGTAGCCTTTGTGGTATTGCCCCCATTGTGGAAAACGTGGTGGGCTTATGTGCTGTATGGCGTTACCTTCATCGCAGCGGGTTTAGGCGCAAGGATGAACATCGTGAACAGGGAGAGGTTAAGGGCTAAACTTAAACTGGAGCACCTGGAACTGGAGAAGTTAAAAGAGTTAGATGAGTTTAAATCGAAATTCTTTGCCAACATTTCGCACGAATTTCGAACCCCCCTGACGTTGATTTTGGGAAATGTCGAGTTGTTAAAAATAAATGGGCATGAGCCTGACGCCCTATCGTCTATTCAGCGTAATGGAAAAGAAGTGCTTGATTTAGTGAATCAACTGTTGGACCTGTCGCGCATTGATGCCGGTAAGCTTGAGTTGCACTTGTCCGGCATTAACCTGAATGAATTTCTGAAAGCCCATGTTAGTGTATTTCAATCGCTGGCGCAACAGAAGAGGATACAATTATCGGATCGGTATGCAGATAAAAATGCGTTTGTAACACTCGACTCATCCATTCTTGAAAAGGTTATCAATAATTTGATTTCAAATGCGATTAAGTATACCCCGCCTAATGGTAAAGTATTGTTTTCAGCAATGTTACATGAGCGTGTATTGGAGATTTCTGTCGAAGATACGGGCATTGGAATGGAACAGAAGGAAATTGAAAAAATATTTGATCGCTTTTATCGGGTAGCAGAAAATACACCGGGTACCGGAATAGGCCTGGCCCTTACCTTCGAACTCATCAAGCTTCACAAGGGAACAATCAAGGTTACCAGTATTAAAGGAAAGGGTTCTTGTTTTGTGGTATGTATCCCGGTTTCGATTGGCGATACCATTAAGGATGTGGAGAAAGCACCTTTAATCACCGCCAAAAGTATAACCGAGATAGCATGGCCGGCCAATCCGCAAGCGCACCCCGGCAGCCATCAGGTGCTGGTAGTGGAAGATAATGAAGAACTCCGGTATTTTTTAAAGCATAACCTTCACGGATTTGAGGTTTCGGTAGCGTCAAATGCCGATGAAGGTTTAAGAATGGCTATTCAATTTGTTCCGGATGTCATTGTCACCGATTGGATGATGCCCGGAAAGACCGGAATAGAACTTTGCCGGGATGTAAAGTCATCTGAAATTACCTCGCATATTCCTGTAATCATTCTCACGGCAAAAGCGGGTCTCGAGCCTAAGTTAGAGGGACTTGAAACAGGTGCAGACGATTACCTGACCAAACCTTTTGAAATGCAGGAACTGACTGCCAGAATCCGTAATCTGATTGCCCAACGTACCCTGCTGCGCGAGAAATTTTCGAAAGCTGGGAACACGACAAGCACAAAAAAGATTTTGTCTGCCGATGAAAGGTTCATCAAACGTTTTTATCAGGAACTGGAAAAAAGTATTTCTGATAGTTCATTAACCGTAGAAAGCCTATCACGGGAAATGGGGATAAGCCGGGTACAACTTCATCGGAAGCTCTCGGCACTTTTTGGTCATGCCGCCAGCGACTTAATCCGGGATTACCGGTTGCACCGGGCTGCCGATATGCTTCGTCAAAAAGCCGGAAACGTATCCGAAATTGCCTTTCAGGTAGGGTTTGAAAACCTGTCGTATTTCTCAAAGGCTTTCAGGGAAAAGTTTCATAAAACTCCATCAGAGTACTGATTTTTTTACCCTGATTTTCGGGGTTTCCTACTTTTGTAACATGCGTGTTAAAACCTGAAACATCAGGAATAACAGCAATGAGCCACTTGGCACCATCTTGCCCGGGCAATCGCACCTGATATGCTCACACCAAAGGAATTTGAAGTTTTGAACTTGGTATCACGGGGTTATTCAACTCGCAAAATATCGGAGAAACTTCATATACGTGACAATACGGTTGAGGGGTATCGGAAAGTTCTGTTGAAAAAATTTCATGCAAAAAATTCAGCAGAGCTTGTGCGAAAGGCATTTCAGCAAATGTGGATTAAATGATTGATTACGTTAAGCTCCATCTATATGAAAAAAAATAAGCTCTTGTTGATTATTTGGTTAACGCCTCTATGGGCTTTTTCACAAACGGTCTCATCTCAATTTTCTTCTCAAGAATTGAAAGGGAATGAGTTTAGTATTTCGGTCGGCTATATGTTTGAGGGGGAGGGCTATGCAGCCTATTTTGATCAGTACTTTTCGGTCGGTGAAACAATTCTTATTCGATCTGAATTTGATCATTATTTCTCCGCTATGGGCAACAGGTTTGGGTTTGGAGCCTACTATATGCTAGGCTTCCCATATTACAGCTATGTCTATGAAGTGGTTACGATGCATGAATTTGGTTTGGTGTTAAAAGGCAGACTTAATGCTGGTGAAAAGCTTTTGATCAAACCCGGTATTTATACTGGTTATCGTTCGTACAGTGGAGGTGAATATACTACTGTTGGCCCCGGTACGGGTTTCGGATTGAATGCCTCTTTGGCTTTTCAGTTTCAAACGAATGGAATCAAGCCTTTTATTGATTTGGGAATTATGACCCAACCTGCTGGGGGCAATGATGAAACGGATATCACCTATAGTCCAACTTTCCAGATAAATTTTGGTATTACATTTTAACACCTTATATATGAAAAAATACATCATCTTCCTTTTTCTTTTCCTACCGTTTGTGTCGTTGGCCCAAGACCAGATTCTGCTCACCACCGGTGATGAGATAAAGGCAAAGGTTCTGGAGATTGGCCTTGAAGAAGTTAAATACAAAAAATGGGATAACCAGAACGGCCCGGCCTACTCCCTGAAGAAGACTGATATTTTTTTGATCAAATATGAGAATGGTTCCAAAGATGTTTTTTCAAAACCAAAATCAGATTCTAATTCCAATTCAGAATCGAAAACGCAGGCACAAGCATCTGGCCCATCTTCCGGCACCCCGGCTACGCTTTATTTCTACAGGCCAAAAAAATTTGCAGGAAGCGGCCCTGAAATAATTGTTGGCACCGTGGTTCCCGATGAGGTAATTGTAAAAGTACACAATGGTCAATGGTACAAAACCCAGTATTCTCATTTTGGCGAACGTGAGTTTGTAACCGGTGTGTTTGCCATTAACCCGGAGCACTATAAATACCAGATCGATCCAGGAAAGACCTATTATATCCGATGTACCCTGTACTCGCAAGGTATGAAACAAATGGCTCAGCTCGAACTGATGAGTGAAGAGATGGCTAAGGCTGATATGAAAGAATTGAAAGAGCAAAAAGGACCAAAATAGAAATCACCTAGCCATGAAACGATTGTTTCTTGTCATTTGTGTTGCGTGTTCGGCTTGTGTGGAGGAGGGAGAAGTAACCATTGCGAACAGTGGGAAGTGGATACCCGTTACCACCAGTGACGGCCTTCCAAGCAACCTGATAACCACACTATATGCTGATACCAAGGGCAATGTGTGGGTAGGTTCAATGGCCGGTATTTCGAAATATGACGGATCTGTTTTTACAAACTATAATGAGGATAACGGCCCCCTTACTGACAATTGGATATTAACCATAATTGAGGACCGCGATGATAATATTATTGTTGGTACAAAAAACGGGTTAAACCTTTTTGATGGAACTGCCTGGTATTATTTTCCTCTGTTTGATGGGGTCGAGGTGAATGCACTGGTGGAGGCTGAAAATGGTGATGTTTGGGTTGGTACTTCCGGTTACGGAGTGATCCAGCTTTACTATTCTGGTGGTTACGAACAACATTTCGATTATGCATGTGGTGACTGCAATTATGTCCACGCCCTATTTAAAGATGACACAGGAACACTCTGGATAGGGTCTGAGGCTGATTTAAAATTGTACGATGGCACCTTTGAATCCTACACCGTTGCCGATGGCCTTGCGGGCCCATGGGTGTCGGCCATTGCAGCTGATCATTGGGGTAATGTCTGGCTCGGTGGTTTTGCCCAGGATTTTATAACGCGAAGCAGAGCCCTGAATTTTGACCAGGTGCCTTTGGTTCAATCAACCGCCTTCAACTGGGTTCGTGCAATCGTGGAAGATCGAAACGGGTTGCTTTGGATGGCTGCTGATCAGGGCGGTCTTCTTTACTATGATGGCGCCTCCATGCGGTATGTGGTTGACAAGTTTGATGATACCTATGTAACAGCGTTAACGGTTGATGCAAAAGGGCAACTATGGGTTGGAACAGAAGGTGAGGGTATTGTAACCTATTTCTCTCCCAAAAAATAGAAATGGAAAATGAAAAAGCTAAGTAGTTTTTTGTTATTGATTCTTTCAACATCCATATATGGGCAAGCATTGAAAGACTCGGTATGGATGAGGGAGCGATCCATTGATCGGCCTTTAACCTTACATCGCGGGCAATTCAGAGCAGAGGGAGGTTACGCCTTGTCTGCTATTACTAAGCGGTACGATGAAGCAGGTGAGCCAACCAAACTTCGCGATGAAGGCCTGTCGTATGTTCGTCATAACTGGTATGTTGATTTTCGGTATGGAATTTTTGAAAACCTGACTCTTCAAGTCGCTACCAGCTATAAACGCCAGTCACAACGGATTGAAGAGGTGATCATGACGGATGCATCCAGGATTACACGCCTTTTCGAGATTCAAAAGAAAAATGGAGTTGACGATCTGCTGATTGCCATCCACGGAAGGGCTCCGTTTACATCCAACGCCCTTGATCTCATGGTTATTGGCGGTATTTACATACCTATTGGTGACGATCAGCAAGGAAAACCCGAACATAGCCTGATAGAAGAAGTTGGTTATAGAGATATTACTTACCGCTATAATTTAGCCTGGGGAAGCAATGCCCTTGTTGCCACCATGGGTGGCCAACTGAAATACAGAACCAATAGCTTCGCCTTCACTGCTTCAGCTTTGTACGACTACCCGTTGGCCGAGAGCACCGGAAGCACTTGGTCGCATCAATTGGTTGGCAATGAATTTGAATATGCGAGCGAAACATACAAGTATCACCTTCCCGGTACTATTCATTTTGCAGTTGAGTTTGAACGGCAACTGGCACCTTGGTTTGATTTGTCGCTATTGGCAAGCGGAAGCACATCTTCCGGAGGCTGGGATGAATCAACGGGTTTAAAAGTAACGCTGCCAAAGGCCGAGTTATTTACGTTTAATCCTGGATACGAGATATTGATAACGCCTAAAATTTGGCTCCGCCAGCGCTTGTTCTTTCCGCTGGCAGGTGCAGCCAGTGAAGCTCCTTTTTCTATTAATACATCTTTAGTCTATAACGTCTTTGCTAAATAAATTCCTATGGCGACAAAGAAAATGATTGCAATTGCAGTTAGCCTTCAAGCCCTTGTCTTGTTAGTTAACGGACAGGTTCAGGAGCAACTGACACCTATCGAGATGAAGCAGAGAACGATTGTTACCGAACCCCAAACGCAATACAAAGGTTTCTTTCGAGCTGGCTTGGCGCTTAATTACAGTACGATCGATAAGATCTTCGATGAGAAGGGCGATCGGGTTTCTCTCGAATCAAACATTTGGGCGAACGCCTGGTTTTTCCAAACATTTTTAATGTACGGTATAACCAATCGACTGCAGGTTGAAGTAATGGTTCCGTACAGGTTTGAACAGATTTATCAATCTGTCGCGTATGAAGCCCCAGACCAGGGTGAAGTGGGTGTTTCGAAATGGAAAACAGAGGCAACAGGATTAAGTGATTTGCATGTAACGGTCGCCTATCAATTGCTGACAGAAACAGAAATAAGGCCATCCATTACCGCATTCGTTACCGGGTTGCTGCCAACAGGAGAGAAAAACTTTACCAACATCAAAAGCGATCAGGAGTTTGATAAACCCGTAGGCTCAGGTGAGCCTTCTGTTAATACCGTTCTTCGATTGCGCAAAGTTCATTACCCTTTTTCGTATTCGGTATTTGGTAGCTACGAAGTATTTTTTGGTGGCGAGAAAATTCTTGATCCGGCCGACACAGAAGAAAAACCCTTTCAATCCGGTAATAACTTTTCGGTGGGTGGGTACTTTAATTTTCACCTGAACGATTGGATTGCGATTCGCAACAGCCTGGATTATTTTTTTTCGTTGGCCGATGAGTATGATGGAGTGAAGGAAGAATATAATTCATGGGTATTTCAGTACTACCCTGGAATCAGTTTTCAGATAAAGCAATTCAGGATTGATCAGGCGGTAACCATTCCATTGTTTGGAAAATCCAGCGCAGCCGATCCTTCCTATTTCCTGATTGTACAATATACGTTTTGACAATGAGCCGTCTGATCCTTTTCGGCTATCTCGTACTCGCAGTTGCCTGCTCCTCACCATCGATCGTTGCTACCAAAACAATTCAGCGAGGAGATGAGGCCAATAATAAGAACCAGTATAACGAAGCAATTGGTTATTATGAAGCTTACTTGAAACTGTCTCCACAGTTAGGACTGTACCGGAATATGCGCATGGAAGCTGATGTCAGGCGTAAACTGGCGCACGCGTATGCCACACAGGGAAAATACAGGCAATCCATTACTCATTTGAAAGCTGCCATAAACATTGACTCGGCAAGTAAAAATGAATTAGATTTTATTGAAGACTATCGCCTGATGGGCGTGGTATTGGGGTACAGCGGTGATCTGATCAATTCAAGAAAAAACCTCCAACAGTCACTTGATATGATCGATGGACTAGAAAAGAGTGTAAAAGACTCCAAGCGAAATTCTGCTGCTGATACCTACCTGGCGTTGGCTCAACTTGAAATGACCCTGGGAAATTTCAGGCCCGCAGAAGAGTTGGCCCGCAGGGCAAATGATCTCTATTCTAAGATTACAGATGGCACCGTTGGGGTTATTGAGGCAACACTCCTTTTAGGAATTGTAGCCCGCGAAACAGGTCGGTTGGATGAGGCCTTAAGGTTAATTAACCAATCGCAGGAGCTAAGCAGGCAGAGAAACCTGAGTATCGGAAGGCAGGCACAGGCAGCAAGTGAAGTTTATTTTTTAAGAGGCGATTCAGAAAATGCTATCCGGAATAAGATACTGGCGCTGGAGGAAGCTGAGCGAATAAACATTAAACCTCAAATCATTTTCGCTTGCATGAGGCTGGGGGATGGATACCAACGACTGGGCGATCCTGATAAGGCAAACATTTATTACCGCAAGGCACTTTCAATTCAACTGGAAATTGAGAGTGATACGCTGGGTTCGGCTGCTTCTTTTAATATGCGCCTGGGTAACCTGCAAAAGGCGTATGACTATTATCTTCAATCAGGGTCGCATACCGGAGTGGCTTTAGTTGGCTTGAGGCTGGGTGAACAGTATTTTCAGCGACAAGAGTTGGACAGCGCAGGGGCCATTGTTGAACAGTCAAAAAATATTTTTATAAAAACTGGAAGCCGTGAAGGGGAGGCAAAAAGCAATATAGAATTGGCGAAAATTTTAATCCGGAAGAATCAACGCAGTACAGCTCGCCAACTTTTAAATGAGGCAGCAAAATTAACCGCGCAGGCCGACTTAAAATGGCAAATCTTTTTACTGGATGGCATCATTCACGAATTGAGTGGTGTGTACGATTCAGCTTTTATACACTACCAGAGGTCGATCGGCATAATTAATGAAATGAGGGCTAATCTATCGACTGAGGAATTTAGGACTATGTTTGTTAATACGAAGACCGAAGCCTTCGATCGGATGATTGTGCTGTTGGCTAAGCAGTATAAATTCTTAAAGGGGTATACCCTCGAGGAAGCAGTTGCTGAGTCATTTCAATACAACGAGCAATCTCGTGCACGGAGTTTTTTAGATATGTTGGGGAACCGCAAGATTGATGCAAAAAGTACAACAGATCAGCAATTACTGGACGAGGAGCAATTATTAAAATTAAAAATTCAGCAACTATCCAACGAGCTTAACAAGGCCGGTCAGGCCAGTACCATGGTTCAGCAACTTTCATCTGAATTGATAAAGGCGCAGGAAAACTACGACCTCCTCATGGATAAAATTAAATTACGTGATGCATCGTATTCGCTCATGACGAATGTTGAGCCTGCTTCCGTGGAGGCTATCCAAAACAGCCTGAACGAACAAACTGTGTTGGTGGAATACTGGATCAGTAATAGTACTCTTATTATTTGGGTGATTTCAAAGAAGAATAAAAGGTTGGAGTTGGTTACGATTTCGAGGAAAGAGTTGAATCGTGAAGTGATGATTGCCAGGAAGGGCATCTCCATGCAATCTTCAGACCTTACGGAGG
>JBAQPU010000028.1:0-36705 GCA_049306095.1 Cyclobacteriaceae bacterium
GGAGCCGCACAAACGGTTCAGGCGTTAGGATATAATAATTTGAGAATATCAGGTAGTGGCACCAAGACATTGGCAGCTAATACTACGGTAGGAGGTAATTTGGAAGTAAGCGATGGTGTAACGTTTAACATTGGGGCATTCGACTTTACGACTACCGGTACTACAACAGTAGGAGGCGGTACGAGCGGCATCTTATCTATTACTTCAGCTACAGGAGTGAAAACATTTGTTGGATTGGTAACAATAAATAATGGGGCTACATGGACCAATACAAATGAGGGGGTTACATTCCGTGGTGGTATAACGAACAATGGAACCTTTACTTCAGGTACTGGTGTGCAATTATTTAACACCAGTTCTCAAACATTAACAGGAACGTTCACGATCACGAACCTAACCGTTAATGGAGCAGCGGTTGTTCTTACGAATACGAACACGTTGACAGTCGGAAATGCCCTAAGCGGTACGGGACGTATAACCCAGGGAGCGGGGGCGACTTTAAATATCGGTGGTACAAGCGGGATCGCCAACATGACTGCCTCTGCAAGCGGGAACACCGTGAACTATACAGGTGCGGCACAAACCGTTCATAACAACGCGTATGAAAATCTGGGCCTATCGGGTAGTGGAGTTAAAACATTGCAGTCGGGAACAATTCTGATAGCAGGAGATTTAACGTTAAGCGGATCTGCTTCTGCAACGGGAGTTACGAATCTGACGATTGGAAATGATATCAACATCGGATCAGGAACAACATTCACATCCGGTGCATTTGATCACATCATTGGCGGAAATTGGATTAATGATGGAACGTTTAATCATAGTTCGAGAAGGATAACATTTTCAGGCACAACAACGCAATCTATACAAGGTACTTCCGTAACAACATTTTATGATCTTAGAATTGCGGAGGGGCCTGCTAACCCGGATGTTCAATTGAATTCGACAGCAGGTGTGAACCTGGTGGGCGAAATGACCTTTGACGATGATGCGACTTTCGATGCGGATGGCCCGGGTGGCACAATGGTATTTACCGTGATTTCCACATCTGGAGGAGATGGTAGAATCGGAATTTTAGGTGGCACTGCTGATGTTACAGGAAATGTTACGGTACAACGGTATATGGATGCCGAAGGAAAGATTTACCGATACATTTCAACCCCTGTTGATAATCCTACCGCGCAAGACCTACAGGGCGAAATTCCGATTACTGGCCCCTTCACCGGAAGCAGTTTCCCTCCTCAAACGGGTTGTACAGGTTGTGCTCCATGTACCGGTTGTGTACTGAATAATACATCCATGTATCAGTATGACGAAACCATTGTTGATCCATCGGTTAATAATCGGTACATACCATTCCCGAGTTCCGGAGGAACAAATAGTGAAACCATGATACCCGGCAGAGGCTATGCGGTTTATGTTCGTAACGATGTTTCTCCTACTACCTGGAACTTAAGAGCCCCACTGAATAAAGGTGAGGTTGATCTGAATCCTTCTATCACGGGAGCAAATGATGGATTTAATTTGGTTGGTAATCCGTATGCCTCACCAATCGATTGGGAAGCAGGTGCATGGACCAGAAGTGGCATTGATGCGACAATTTACATTTGGGATAATTCAATTAGTAATTACGCATCCTATACTCTGGGTGGTGCCAGTACCAATGGAGGATCTCGCTACATCGCTACCGGTCAGGCATTTTGGGTTGATGCATCCGGATCACCTGACTTGCGGGCGCAAGAGGGAATTAAGGCTGATCAGGCAAGTGTATTACAGGCAACATTTTTCAGAACAGCGAAACCGGTTGATCATTTGCGATTGAAGTTGGTTTCAGATAAATCTTCGGATGAGGTGCTTGTCAGGTTAAATCATGAGGGTGCTACAGCAGATTATGATCTTAGAATGGATGCTCATGAGTTTCCATCCGATACCGTGATAAGTCTGTATTCAGTTACTGCTGATAAAAAGAGATTGGCTGTAAATACCTTTGGTATACAGTCAGAAAAGTCGACAGAAATTAAATTAGGCATTGCAGGCGTAAAACAAGGATCGTACACAATAAACTTCCAGGAATTTGAGAATTTCAGTGCACAAACGAATGTGTATCTGTTGGATCGTTTTACGAATACGTTAGAAGAAATCCTTCCCGATAAAAAGCAGTATTCATTTGCTGTAACCTCAGATCCAGCATCGTTCGGAGATAAGAGATTTGTAGTTTATCTTACAAGAGATGGCAAAAAACCTGTTATGACAGAAGTTTTTGAAAGCACCATTACTGTATATCCAAACCCGACATCGGATATTATTTCAGTTCGTGTTAAATCAACGGAAGATGTTTCGGCAGAATTAATCAATACCCTGGGTGTACCGGTAATGAATAGGGTTGAACTGGAAAAGGCTGGTGATGAAAGAAGGGGACAATTTGATCTGAGTTCATTAGAGGCTGGTATCTATATTATTCAGATACAGCGGGGAGGAATTAAATACAACCAACGAATTTTAAAGAAATGACCCATAAGTTTAGGACCCTTCTTGTTTTCTTTCTGCTGGTGCTAACAGTTGTAGTGCTTGTTGTTTCCACCCAACCTGTTTACGCGCAACCAGGGGGTGGTGGAGATCCATGTCCATTTCCACCTTGTAACCCCGATGTACCTATTTCAGGGATTGAAATTTTATTAGCTGCCGGGGGTGTATTTGGCGTAAAGAAAATTCTTGGCGCAATGAAACGATCTAAAAAAGACAACCAGTGATTACGAAGATTATTCGTAACCTGAAGATACTTCCTCGGTGGGTCATTATTCTGATTGACCTTTTTTTTATTTCATTGTCGGCTTTACTAGGCTACCTGCTGAGATTTAATTTTTCTATACGCGATCTTGAAATAAATAATACCGATCAGGGTGTTTTGTTGTATTCAGCCTGCGGTCTTGTTTCAATTTTGATTACGGGAAGTTATCGGGGAATTATTCGTTACACGGGGATACAGGACAGTGCTCGGATATTTTTCATGGTAGGCTTGAACCTGCTATTGATTGCTGGTGCTAATCTTTTAAATTTCTATTACACACAGCACAACGTGGTTCCTTACTCGGTTATTTTGATTGCGTTCCTTTCGTCCTTCCTGTTACTTTTTAATTACCGTTTGCTTGTCAAGTATTTTTTTGCCTATTACCGGAATCAGATAGTAGAAAAATCGAATATCGTGATTTATGGGGCGGGACAATCAGGGATGATTACCAAGCAGGTAATTGATGCGTCATCCAATATGCGAGTGGTGGGTTTTTTAGAAGATGATATTAATAAAATAGGAAAGTTTTTGGGCGGTACAAAAATCTATGCCAATGGCGATCCTTCTATTGTTAGTCTTCTAAAAGAGTTAAATGTTGATGAACTGGTCATTACAGCCAAAGACTTGCCTTATGAAAAGAAGGCTGATATTGTTGAGGCCTGCCTGAAGAATCAGGTAAAAGTCAGGGCTATTCCGCCAATTGAAAAATGGGTGAAGGGTGAATTAAGTCTAAATCAGATCAAAGATATCCGTATCGAAGATTTGTTGGGGAGGGAGGCTATTCATTTGTCTGTGGAGAATGTGAGCAGGGAACTCTCAGGAAAAATTGTTTGTGTAACAGGAGCGGCCGGCTCCATAGGTAGTGAGATTGTTATTCAAGTTTTAGGCTTCAGGCCCAAAAAGGTAATACTGATTGATCAGGATGAGTCGGCACTTTATGAATTGGAGAGGGAATTACTAAAAATGCAGACATCCGTTGCATTTTTTCCTTATCTGGCCGACATCACAAATAAGGCCAGAATGAAAGCTATTTTCGAATTGCACAAACCTCATATAGTTTTTCATGCAGCAGCATACAAACACGTTCCGGTGATGGAGGGTAATCCGCATGAGGCAGTACTTTGCAATATTTTAGGGACAAAGACAGTAGCCGATCTTTCTGTTGATTTCCATGTTGAAAAGTTTGTGATGGTGTCTACTGACAAGGCAGTTAACCCTACAAATGTAATGGGCTGTTCAAAGCGAATAGCTGAAATTTATGTGCAATCGTTGAATAATTACCTGGAGTCAATCAGCTCGATTCATACCTTTTTTGTTACCACTCGATTTGGTAATGTGTTGGGTTCCAATGGTTCGGTAATTCCGCTCTTTAAAAAGCAAATTCAGGAAGGTGGTCCGGTCACTGTTACACATCCGGAGATAACACGTTACTTCATGACGATTCATGAGGCATGTCAATTGGTATTGGAAGCCGGAGCCATGGGAAAAGGAGGCGAGATTTTTATTTTTGATATGGGCAGGTCGGTATTGATTCTTGACCTGGCAAAAAAGATGATTCGGTTGTCGGGACTGGAGCCGGATAAGGATATTGAAATTGTTTTTTCGGGTCTTCGCGAGGGAGAGAAACTTTTTGAGGAATTACTCAATGACAAAGAAAACACACTGCCTACCCACCATCAGAAGATCATGAAGGCGAGAACGCCTGAAACATCGTACGATGAAGTCAACAGGTACATTGAACTCTTTTGGGATTTATTAGAAGATAAAAATGAATTGAAGATGGTAGCCTTGATGAAGGAACTCGTTCCTGAGTTTAAAAGCAATTACTCTCGTTACGAGATTCTGGATAATTAATTAACGTCTACGTTTTTTGTAGTACGCTTTCCTTTTGTTTTTGTATAGTTTCCTTGATGAGTTGCCAAAGAGATCACCCGGTAAATAATACTCAATTTTAGCTGTCAGTAGCATATATCCATCATCCGCATCAGGATTGCCTCTCTTTGCTCCCGGTGCAGCAGTTGGAAGGCCAATTTCGGGGCGTCTGTCTGCCAAGGCAGCAGCTATCGGATCAGAGAACGACAAGGGGTCTTTATGAACCGTACTTACATCGTCCAGGTAATCTGTAAATACCTTTCTGTATCCACCTTCAATGGAAATGTTTAAGAAGGGGTTTAACATAATTCTGGCGCCAAGCCCATACGGAATAACCGGAACGACCCGACTGTAGTTATTGCCTTCAGTTTGAAGAGGTTGTAAAGCAACCTTTTCTCCCTGATATTCGGTTTTAGGATTGAAATAAAGCAGTCCGATACCGGCAAAACCGTAAAAATTCAGTTTAGATCGTTGATAAAAACGTTGACCGATAGGGGATAATTGAAGTGTCCCTACTGCATTGAATTCAAGATTGTTGGAGTAAAAGGACAGATTCCTATTTTTCCGACCAGAGTCATCAGCTTTCGCATCGTCTCCCCTCAATTGAAACCAGGTTAACTCTGATCGGATACTAATTCTATTCGTTACATAGTATTGCAAACCTACGTTAACTGTAGGCTTGGAATCCCAATAATCTCCAGGGTTGGCTAATTCTCCAAAGTAGGTTGAGGTTCCCAGTCCTCCAACAAGGATTAACGACCGTTCTTTCCTTACCGCGTAAAAACTCTGGGTAAAACCTATTTCAGGAAGAAGACCAATGGCAATAATTAGCAGAAAACGAAGGTTTTTCATAAGCCTATATCCCACGAAAATAACGAATATAACCCAATGTTAAAATGCTCTATTTCAAAACCTCCTTAACCTTTTGGGCTGCATCCTTCAAAACAATGGCAGAATATACCTTCAGGCCGGATTGTTCAATGATTTTGGCACCCTCTTCAGCATTGGTGCCCTGTAGTCGCACAATTATGGGAACCCTGATGTTGCCAATCTTTT
This sequence comes from Cyclobacteriaceae bacterium, assembly GCA_049306095.1. Classification (GTDB taxonomy): domain Bacteria; phylum Bacteroidota; class Bacteroidia; order Cytophagales; family Cyclobacteriaceae; genus UBA2336. Next base: position 5,717 of record JBAQPU010000028.1, read on the forward strand.
TATAGGCCTCTACAACCCCATTAGCAACCCTGTCGCATCGAACGATACCCCCAAAAATATTGATCAGAATGGCCTTTACATTAGGATCTTTTAAAATGATTCTGAAGCCGGCCTCCACTGTCTCTGCATTTGCGCCACCGCCTACATCCAGGAAATTAGCGGGTTCTCCACCCGATAATTTAATGATATCCATGGTAGCCATTGCCAGTCCGGCACCGTTTACCATACACCCCACGTTGCCATCAAGTTTAACATAATTTAACCCTGCTTTTCCGGCCTCCACCTCCAATGGATCTTCTTCTGTAATGTCACGCAATTCGGCTAAGTCTTTGTGCCGGTAAAGGGCGTTGTCATCGAGGTTTACTTTTGAGTCAACCGCCAGAATTTTATTATCGGATGTTTTTAGTAATGGATTGATTTCAAACATTGATGCATCCAAACCAATGTATGCGTTATAAAGGGAGTGAATAAACTTTGTTCCTTCCTTAAAAGCATTTCCTTCCCAGCCCATTGCAAAAGCAATTTTACGAGCCTGAAAGGGCTGCAATCCAATGGTTGGGTCAACCCATTCTTTAATTATTTTTTCGGGGTGAGTTTCTGCTACCTCCTCGATGTTCATACCGCCTTCCGTTGAGGCCATTATAACCGGACAACCCTTGGAACGATCCAGCAGCATACTCATGTAGTATTCCTTTGGCTCCGATTCTCCGGGGTAGTAAACATCCTCAGCGATCAGCACTTTATTAACTTTTTTTCCTTCCGGTCCTGTTTGTAGGGTAACCAGCGTCCCTCCTAAAATTCCTTTTACTTTTTCAGGGACTTCTGCCAGACTTTTTGCCAATACAACACCTTTTGAACCTGTTTCTTTAATGGTACCCTTGCCTCGGCCTCCCGCATGAATTTGCGATTTCACCACAAACCATTTCGTGCCGGTCTCGGCTTGTAGTTCTTTCGCAGCACTCACTGCATTATCAAGGGTATCGGCCACGATGCCGCGCTGAACGGCAACGCCATACTTTTTTAGAATTTCTTTGCCCTGGTATTCGTGTATGTTCATGATGTTGTATTTTGGTGTGAAACTACCTTATTTAAACCTTTATTTCAAGGGAATCGGATGATGAATGACTACATGGTAAAAGCTGTTGGAATCCATAAATCATATGGGTCTCTTCCGGTCTTAAAAGGCATTGATATGCATATTGGAAAGGGAGAGGTGGTATCGATCGTTGGGGCATCGGGTGCCGGTAAGAGCACCTTGCTTCATATCATCGGTACGTTGGATTCCCCTGATCGTGGATCGGTCATGATTAACCAGGAAGATATTTTCTCTAAATCACCTGCTTCACTGGCAGCCTTCCGCAACAAGGCAATAGGATTTGTATTTCAGTTCCATAATCTCTTACCCGAATTTTCTGCCCTTGAAAATGTGATGATCCCTGCACTAATCGGTAAGCGGAATCCAGACGAGGTTAAGCAGCGCGCCAGGCAACTGATGGCTATGTTGAAGATTGATCATCGGGCAGACCATAAGCCTTCTGAGCTATCAGGTGGTGAACAACAACGAACAGCTGTGGCGCGTGCATTAATTAATAGTCCGGCATTGATTCTGGCTGATGAACCAAGTGGTAACCTGGATTCAAAAAATGCACGAGAACTTCATCAATTGTTTTTTGATCTTCGTAAAGAACTCAATCAAACCTTCATCATCGTTACGCACAACCAGGAATTCGCAGCTATGGCCGATCGTAAAGTAGCGATTGTTGATGGCTTCATAGCAGGATGAGTCGACCTCAGGTGAAGAGGTTTAACGGGTAAATCGTATACCAGTGGAATTGGGCCATTTTAAGGCTGTCAGTATCAATTTTTATCCTTAAATTACCAGAAAATTAAACTTCATTTTTTCGTTATAGGATGGCTGTACCAACGTTTCCAAACTCAAAAATTGATTAATTCAATGGGTTAAGGTTACATTTTTTGGCTTCGGGGTTTAAAAATCATCATGCGTTTTTTAAGGTCACTTCTTGTTCTCGGAATCAGTGTATCAGCTACCTGTGTTTTCGCTCAGGACATCACAAATTTTACCCAATTTTTCATCAACCCATATACTATTAACCCTTCTTACGCAGGAATTGAAGGACGGAGTGCATTTTTTCTTACCTATCGCAAGCAGTGGGCAACAATTGAAGGGGGGCCTACTATTGCAAACCTGAGTTATCATACACCCCTGTCGGTTGGTTTAAACCTCGGGTTGAATGTTGCTAATGATACAAGAGGAGTTATCAGCAGCTCTTCATTTCAATCATCGGTGGCCTACTCCCTTGCTTTTGAGAACCAGGTTTTTTTGCGTTTCGGAATTTCGGCAGGCATATCATACAATGGTGTCGACCTTGAAAAACTGGAAGAGTTTAGTTCAGATCCTGCCATTGCTGAATTACTTGATAATAATTTGTCGATCACGGGGAATGCCGGTATTTCATTTCACGCTAAGTCGTTTCATATTGGAGCGTCTCTGCCAACAATTTTTGCGCCATCGTATGTAAGTACCGATGCTTTTACGATCACTGAAGTGAAACCATTTCAAGCAATTGTTTTGAATGCCAGTAACCGCTTATACTTTGGTGGCGATAAGCATGTGTTTGAGCCTTATGTTTTATATCGAATAAATACAGGGTTACCGTCTCAATATGAGGTAGCGGGTGTGTTGCACCTGAATCATCTGGCGTGGATCGGTGGTTCCTATAAACAAGACTTTGGTATATCGGCACTTGGCGGATTGAAAGTTGGATTCTTGTCGGTTGGGGCATCGTACTCTTTAAAGAATTCAGGTATAAATGAATTGAATAGCCCGAGCTTTGAAGTTCAACTGAGTTACCTGGGCGGCAAGAGAAAGAAAAACACACCCATGTATTCATTTGTTAATACCGAGAAGGAAAAAATTCGAAAGACGCAGCATAAATCAGCCAGTGAGGTTATTGCGGAAAAGAGAAGGCAAGATCAACTAGCTCAAAAGAAGCAGCAGGAAGATTTAGCGAAGAAGAAGGCAGATGAGGCCAAGCAAAAGGAACTGCCGCAACAGCAGGCATTGGCTAAAAAACAACCCGAGCCGGTAAAACCTCAGCCGGAACCTGTAAGACCTCAGCCGGAACCTGTAAAACCTCAGCCGGAACCTGTTAAACCTCAACCCGTAGCAGCGAAGCCTCAGCCCGAGCCGGTAAAACCTCAGCCAGAACCTGTTAAACCTCAACCCGTAGCAGCGAAGCCTCAGCCCGAGCCGGTAAAACCTCAGCCCGTTATAGTGGCACCTGTTGTAACGCCTCAGCCGCAGGCTCCTAAACCTGTTGCGCGGCATGATGGCGGACCGCGCTTGAAGTCTGAGTCATTTAATCTTGCCATGCCAAATTACGATACGGCTCATCATGAAGAACAAGCCCGAATGGCACGGCTGGAAGAGCATGCCGAAAACCCTACTGAACACCATGAAGATCCGGTTGATTTTCATCCGAATGCCGAACGTCATGAGTTTGTGAAAAAGGGTAGTCATAAAGATGAGTTGGATTACGGGGATTATGTGATTGTAGGGGTATTTAAGTCAGAAGCCAATAGTAAGAACTTTGCCGATGGTCTTGATAAGATGGACTTTAAGGCAGATTATGGACACCTGAGCGAAAAGAACCTGTGGTATGTTTACATTGCTCATACCAACGATATCAATAAAGCCAAGACGGAGCGCGACAAGTATCGGAAGATGAAGATTTTTAAAGATGCCTGGCTATTGACCGTACATGACTAGAAACGTATGAGAAGATTTTTTTTGATTTTGCTGGTTACTGTTTCTTTCCAAGTCTTTGGGCAACAACCGGTTATTGATGCGGTTCAGCCGGTTTCGAATTATCCAAACCTACGGTTGCTTATTCAGGGCAGGGGCTTCAGTTCTACCAGCGCTCAACTTCAGGTCTGGTTTGGCTCCGTGAAGGGTGTGATTACAATGTCTACCGAATTTGCAATTGAAGTGACTGTGCCACCACAAGCCCGATTGGAAAATGTTGAAGTCATTCACCTGGTTAGCCGGTTGGCTGCAAAGTCAATTATAAAGTTTACTCCGGTTTATAGCGGTGAAGGATTTGATCCGTCTAAGTTGGAAACGTTGGTTGAAGGTGTTTCACGTTTTACGGGTGATCGTGTCTTTGATATTTGTTCATGTGATTTGGATATGGACGGAAAGCCCGACTTAACCGGTAGTAAGGATGATAATATGGCTACCGATTTACTGATCCTTAAAAACAACAGTACGTTGGGTTCTTTTGCTTTTAACAAATTTGATAAATCGAATTTAGATTCATTGAATTTGATGGCGCCTACAGGCAATATTACGTGTGGAGATTTGAACGGTGACGGAAAACCAGAAATTGTTGCAGCCCGTTCAGGAACCACCACCAACAGCATATTTGTGCTACTGAATAAAAGCACCCCGGGAACATTGAGTTTTGGAAAGTTTAAAACGTTTAATCTTGATAACGCAGTGGATATAGCCCGGCAGGTGGTTATTCATGATTTAAACAGCGATGGAAAGTCCGAAATTATTGTCGCCAATTCTACCAGTAACACCATTTATGTTTTTCAGAACCAAAGTTCGGGAGGGGTGCTGAATATTAATCCAATACCGGTGAAAATTACAGTGCTGGGATCTGCAGGGGTAATGGGAATTGAGGTACAGGATTTTACAGGCGATGGTAAACCCGATATTGCTGCCAACTCCAGTCAGGGTGCAGATGTATTTTTTATTAAAAACCAAAGTTCATCTACGATTAGTTTTGGTGTAGCTTCCAAACTTACCTTCTCAGGGTTCTCTTTCAGAAATATTAATTCAGCTGATTTTAATCGTGATGGCAAGCTGGATATTGCCCTGACCAGTATATTGAATGCAAGGCTACTGGTATTGTTGAATCAAAGTACCAGTTCAAATTTTATTTTCACCACAGCAGCCACCTTAACTACTGATGGTGAACCTTTTGGGGTGGAGGTCAATGATATAAATGGTGATCATTTTCCTGATATTATTGTTCCGGCCAGAGCCACAAGTGCAAACGCCATTAATGTATTTCTTCACAATGGTAGTATGACACCAGGGTTTACTCGTGTGAATGTTCCAACGGCAAAAAAGAATTGGTTTGCAAAGGTTGGTGATTTAGATGGAGATGCTAAGCCCGATATAGCGTTCACTTCCTTTAATTCAGCGAGCACACTCTTTTCGGTTGATATTCTCAGAAATAAAAATTGTCATGTTCCAAAGATTTTAAATGAAGGGCCATTGAAAATTTGCCCCGGGCAAACTATCCGGTTATTTACTATTCCAATTCCCGGAGTAACGTTTAACTGGAATGATGGATCAACAAACACCTCCACAGGAAGTACTCCTTATCTGGACATTACTGCAGCCGGAAATTATACGGTTACTGCCACCGGTGAAGCTGGAGCTTGTGCAGTGGCATCGTCTCCGGTATTCGCGGTTACATCTGGAGTTGGAACAATCCCACCGGATCCTACCATTAGCTCTAACGCCCCGTTGTGTACAGGCTCTACCTTAAATCTATCAACGGGTACAGTAGCGGGTGCCACTTATATTTGGGAGGGTCCCGATAGTTTTACTTCCGCAGCGGAAGATCCTTCGCTGCCTGGCGTAACACCCATCCAATCAGGCATCTATTCTTTACAATTGAAGAATGGTGATTGCCTTAGTAATAAAGCTACTCATCGCGTTGATATTGTTGATCTGGCTAGTTTTTCTGTAGTAAGTAATGCACCGTCAGGAGTCATTTGTCAGGGGCAAACGGCCATTCTTTCTGTTAATTCCGAATCTGGCTACACCTATCAATGGATAAAAGACGGAACTGACATGGGCGGACAAACAGGAACCAGCCTTAATGTTACGGCAGAAGGTGCGTATACTGTTCGGATAACCCGATCTGCAGCGCCAACCTGTTCGGTAGTAACCTCACCAGCCATAGATGTGGATGTTTACACCATGCCAGTTGCCTCGTTTACTGCAGATTTGTCGGCTTGTGTTAGCGAGCAAATTTCTTTTGCAGGATCGGCAACAGCAGACAACCGGGCTACGGTAGCGTACAGCTGGGATTTTGGTGACTCAGGATCAAGTACTACTCAAAACCCAACTCATGCTTATGGAACAGCACAAACCTTTAATCCGATACTAACAGTAAGTTACAGTGGAATAGCCGGATGTACGGATACGGATACCAAGAGCATTGTTGTGGTTAATGGAATTCAACCAACCATCACCTCCGATGTTCCTGAAATATGCCCGGGTGAAACGGCAGTGCTTTCTGTGACCGGGACGTTTGCTTCTTTTGATTGGAGTACAAATGAATCTACATCGTCCATCAGTGTAACCTCACCAAATACCTATTCTGTTAATACCGTGGATATGGATGGATGCCCGGGTACAGATGATATAGAGATTCAGGTAAAGTCGGGTTGTGGTGATATTGATCTGGATATTCCCCCGGTATTTTCTCCTAACCAGGATGGAAACTACGATACCTGGGACATCGAGGATATTGAAAACTTTCCGGATTGTACGATGAGCGTATTTGACGGAAGGGGCAGAAGAGTATACCAGCAAAAGGGTTATCCGGCTACCGGATGGACTGGTGATGATGTTCCGGCAGGAACATACTATTATGTTTTCAGTTGCCCCACAGGTAAACCGTTAACGGGTGCCGTTCAAATTATCAGGTAAGTCGATCTACCTGATTTATCGGTAGTGATAATACGTTGGACAGTTCAGTTCTTTATGGGCGGTCGTGATCTTTGCCCGGTAATTCAACATAAACTCATGTGATCCATTCGAAAATTTGTTGAGGTCAGAAGTTGTCCAGTCGTACGAATAGGCGAAGTGAAACTTTTCACTCAGTTTTAAATCGATGAATTGCATAATAGCATCTCCACTTCGCCACGAAATACCGGTGCTTAAAACGTCATAAAATATCACTCCCAGGTTTAAATCAACACTTAGTGGCTGACCCTCCTGCGCCCGTGCCAGTATGGAAGGGTTTAACTTAATTGTTTCTTTGGTGTTGATCGGAAAAATTGTTCCGCCACGCAAAAAGTAATAGCGAGCTTCCTGAATATTGGCCACGCTTGATTCGAGGTCGGAAGATATGTCGCTGTTGAGGATGAAGGGTACTGAAAATCCGAGGAAGAAATTTTTGCGGTTGTAATAAATTCCGGTACCAAAATTGGGTTTAAATTCATTGATCGGTACAAAAGAAATATCATCCGGGTTTAGTAAATCCAGTTGACTGAAATCAGCACCTACAAAATTAAACCCGGCCTGTAACCCCATGGAAAGCGTGGCATCTCCGAAGTTTATTTTATAAGAGTAGTATCCGTAAACATTTTGATTGGCGTAACTCCCAATTTCATCGTGGTTTACTAACAGGCCTAGTCCCATCTTTCCATTATACAGCGATGAATGCCCACTGAAGGAAAGCGTTCGGGGCGCTCCGGGAAAGTTCACCCACTGGTTACGATAGGTGGAGGTTAAACTTAACTGAACATGAGCCCCGGCATAAGCAGGGTTAATGACTAACTCATTAAAGTAGTATTGGGTAAATACCGGGTATTGTTGTGCTAATACACCGGATGAACCAATGCAGGCCAGTAGAAGGAGGGTTGAATATAACTTTCTGGTCATAAGCATTATTCTACAATTTCAAGATAGCCGGCTACCGGTTTTGATCCATCTTTTTTATCTACCACATAAAAGTACGTACCATCAGGTAAGCTGGTACCCATTGGGCTATACCCCTTATTGGATTTACCATCAAAATACTCCGAAACGTTATTATATCCATGTCCTTCGTACACCAGCGTTCCGGCCCTGTTGTAAATTTTTACCACATTTTGTGGGAAGTTATCAATACAATCGATATGGAAGTAATCATTTTCACCAGGGGTGCTGTTTCGTGAAATGCCATTGTATGGATGGATTTCTGTTTGAATGGTGACATCCTTACTCATCTGACAGCCGAGGATGGTGGTTACCAAAACAGAATAGTCGCCCGCAAGAACTTCGCTTAGTTTAGGGCCCTCAGCCCCGGCAATTTCGTTTCCGGATAGGGTGCCAAAGTCGCTAAACCACTGAACGGTATCAATGGCAATGTCGCTTGTAATAATAAGGGCAATTGAACCATTGCTTTCACCGCACACTGCTTTCTGAATTCTAAAATCAATATCCGGGAAATCAGGGTCAGAAATTATATCCTCACTGGTTGGTGGCGAAACACACCCGGTAATTCTGTTGGTGGCAGTTACAGAATACGTACCTACCCCCAGGCTGTCATATAATTCACCAAAGAAGCTTGGCGGAGGATCAAACCATTCAAAAATGTAATCAATGGTGTTGCCGTCAACGGATGCTGACAGCGCTCCATTGTTAATAATGCAACTGGTTACATGTGAAATCACTTCTATATCCGGACTTGGTATGGGTAAGATTCCGCTTGATATGGTTGTTACCGTACTATCGGAACAACCCGTTACGAGGTTGGTTGCCCGAACAACATATTGCGTTGGGGCTACCTTCAGTTGATTGTATTCTGATCCAACGTAAAGAGGAACTCCGGCAGGAATTGTTCCCTCGAACCACTCAAAGCTATACCCAACAAAAGTTCCATTCACCAACGCACGGGCAACTCCATTTGCCCTGAGGGGATCACAGTTGGTAACCGGTGCGATTTGTGTAATAACCGGAACCGGAATGACCTGCAGGTTATCAATCGATACGGTATCAATCGTTATACAACCTGTGTTGTTATCGGTTAACCGTACGGTATACAAACCGTCTGGTAAATTTGGCTGTAGAAAATTCTCAGTAAAGCCCGGTGCGTTTGGATCGTTCGGTACATTCGGAAATTCCGGGTTATTGATATCAGCCGGGGGAGATCCAATGTAAAGATCGGCTGTATAGCTGTAAGCCGGGAAAGGATAATTCTCTGCGGGGTTTGCCGTTACCATAAACGGTAATCCACGGGCAGAAATGGATCCATCAATGCTATCGCACTCCGTTAACGGACTGCTTGATAGAGCAAGCAATGGGAAAAAGTTAGTAGAGTCATTAGGCAGAATAAACAACGCTGAACTGCTGCAATTGGTTAGCGCATTGAATGCCCGAACGGAATAGTCGCCTGAGAACAGACCGTTAATTGTGCTGGTATTGCTGATGCTTCCTCCTGTTAAATCCAGACTGGGGAACCACGTAAAGCTGTAGTTAGGATTGGTATCATTTTGTCCATCGGCTGTGGCAGATAAAATACCCGTTCCGAATGCCACATTACAACTAACCTGCGGTGCTGTTTGTTGGATCGCTACAACAGGATATACGATACTGGCCGAATCAATAACCACTTCAACCAATGCCGAAACGCAGGATGTGCTTAAGCTTGTAACACGGGTGAAATAGCTGTCGGGCAACTGATTCATTAATATGCTTGTGGTTTGACCAGCTATAAGTCCTGACGGAACAGAGCCCTTGAACCACTCATAATTAAAATTCGGTAAGTCCAGGTTGTCACCTGGTTTTGCCAGCGTTGTTGTTCCACCAATGGTAATCGATCGTACTTCTGCACTTCCTGTTGGGAAACAGTTAACTGGGTTTGTTGGAATGACACTCACAATGTTTGGCAAGCTCCTTAAGGTGTCAAGGTTTAGTGTTACTCCCTGAGTGAAAGTACATCCCGTAAGGGTATTGGTTACGACTGTTACATAATTACCCGCGGCTGCATTGGTAAGCTGACTGGTTGGGCTCACATCTGTTTGAACGGTGGCAGGGTGGAAGGCACCTCCATTATATGTCCATGTAAAGGTGTAGGTGTCAATTGTTGCGTCACGTTCTTCGGCTGCGGCAATAACAAGACCCATTGGATTGAGCACATTACAACTGGAGTCTGATCGAACCGTTGTAAAATTCAGATCAGGATCTTCACTTGCATCCAGAATATCGATTCTCACGGGTGCTGATTCACAGCCCGAACCTACTGTAGGCGGAGGAACGGTAAGCGGCCGCCTGGTTGCTTTAACAAAATAGGTTCCTGCTACCATGGTAAAATCAACCATGTCTAACACGTCATTCCCCTGGGTTGCCGGTACAATTTCATTGGTCAGATCATCTTTATACCAGGTGAAATCGAAGTTAGCATGAGTGGGGTCGGCCACTCCCCCCACCAACACATCTACCACGGTTGCACTTCCATCCGGGTTACAGATTAGTTGATCGGTGTGTGTTGTGTTTGCTACAATAATTGGTATGGCCGATGGCGTGATGGTAGCCTGTACCGTAGTCTTACATCCTGATGTATTATTTTCAATTTCAAGGATGTACGGATTCGTGTCATCCTGCAGGTTTGAGAAGTTATCATCGGCACCAGCGCCATCTCCGTTGGCAACGGATGGTGAGGGGATAGGTGTTGTAACGGCTAACCAGGTATAGGTGTAGTTCACTGCGGCTACTGAACCGGGATCAGTAACTTCAACCTGAAGGGCGCCTTCAAGGTTGGTATCACACGAAGTATTAGGTGATGCCGTTAAAGTAGCAACAGGATCTTCGCTTGCATCGAGGATTTCGATTCTCACGGGCGCTGACTCACAACCCGAACCAACTGTTGGAGGAGGAACAGTCAGCGGTCTTCTGGTTGCTTTCACAAAGTACGTACCTGCCACCATCGGGAAATCAACTAAGTTTAGCAAATCATTGCCTTGTGTGGCTGCTACAATTTCATTGGAAGGATCATCTTTATACCATGTGAAATCGAAATTATTGTGTGTTGGATCAGCAACGCCACCCACTAATACATCCACAACCGTAGCGCTTCCGTCAGGATTACAGATTAATTGGTCAGTATGAGAAGTATTTGCAACGATAATCGGAATAGCCGATGGAGTAATGGTGGCCTGTGCTGAAGTGATACATCCTGAGGAATTGTTTTCAACCTGAAGAATGTATGGGCTTGGGTCGTCTTGCAGATTTGAAAAATTATCATCAACCCCCACACCATCTCCGTTTGAAATGGAAGGAGAAGGAATCGGGGTAGTAACGGCTAGCCAGGTATACGTATAATTAACAGCAGCAACCGAACCGGGCGCTGTTACGACTGCCTGAAGGGTACCCTCGAAATTAATATCGCACGCAGTATTGGGCGATGCCGTTAATGTCAGACTTGGATTAATAGTATTATCTAAAATATCAACCCTGAACGGAGCGCTGAAGCAACCAACACCTCCGGTTGCGCCAGCATCTTCTTTAGTGGCCATCACCCAGTACGATCCAATGGTTACCGGTGAAGATGGAAGCGGTGCGCCAACGTTGGAGAGAACTTCACCGCCTTTTACTGCTCCGGCAATTCCGTCCTGATTTAATAATACTGAGGTTGTCAACGCGGCATCGGTAAACCAACTGAATTCATAATCGCTGATGTTGTCAGCGCCACCTCCAATTATGGAAAGGGTTGTAACCTCAGCCATAGCATTTACTTCCAAGGCCGGATCGCAATACAAGGCAGGAAGGATAGTTACATTTCCATCCACCATTTCGGCAACGGCCGGTTTGTTCGGGATCGATACAAACTTTTGAGTAATACAGTTATTAGACGATGTTACGGTAATTTGATATTGTGGAACAATGTTAGTCGGACTTAGCCCCGTAATGGTTTCAACTTCAGGTAAGCCAACAGGCGGATAGGGGCCTGTCGGACTTGGGTTTACCCAGCCCAGCGGTGCAGGGTTTACTGCAATGGCATAGGTGAAACCAGTTGTCAGGTCGTTCGCATCTTTGTTAATGTTAATAGTGGCAGATCCATCAGCAGCGGTTACAATATCGCACGCTGTATTGGCATTGGTAGCCGTAATATCTACCAGGGGGGCAAGGGCTTCTGCATCGATGGTAACAACATCATACACGGCACAGTTACTTCCAAACGCAGCAGGATCCTGGCGTACCTCAATCGTGTATTTACCCGGTGCAAGAGCAGCGTATTGTTGAGGATTTGTAACGGCACCCCCGGGACCAACAACAGGCCCAAGCTGAAGACCAGGATCGGGGTTTTCACCGCGGTAGAGTCTGTAAGAATAATCCTGGAAATCGTTACCACCAGTAATATTGCCAACTGTTACTTCAATTTCTCCATTCCCTATTGTGTAAGGGCAGATGGTTGAAGGTGTCAGGTTTGTTGAAATGGTGTGTGCATTAATGAAAGGCAAAAACACCGATTGATAATTTCCACATCCGTTACCATTATCGCGAACTACCAACGTATAAAGCCTGGATTCAAGATTAGTTAGATTCGAAACAGCTCCTGCAATGGTAGTGAAAGGCACATCGTTCGGAGGTGTAAACTGTGGTGGGTTATTATAAAAATTAATACTGTCGTTGATCGGGCCGGTGAAATGCCAAAACATGGTAAAAGGTCCAACGCCCCCCGCTACTGTTGCGCTCATTTGTCCATCGCTCGCCCCACAGGTAGAAGGAAATACCGGACCGGGCGTAATGGTTAATGTTGTTTGAATAGTGGCATCCTGCACTTCACGTGTAACCGGTTGAGAAATACATGAGGTATTGTTATCACGTGCTACTACTGTATAGTAGCCAGGTACCAGATTGGGATATGTTCCGTTATCAACGATGGTGGCATCGGCATTACTGATCACAGTGTTGGGGTTACCTGTTTGCGAACTTCCGACTTCATTTAACCAGAAGAAGGTGTATCCTACCTGGGCACCGCTCACATTGGCAATAACGGATCCATTTGGAACATCACATCGGGTAACGTTGTTACCCACTGCAGCAGTCACAATAGGGAAGGTGATGACTTCTGGAAGGAATACCGACTCTGTATTTTCACAACCCGTTGCTGTACGTCTTACCAGCACTGAGTAAAATAAATTTCCCGCCAGGTTATTAATGGTGGCGGTTGCGCCTGCCGCTGCACCAGGGCTTGAAAACGGATTTCCGTTGTTTTCCCACGAAAAGGTGTAGCCTGCTGTAACGGCCGCACCCCCTCCAATAGCCGTCTCATCAATGGTGGCTGCGAGTATTCCATTCGGGTTTAAATTATCACACGATGTTTGATTGGTGGCAGCAATCGTAACAGGAGGGATAAAGAAGTTTTCATTGACATCCACCGAGGCCGAGTCAGACTCACAACCTGTTGCGTTACTTCTGACCTTCAGCGAATAGTTTCCGGCAACCCGACTCCCCAGAGTAAATGTGGTGGCGCCTGTTTCCCAAGCGAAGGTGTAACCGGTAAAGGGAGAAGGTACGTTTACACCACGGTCAACCAAGGTTGCAAGAGAGGCTATACCATTGGGAACCCCCGAACAAATAGTGTTGTCGTTGGATGAGAGCGTGATCAAAGGCAGTTGACGGTCGTCCGGCACTTCAACGGTTGCTGTACTCTGACAGCCATCGGCCCGGTCGGTAACCAGTACGGTATAAAATCTTCCTGCCGCACCCTGAAGGGTATCCGGGCTGATAGCGGAATTAGCAATCAGATATCCAGCAAGGGTTGTTCCTCTATGCCATTCATACAAGTAATTGGATGGAGGAATGTTGCCATCCACGTCTGTGACCTGAACACCACCGTTCACCAGTGATGGTGCGCAATTCGTGGAAGCGTTTGCATCAGCAGTGATGACCGGTAATACCATCAACGGTGTAACTTCCACAGTAACAGGATTAGATAAGCAGCCCGTTGGTAAGTGCTCAACAACTGCTGTATAGTAGCTCGAATCTCTGTTTGTTAGTGACGGCCCTGTTACGCCTGTAATAGTTGTTGAGGTTTCTTCATCGGTCCATGTAAACTGGTAATCACCAATCGCACCTACCTGGTTGTTTACTGTTGCATCAACCCGACCGCTGAATTGCGCTGGTGGATTTGTTAATGCAGGATTACATATTCCGTTAGGTGTAGGGTTAAGAGAAATGACAGGAATAATCTTAGCGTCAGGTACTTCAACTGTCGTAGTATTCTGGCATCCGTCAATTGTATTCGTAACTAAAGCGGTATAAAATCTTCCGACTGCACCTTGTAAAGTATCTGGACTAACAGCAGCATTTGCAATAAGGTAACCCGCGATAGAATTTCCACGATGCCATTCAACGTTATAGGTTGCCGTAGGCGGAACGCCATCAACAGCGGTAACCTGAACACTACCGTTTGCCAATAGCGGATCGCAATTTGTAGATCCGTTAGCGTTAGCAGCAATCACCGGTAAGATGGTTGTATTGGTAACTTCTTCTGTTTCAGGTGTGGATGCGCAACCCAGATCGGTGCGGGTAACCACAACGGTGTAGAAGCCGCTATCAAGTAAAGTTATGGATGGAGTTGTTTCCGCGCGTGGTGCTCCAATTGCCTGGGTACCATTAAACCATTGAAAGGTATAGTTTGGATCAGGGAGCACAACCGGTACACCGCCAAAGGTTACCGTGGCGGTTACACTACCGGTAAAATTTGAAGAAGCCAAAGCGGGATCACATATTCCATTTGGATTGCTGATGAGTGTAACAACCGGAATATTCAGAATCTCTGTTACGACTGCATCATCCGTTGCTGAACACTGATCGGGTGTAGTAACTTTTACGGTGTATGATTGACCTCCACCTTTTACACCCTCAGCTATGCTGCCATTTGTTCCGGAAACATTTGCATGAGCATTAGCAGGCAGGGTGTTTTGTCCAACAAACCATTCAAAAGTAAATCCGGTTGCCGGCTGCGGAACACCACCAATGGAAACAATCGCCTCAAGCCTTCCGTTTGGGTTGTTGGGGTCACACGATGTTTGAGGTGCCAGTTCCGTAATGGTAACAGTTGGTTGAATAGTATTGTCGGTGATCTCTATTGTAATAGGAGGTGTTGAAGAGCATTGCGAAGCATTATTAGTAACAACAACCTCATAAAAACCAATCGGTAATCCGGTTCGTGTTGGTCCGCTGCCGTGGATAGGAGGTAGGATGCTTCCTCGTGTAGCAGTACCATTGTCATAGAAATACCAATCAAAAGTATAGTCTGCGGCTGGTTGAGGAACGCCACTTAAGAGAGCAGTAGCAGATACTGTTCCGCTGTTTGGATTTTGGCAATTCACCACCGGTGTTGCCACGGCATTAACATCCGGATCGGGAGCAAAATCAAGTACCTGAGCATTCTGCGTTGCCGTACAACCATTGCGTGTTACCTGCACCGTATAGTTACCCTGTACCAGGTTGCTTGCAATAGATGTTGTGATGCCAAGCGAACCAGTGATAGGATCAAACCATTCAAATGAATAGCCTGAATTTCCTCCCTGAACAATTGCTTCAAGCTGGCCATTGGGTGGATTACAGGAAGTTTGATTGGATAATACATTGATCGTTATTACCGGCAATATCCCCGGAGCCGGACTGACGGACACTTGAGCGGTATCGGTACTGCAATTAGCAGTTTTATGAAGTGCAAAAACGGTATAAGGACCATTTACTATTCCAGAATAGATTGGACCGGTAAAATCAGCGCTGGCAATTGGGCCTGCCGTAACACCATCAAACCAATAGAAGTTATAGTCTGCGGTATTCTCAACGCCTCCGCCCATAGGTACAAAAGCTCTTACAGCACCGGTTGGCGGTGAAGCACATAATTCGTGGGGTGCTACTTCTAATGCCGTTAAGTTTACAGGTAAAGGTGAAATTCTTACACCCCGAACGTTATCGTAATTACACTCAAGAAAAGTAGTATTCGGTAATGAGATGGGTGTTGGAATTGTTGTTCCACCATCGTTCAATACAACAAACAAAGAGTCAGTTCCATTGCTCGTAATGGTTTCGTTAATTACAAAAGGCTCGTTGCGGTCGAGATCAGTAATGGTGTAGGTGATGGTGGTTAGTTTGTTAGCGCCCGGTTTAAGGGGATTCGAATCGTAAAACGAGACAGGGATATCACCGGTAACAGAAACCTCGCCCAGGTTAGTAATTGTAAATTGAACCTGAAAATCTAGATCGGGACATGTGGGTGCGATGAATGAAATAGCAGTAGCATAATCTAAGTCGGGGGCTAAATAGGCCGGGCAGCCGTTGGTATCAATAAAAGGAGATTGATTAAGAAATTTATTAAGAGGCCTTACCGGACCCACCGGATCACCCGGACGGCACGCAGTTGTAGAGAATTCTTTACTGTGTAGTTGCTGCTGGATAGGTATGGTAAGATCGTCATTCACATTCACCACGAAGTATCCATGCTGGTTCCAGACTCTTCGTGCCGGTACCCACGGTTCGGCAGCAGATTCAAAGACCCGTACATGAGAATATTGTGAGAAAGAAGTGGTTGTAAAATTGGCCAGCGACAACGCATCGTCAAAGCCGCACGTCACACAAATTTCAGTAGCACCATCGGCATCTACATCGGCAACAATAGGATATTCACGGTTAGTTCTTGAAACGCATTTTTGCTGATTAAATACAGAACCATCGGTGCCATCAATGATGTATAAGTATTGCTCATCGCGATACACAATTTCCGATTTTCCATCTCCATTAAAGTCGAAGAGTGTACAGCCGGTATAACCTGAAGTTTCTTCATTGATGGACACCCTCCACAACTTTGTTAAATCTTCCGTTAACGCGTATAGAAAACCTCCTGAAACGTACGATACGTTTAACTGTCCGTCACCATCAAGGTCGGCAATGTTCAGTCGCCCGGTTCCATTTTTCCAACCTCGACTGTAATCCGAATCGCCCGGAATGGTATTATGGTCGCTGTAGGTGCGCACGGTATTGTTCAGAACATCCCAAAAGAAAATGGTTGTGTTTTTACCATTGCAGCCGGTTGAACCTGAAGCAATTACATCCAATGATCCGTCCAGGTTATAATCTGCAATACTGGTTGCATTGTATCGGTATCGCGTAAAATATTCTGGTCTTGAATTGAGAAGGGTTAGCGAGCCGGCATCGGTTCCCCTTCCTCCGGGGATATTAACGCGGTAAATTGAAAGACCGAGCACTAATTCTAATTTGGAATCGCCTGCCATGTCAACTGCTACAGGGCCACCATTCAGATTTCCCCACCCGCCTGCATTGGTGGTAGCAATGAGTCTCCTTCCGCTGTGCGCATCAAAGACCTGGTCTTTACAATAGATCTCGGAAAGACCATCACCGTCAAAATCAGCAATTCCAAAGTTGATCGGATCGTTACTGCCGGGCATGGCATTGGTATTGTACAGAAAGTTCAGGGCACAATCGTATACATATATTCTGGAGTCGGTTCCCAGGAAAAATATCTCTGCACAATTGTCATCGTTAATATTGGCGATGGCTATTTCCCATTCGGGGGTGGCACCCGCAGTTAGTGTTTGTTGAACTTTTATCGATCCATCATTGCCATTGAGAACGATGAGTTGCCGGGTGTATTTATTCATGGTTATAATCTCCGGAATGCCATCACGATCAAGGTCACCGATGGCCATTCGCGAGAAGTGATTGGTTGTTTCGTCTTCCGAAGCGAAATCCAACGTCATGGTAAAAGCAGGTGCAGGAGGTGGTTCTAATGTACACGTAGCATCGTTACCAATAAAAATATCGTCACAGGCTGTGTTAAGGGCACAGTCGGAATCATAACAGTCGATAAAACCATCTCCGTCATCATCCAATCCGTTGGTACAATTTGTTTCCTGAGCAAACGCTGCCGTTGTAACAACTACACAAAACAGGAACGAGAACAAGCCTCTCATAATTAGGGTTATAGGTTAGTCTGTGAGGGTCAATTTTTACTCAATTCTATTGAATCTGAGTGATTTATTTCATTCAATAATATCAGGTAACACGGCAGGAGTAAGATTAGGCTTTGAATGGTAAAAATAGGCGCTTAATAACATAAAAATAGAGGAATTGAGCCTCCGTTCGATGAGTGTCATGTAATCTGCTATTTTGAGCACCCAATTTACGGCCTAAATGCACTTCCTGCAATTCGTGCAGCGTGCTTTTTTTGAGGAATATAAATGAACCGCTTATCTTGCTTTGTAAATCATTAAGCAACTTGATTCACTTGAGTAGATTTCGATTCTTCCTTTTTGTTTTCCTGGCTTTTTTCGGCAGTCAATCCTTCGGTCAGATTTTGATTGGACCTGTTGTAGGTGTTCATTCAAGTTGGCCCACCTTTAAAGATAAGGAGATCAAGGAGTTCATCAAGGCTAAGCCTTTCGTTGGGTATAATGTAGGGGCCAGTTTGTCCTTTCGTGTTCAAAAGAAATTTTTCCTTCAAACATCCATCATGTATACGCGTAAGGGGAAAGACCTTGATGGAATAAAAGATGATCTGGATTTCTCAAACAAGTCAAAGTATAATTATTTGGAGATGCCAATTTTATACACCATTGAATTCAAGGGCAAGTTGGGTAAAAAGGGAAATAAGGAGTTTAAATGGTATTTAGGTGGGGGGCCAACCGTAAGTTATTGGATGGGGGGTAAGGGTGTATTGAAAGATGGTGATTTGGTGGAGAGCAATATAAGTTCCCTTCCTTACAAGATCACGTTTAACCAGGAGCGAACTGATGTGGCGAAAGGTGAAATGAATGTTGATGATGGTAACCGCATTCAACTAGCGCTTAATCTTTCTGCCGGTCTAATTTTAGAACCTGTTGGTTTTAATAAAATTATGGTTGCTATGCGATATGAGTTTGGCCATAGCTACCTGAGCCGCACCACTGATGGTTATTTTGGCGGATATGATAATGAATTGTTCTATGAAGATGAACTGCAGGTGAGAATGCAAACCCTCAACCTTTCATTGCATTACTTTATCGACCTCAAGACCGATCAGCGGAAAAAGGGTAAGAGCACGATTAAAACTAAAAAAGGAAAATTGAGGAGGTAATCAGTTACAGCCGCAATCAAATACACCGCTGGTGATAACCTCGCCACCAAAAACAAGACGGTTGGTGGATGTAATTGCAGTTGATGTCCATGATCCAGAAACCGTTACACGACCACTAAAGGTTTTAACACCATTGTTATTGTTAAGGGTAAGCGTACCCGGCACAGTTGTCGTGCCATTGATGGTTAGGGTAATGCCGGCTATCCGAGCGTTGGTCGCTGTTACTGGCACATCAAAGTTACCAGTTACTCTCAGTACGCGACTTGATCCGTTTCCTTGAATCTGACTGGTTCCATCCATTGTCAGGTTGCCGGTAGCATCGATATCCGTATTGTTATTAAAGCTTAAAATTCCTGATCCCTGCAGAATCAAATTGCCGATGTCGTTGGTGGTTACATCTACGTTGCCGGTTACCGTGTGGCCGTTTTGAATGGTAACCGTGCCGGCAATGCCTGTTGCATTTTGGCCCGGGTATCCTTCTGCCGGATTGCTAACCCAGGCTGATCCGTTCCACCGTTGCCAGCTGGCAGTTGCATTCCAGTTAAATGTTGCTGCGTTGCTGCGATAATCGCCTGTTGTTTGAGAAAACAGACTTGATGAAGCAAGGATGATAAGCGCGAAAGAGAAAGATAATTTCTTCATGGACATCTTCAGTTCACTTTTCTATAACCAGGTTGGTCTTATGTAAAAACAAAACTACTAGGTTTTACCGGTATAATTTTACCGGTTGATGCTAATAATCTGCTCCTTGTCGAGAAAGTAACCGAGAGACAGCCGGAAAGATTAGTGTTTTCTGGCGTATTTGATCTGTGCTTTATCTCCAAACTTAGTTGTCTTGTTGGTTGAATAGGTTGGGCACATGTGACCATAACTTTCAAAGCTGCACGATGAAAGCATCAACATAACAATTAAACCAAGGGCGATGAGAAGGACTGCAATTTTTTTCATTTGTCTTTTTTCCGTTTGAATTATGATTCAAAGGTAGGTGTCAATCGGGGGTGCGTCTGGCGTAGTTGAGTTGATTCCGATGAATGTAAGACTGGTTGATAAGATTGACCATTTCGTATGCGCCATCATTGTTTTTTTTGCAAAACAGTTCAATTTCTACATCCTTTTTAAAGAAGAAATGAGTCATTCAGTGCAAGAAACACTTCCAGAATAGTTAGTGTTGAACTAGTCTATATATCAGAATAACAGATAGTTATGAATTAAATTGGCTGCTGTTTACGGTTGCTAAAGGACTTATATTCTTACAAGGCAGCTAAAACAGGCAGTAGGTGTATAACCAGGAGCATTTTGAAGAAATTCTTACCGATTTATTTAAGATTTCCTGTATCAATTACAAGGAGGATGAGACCGTTAGTGAGCTAACATCTCAGAAAACGACTCTTCAACCTGCATCAGACCCTTTTCATCGATACTGGTTAGCCGCACTTTCTTAAGCTCGTTGATCAGGATGGGGTCATATTTGGCTGTTACGCGGATGTAGTTCTCGGTAAACCCGTGCATCATACCGTTTTCAATGTCGTTTTCGAATAAAACGGTGAATTCACGGCCAATGTGGTCTTCGTAAAACTTCCTGCGTTTTTTTTCGGAGAGTACATGCAGCATTTTAGAACGCTCGCTTCTTTCCTTTTGACTAACAGTACCCGCCATGGTAGAGGCAAGCGTGTTGTCTCTTTCCGAATAGGTAAACACATGCAGATACGAAATATCCAATTCATTCAGGAACCGGTAAGTATCCAGGAAATCTTCCTGCGTTTCTCCGGGAAAACCAACAATAACATCCACGCCAATACAGCAATGCGGCATGACTGATTTTATTTTCTCAATCCGACTGGTGTACAACTCGCGCTGGTAGCGCCTGCGCATGAGTTTCAGTACTTTATTTGAACCGGATTGAAGTGGGATATGAAAATGCGGTACAAATCGTTCTGAGCAAGCAACAAAATCAATGATTTCATCAGAGAGGAGGTTGGGCTCAATAGAGGAAATCCGGAAACGGTCAATCCCGTTGGTTTTATCCAGGGCCTTTACAAGATCGATAAATCGTTCTACACGTTTTCCTTCCTGAATTCCAAAATCTCCTGTATTTACACCGGTTAACACGATTTCCCGTACTTCCGTATTCCCGATTTCCAACGCTGTTGTCAGAATGTTGGAAATACGATCGCTTCTGCTGGCCCCTCTTGCCAATGGAATCGTACAAAATGAGCAGGAGTAATCACAGCCATCCTGAACTTTCAAAAATGTACGTGTACGGTCGTGAATGGAATACGATGTATTGAAAGTATTCACCGCTTCAATTTCGGAAGCGAATACTTCAGCCTGTGGCTTTCGTACAAAACCATCCAGCAGTTCAACAAGTCTGAATTTCTCAGCAGCCCCAAGCACGGCATCTACTCCGGGAATGTTGGCGATCTCCTGCGGCTTAAGCTGCGCATAACAGCCAATAATGGCTACATAGGCATCGGGTGAAATGGCGCGTGCCTCCCGTACAATCTTGTGACATTTTTTATCGGCATTTTCAGTTACCGAACAGGTATTTATAATGAAGATGTCGGGCGTATCGGTAAATTCAGTTTTCTTATACCCTTTCTGCTCGAACATCCTGGAAATGGTGGATGTCTCGGAATAATTGAGTTTGCAGCCTAATGTATACAAAGCGACTTTTTTCATGTTAGGAGCGCAAAGATAATCATTGTCAACATTTTACAGTGGACAAATCAAGGTTAGCCCAGTAATCTCCGGTGGTAATTAATCTGCCCCAGGTGATAACCAAGATGCGCACACAGGTGGATGAGGAAATAGGAGGTGGTCATCGGATAATTGAAGACCTTTTCGGGATACTCCTTTTCCAAACTATCAGAATGGAGTTGATCAAGGGCCGATTTTACCGCCATGCGCGTAGTTTGAATGGTGGTGATTAATACTGCTTTTGAAATTCCTTTTTCAGAAAATTCAAGATCACGGTTTCGCTGGTAATCACTTTTTCCTAATACCGCACCAATGTAATGCTGCAGATTTCCACACAGGTGCAGGCATAAATTACCGGCCGTGTTTTTAATCTGGCCATCCAGCTTCCAGATTGATTCATCGGAAGGGTAAAGCTTAATTTCCTCTTCCAGTTTATTCAGGTCACGCTCGATGATGCTGGTTATGTACCCTGTAAATTCCTGCCCCATGCCCGGATTATGTAAGAAGGTATTGTTCGATGGATTTTATTTTCTCGTCAAGCGTGCGACTCACGGCATCAAAATCGGCTTTTGATTTGAGCCTGGACATCACGCTGATATAGAATTTGATTTTTGGTTCGGTGCCGGAGGGCCTTACTGAGACTTTTGATCCATCTTCCAGGTAAAACTGTATAACATCCGAAGATGGAAACGACAGCGATGTGGTTGCACTGCTCTTAAAATCTTTTTGGATCAGGGTCAGGTAGTCCAGCATGCGCACAACCCCAATTCCATTGATTTGCATTGGAGGATTGCTCCTGAAACTTGCCATCATAGCTTTAATCTCTTGCTCGCCCTGTTGCCCTTTTCGCGTAAGGTTGATGAGTCCCTCTTTATAATATGCGTGTTCAACGTACATTTCAATCAGCCATTCGTACAGCGATTTGCCTTCATCTGTCGCGCTTGCAGCCATGGCTGCGAAAAACGCACAGGCCGATACTGCATCCTTGTCGCGAACAAAATCGCCAGCCATGTAGCCATAGCTTTCCTCACCGGCTGCAATGAATTTTTTCCTTCCCTCAAGTTCGCGCATCAGTTCTGCGATGTACTTAAAGCCGGTAAGTGTATTGAAGCAGTCAACACCGTAAGTCGTGGCCATTGAATCAATGAGCTCAGTTGTTACAATTGTTTTGGCTATGTATGTATCTTCTTTCTTCTCAATATTTTTTAAGATGAACCACATCATCAGGCTCAACCCCTGATTTCCGTTAAGTAAAATAAATTCACCATCTGGTTTCCTAACGCCAATCCCCACGCGGTCGGTGTCCGGATCGGTGGCCATTACCAGGGTTGCATTTATTTCTTTTCCTTTTTTAATGGCCAATTCCATAGCAGAGCGTTCTTCCGGGTTTGGTGAACTCACCGTAGGAAAATTACCATCCGGTATTTTTTGTTCCGCTACTACCTGGATATTGGTAAATCCGATTTGCTTCAGGCATTCCGGTACCATGGTTATACCGGCACCATGCAAACTGGTGTAAACAATGGGGATGGTACACTGGCGTTTGATAGCCTCCTGTTTGGGAATAATTTTCTTTACTTCTTTATAATAGGCTTCTTCCACCTCCTTGCCAAGGGTATGAATGATGGAGGGGTTCCCGTCAAAATTCACTTGCTCGAAGGAGGTAATGGCCTTTACCTCTTGAATGATATTCGTATCGTGCGGAGGCACGACTTGTGCGCCATCGTTCCAATAGGCTTTATATCCATTGTATTCTTTAGGATTGTGTGATGCGGTGATCACAACTCCCGAATCGCATTTTAAATAACGGATGGCAAACGAAAGGAGCGGGGTAGGTCGCAGTTCTGGAAATTTATAGACCGCTATTCCATTAGCCGAAAATACATCGGCTGCTATTTGAGTAAAGTACGGGCTGTTGTTTCGGCTGTCGTGCGCCAGGGCGACTTTAATGTTTTTTTTTGGATATGTTTTAATCAGGTAATTGCATAGCCCCTGGGTGGCAATTCCAATGGTGTACTTGTTCATACAGTTGGAACCTACACCCATGATGCCCCGTAAACCACCGGTGCCAAATTCAAGATCTTTGTAAAAGGAATCAACTAACTCTTTCGGATCAGCATTGTTTAGAAGAATCTGGATTTGTGCCTTCGTTTGACTGTCAATAACGGAGCTGTCGATCCATTGCCGGGCCTTTCGTTTTACGTTGTTTAGTAAATCGCTCATGTTACAAATTGCCTCTTAATTCCTGTTCCCGTTCGATGGATTCAAACAGCGCTTTGAAGTTTCCTTTTCCGAAAGACTTAGCACCATGACGCTCAATAATTTCAAAGAATAAGGTAGGGCGATCCTGAATAGGTTTTGTGAAGATCTGTAGCAAGTAGCCTTCTTCATCGCGATCAATCAAAATATTAAGTTTTCGCAGGTCTTCCAACTGCTCATCGATTTTTCCTACGCGGTCAAGTACATCTTCATAATACACATCAGGCACATGCAGAAATTCAACACCTCTTCTGCGAAGTTCACTCACCGTAAACACTATGTCATCGGTGGCAATGGCTACGTGCTGAACGCCCGCGCCATTGTAAAAATCAAGATACTCTTCAATTTGTGATTTCTTTTTGCCGGTAGCTGGCTCATTGATTGGAAATTTGATGTACCCATTTCCATTCGAAACCACTTTCGACATCAGGGCGCTGTATTCGGTTGAAATATCCTTATCGTCAAAGGTTACGAGCAAGCTGAAGCCCATCACCTTTTCATAGAAATCAACCCAGGTGTTCATTTTTCCAAGCTCCACATTGCCTACGCAGTGGTCGATATGTTTCAAGCCTATAGGCTCAGCTTTATATTCGCTTTTTCGGGATTTGTATCCCGGTAAAAAGGGGCCTTTATAATTTTTTCGTTCTACAAACGTATGGATTGTTTCGCCATAGGTTTTAATGGATGAAACAACCACTTTGCCAAATTCGTCTTTCAGAATTTCAGGTTTTTTAGCAGGCTCTGCTCCACGGATTGTGGTTTCATGAAAAGATTTGGTAGCATCATCCACCCAAAGGGCCAAAACTTTTACGCCATCGCCATGCTTTTTAACATGCTCACTTATTTCTGAATCTTTTTGCAACGATGTGGTCAGCACAACCCTGATTTTGTGTTGCTGCAATACGTACGATGCCCTGTCGCGAACTCCGGTTTCAGGACCGGCATAGGCAATCAACTCAAAGCCAAACGCATGCTGATAGTAATGCGCAGCCTGTTTGGCATTGCCAACATAAAGTTCGATGTGATCGGTTCCGTTAATGGGGAGGAAGTCTTGTGCCATGATGATGTGATTTAATGAGTTGGTAAAGTTAGCTTTAGGATAGTAATCATCAAATCTTCCTCACCAAATTCAGGAGGCATGCAACCCTGGTGAGGTTGGGGATTGAAATTTTGGTATTTGGAATTTGACGCATTGTGTTTTTATTTGTTTAAAATTTACCTGCTATGGACGTTCAGGCGCTGGATAAAGCACTACAGAAAATTGTTGATACGAAAAAGGAGCTTGAAAAGCTGGATTACAATAATCCCAAGTACGATGACCTGGAGGAAAAACTTCATGATCTGGAAGATGATTTTCAGGATGAATATGGTGATTACCTGGAGACTGAAATTGAAAAAGTTCAGGATCAGCACGCGCCCGATAACGATGTGTTGCTTCCGATCGCCTACCTGGGTGAGGGTATCATAATTGATATGAAAAAGCTGCCCGGAAGAGATACGCGGCTTGTTCTCCTGACAAACCCCACGCGCCTGGTTATTCGTTTAGGAAAAGATCAGCAAGAGACCGTGTGGACTGCGAAGTAGGTTTTCCGTTTTACAGTTCAAGGTTTAAGGTTTCAGGTTTCAGGTTTCAGGGTCTTTTTGTTGTTCAATCCTTGGGTATGTTTACGGGCTATTCTCATCAGCTAATTCTCAAATTATCAAATCAACTCATTGTCTCCTCATTTTTTCCATCTCCTCTTTAATCTTGCGTTCTTCCCAATCCTCACTGAATAAAATATTCTTTCTGTACAAACCCAATCCGTGGAAGAAGACAGCAATACCCCAACCAACCCACACCCAAACAACCCACCAATAGCCAGGGCTGGTCCACCAGTTAATAAACGTCAGGAAAGCACCGATAGCCAGGTAGCTGAGAAGGTTGCTATAAAATCCTCTCATCCGTTTTACTTTTTTCTTGGCCTGTTTATATAGTTTTTCTTCTTCGGGTGTCATGGTGGTTGGGGTTTGTTCCGTTAAAGTTAATCAAGCTTGGTTAATTTCATTTCAATAGATGGATACCACGTTGTACCGTCAGGGGAGAAGGCTCCCTTTTCAACCCATGTTTTGGCAGATGGATTCAGTACGATGTCGTATTTGATTTTACCGTTCGGAATGTCAAAGCCCCACTCGAAGTGGTTTTCTTCTATAATTTTGAAATAGGCTTCGGTTGAGTTTCCATTTAAAACGTGCGACTTCATTTTGAATTCTTTCGTATGTTGGCTGTAAGAAAGAATAGCCAATGCATTGAACAGAATAGCATTTCCTGTTTCTGTGCTCCTGCCCGTTCCTTCAATCAGCAGTACGGTTCCGTCAAGTTTGAATTGAATGTTTTCTTCCTGAAGTACTTTTATGGGCGCAGCATTGGGGCGGCTTACTGTGGCTTCACCACTCCAGCGGCCTGCCATGTAGGCGAGCTTTTTCATTTCCTGTTTTACAGCTTCAGGGGCAGGGCCTTGGGCTGTTGCCCGGCCAAGGGTTAGTCCGATCATGATCGAACAAATAAACATAAGTTGTTTCATGGTAATTTGGGTTAGTGATGGGTAATTATTTTCCGATATATTGCTTCAACGCATTCACGTATTCTTCGAATGCCTTAATTCCAGATTTTGTCACCTTGCAGGTTGTTAACGGTTTTTTGCCTTTGAATGACTTCTCTATTGTGATGTATCCGGCTTCCGATAATTTATCCAGTTGAACACTCAGGTTTCCGGCTGTTGAATTTGTTTTCTCTTTCAGAAAAGTGAACTCAGCAGAATCCACACTAATCAACAATGACATTACACCTAACCTTAACTGCGAGTGCAACAACGGATCGAGGTCTTTTAAGATCATGCTTCCGATTTTTTAAGCATATAACCCGGAACCAGGTAGCCGACAGTTACGGCCAGTGCGGCAACTAAAAATTGTATTTTTGGATCCACCAGGAAACAAATGATACCAAACATCCAGAAGAGGGATCCGCCAATCACCAAAGGTTTAAACTTGAGCATGATACCGGAAATGAAAGTAGGAACCGCGCACATGGTAATAATCACGGGGTTAATTTGCCAGTTTGACTTCCCTCCAAAAATTGCCAGGATGAAACAGTTAATTCCGAAGCCGATCCAAAGCCACATGTGAATAGAATCCAGTACCGTAGGCGCTGTAATTTTTTTTCCTTGTTTCATGCCATAGATCATCGAGGTGATGGCAGCCGGTATGGTGATAGAAAAAATGAGGAAAGGGTTTTCAATATCAGTAAACTCCAACATGAAGTAAACCCCCAGGTTGGCGATTACAATGGTCCATCCCCAAAGAAGAAAGAAGAAGCCGCTCTTTTGAATATTGCCCTTGGCCTGGCGGATCATCGAGGTGATCAGGTCAAGACTTTGCTGGGCGCTTAAATTGTCATTCTTGTTTTCCATATACTTGCTTTAACGATGTGAATGTAAAATAGTTTATAATATAAACCAATTTATACATATTATTTTTTGAAACCTTATTTTCGGGCATGTTTACAGGGATTATCGAGGCATTAGGCACCGTTCGGGAAATAAAACCCGAAGGCAAAAACATACATTTTGCCATTGAAAGTCCGTTTGGGCACGAACTTAAGGTTGACCAAAGCGTGTCGCACAATGGCGTATGCCTCACGGTTACAAAGGTGGAAGGAAATGCGCATTGGGTAACAGCCATTGATGAAACACTTCAAAAGTCAAATCTGGGTTCACTAGTAAAAGGTAATCGGGTAAACCTCGAACGGTGTATGGTAGCCAATGGCCGGTTCGATGGCCATATTGTTCAAGGGCATGTAGATCAAACCGGAGTGGTTAAATCTATACGCGAGGAAGGAGGAAGCTGGCTTTTTGATTTTGACTATGATCCAGCCGGTGGAAATGTTACTGTTGAAAAGGGATCCATTTGTGTGAATGGAGTAAGTTTAACGTGTTTCAATTCAACAGCGCATGGGTTTACTGTGGCCATCATTCCCTATACGTATCTGCATACGAATTTTAATACCCTGAGGGTGGGCGATACGGTAAACCTCGAATTTGATATTGTTGGAAAGTATGTGAAAAAATTGATTGGCAGCGCATAAAGGCGTGCAACCCGGCAATCATTTTCAGCGTCTTTTTGAAAAAGCTGCTATGAAAAAACCGTACATCATTATTGTATTGATATTTATTGTGTCAAATGCCTGGGCGCAACGCATGACGCGTGAACTTTCCTCGTTTCGGGATATTGATATTTTTGGACCGTTCGAGGTCACATTAGTGAAATCTGACAAGGAGAAAGCGGAAATTGATTTCAGGGGCATCGATAAAGAAGATGTTATTGTCGATGCAGAAAAGGGCGTGCTTAAACTAAAAATTAAAAACCGCCATTACATCGATGATTGGAAGAACGACAGGCAGCACCATAAATATATTTTGGTAACGGTTTATTATACAGACATTGACATGATTGAGGCATCTGCAGGAGCTGTTGTTACCACAGACGGAACGCTTAAGTCGAAATACCTTTCTGTTGACTGCACCATGGGAGCTGAAGTGACTCTTGATATTTTTACTGAGAAGGCAGAACTCATTTCCAACATGGGCGCTGTGTTGGAAGTGACTGGCCAAACGAATCATATTGAGGTAAATGCCAACATGGGTGGTGTACTCAAGGCCGCTCATCTCGAAAGTAAGACGGCCTACGTAAAGGCCAACATGGGTGCCGATGTAACAGTGAACGTAATGGAAGAATTAGAAGCATCCGCTGGATTTGGCGCACAAGTGGAATACATAGGAGGCCCTTCGGTACGCCACACCTCTAAAAACTTTGGTGGCGAAGTAAACAGGAGGGGGAACTAAGAATTGGGAATGAAGAATAAAGAATTGAGAATGAAGAATAAAGAATTGAGAATGAAGAATAAAGAATTGAAAGAACCACTTAATATCTCAATGCTACCTTCTCAATTTTGAATTTTCAATTTTGAATTTATTATTACTTTCTGCATCATAAACCCACACCACCCGCTGGCAAGTCCCACCAGCATCCCAACAAGTATATCCCCCGGATAATGTACCCCTAAATAAATTCTTGTGTAGGTCATCACCAAAGCCCACACAAACAATACCCACATCCAACGGTACTGCTCTTTAAAAAGGAGCCAAAAGAAAAGGGCGGTAGCAAATGTATTGGCAGCATGGCTGGAAGCGAAGCCATATCTTCCCCCCTTATATCCATTCACTAAATGAACCAGCCCCTGCAGGCTTGGTTCGCGTGAAGGACGAAGGCGTTCGAAGAATGGTTTCATGAAACCAGAAGTGATTTGATCAGCCAATAAAATGGATAGCGCAATGCCGATTAAAACAATCCATGAATTTTTTTTATAATCTTTAATGACCAGATACAGCAGAAATAAGTAAAGCGGAAGCCAGAAAAGAGTTTTGGTGACCCACAGCATGACAGGGTCGAGCCATGCAGCATGAAAACTGTTTAGGTATAGCAATAACTCTCTGTCGAGTTCAAGAAGTTTGTCCAGCATTGGAAGTCGGTTGGTCAAAACTACTCAACTCTGCAACAAAACATATACCTTTCAGGCATGAAGTTTTTTCAATCTCCTTCCAGCGTAATGATGATCAGGCCAGCTTCCTTTGGTTTCAACAGTCAAACGGCTGCATCGAATGCTTTCCAGCGTGAGCAAAATGAGTTACCACCTGTAGTGAATGCAAAAGCGGTAGAAGAATTTAACAGGATGGTAGATACATTAATGGCGCATGATGTAGAGGTTGTAGTAGTTGACGATACAAGCATTCCTGAAAAACCGGATGCTGTTTTCCCGAATAACTGGATTTCATTCCATGAAAGTGGAACCATTGTATTATACCCGATGCTGGCAGAAAATCGGAGATTGGAGAGGAGCAACCCGGTTATTGATCGAATCAAAACCATGTTCAAGGTTGAGCACGTGCTTGACCTTTCAGCATATGAATCGAAAGGTCAATTTCTGGAAGGAACCGGCAGTGTAGTGTTTGATTACGTAAATCATATAGCGTATGCGAATCGTTCGCCCAGAACACATGAAACTGTTCTGCTTGATCTTTGTAAAAAGCTTAACTACAAACCCTTGTTATTTGATGCGGTAGATGAGTCGGGTGTTCCCATTTATCACACCAATGTACTGATGTGTGTCGGGTCGCGTTTTGCAGTAGTTTGTTTGGATGCGATCAAGAATGATGAAGACCAGGAAAAACTTCTTCAGTCTTTTTCAGAAACGGATCATCAGGTAGTGGCTATTAGTTTTGAACAATTACGATGCTTTGCCGGAAATATGATTGAAGTTCAAACCAGGTCGGGTGAACCAGTGGTGTTACTTTCAGAGGTAGCACTTAATTCATTATTAGCGGGACAGATCAACGCCATTTCTAAATTTGCCGACATGATTCCCCTTCCCATCCCAACCATTGAGCATTACGGTGGGGGCAGCGTACGGTGTATGGTGGCCGGGGTTTTTAACAGGAAACTTCATTAACCTTATCCGCGTAACGGGAATCTCACATCTTTGATAGAAATTCTTTAATTTTCAATCACATAGAGGGTTTAATCGGACAGTTAATGGAAAAATATGACCTAGTCGTAATCGGAGCGGGGCCATCGGGTTATGCAGCAGCGATGCGGGCGCTTGATTTTAAAAGGAAAGTTTTACTGATCGAGAAAAATAAAGTTGGTGGGGCAGGGGTTACCAATGGCGCGCTCTCATCTAAAACCTGGTGGGAACTTTCGCGGGAAGCTGCCGGATTTCGGAAAAGTTTGAAACGTTATAATATTAAGGCGCCTGAAATTTCGTACCGCGAGATTCAGGGTGAAGTGCGCAAAGCTGTTGAAGAGCGATTGACCATGCTGGAAGAACACATGGATTTGCTTCGCGATTCTAAATTATTATCCTTTAAAACGGGAACCGCCAAATTGATCAGTCAGCATGAAGTTGAGATCGTGAATGGATACAACCGAGAAGTTGTAGCAACTGATTTTATCATCCTGGCAACCGGAAGCAGGCCGCGTTTTTTGCCGGAAATTCCCATCGATGAAAAAATTGTAATGACCAGCGATGGGATT
>JBAQPU010000029.1:0-16594 GCA_049306095.1 Cyclobacteriaceae bacterium
GTCTATGGGTGCTGTCGATAAATCATCTTCGTATAGAACCATCTCGTACGCTGTAGTAACACCCACCAAAGCAATCGTATATGATTTTGCCGAGGTGATAGATGCATCAAGTTCCGATAGTGTTTTAACAGCAAATGTATCAGTAGCCGTATAGGTTTCAGGCACAATAGCTGTAAAATTTCCGGCTGCCCCACTGACACTGACATAGTCGGTAATCGGAAATGAGGTGTCAAATATTACTTTACCAATGTTAACCGCCCCGGTGCTTACAGTGCTTGGCGCATTTCCCGTAAGCTTTTGCCCATCGAGGAACAAATTCAAGCCAACTGTATCGGATGCGGCATGGATAAATTTAATTTTTGTTGATGCTCCATCTGCCATTTGCTTCTCTGGAAAATACTGATGTTCATCACCGCACGAAATCACTGTGATTGATGCGGCAGCAATTAGTATTAATATGTAATTTTTCATGATTTTTTTATTCAGGTGTACTAAACCACTGTTCTTTCGTGTGATAGTCCGTAGCGGTTGCTCCAATTGCTTCTAATGCCTTAATATTCCACACATACTCTGAATTATATCGTGGCCTTGCACGATAGGCTGGATTACCGTTGTTAAAAGAAAATAACGGGTTTGGCAACACAAAGCCTGTATAAATGGCGGCATCATAATGGTAGCGTCTCATGTCAACCCAGGTTTCAAGAATACCGTGACCATACATTGCAATATACTTTTGCAACATGATATGGCTTAACGTTAGCTCCCCAGTATTTTGGGCTACCGCAGTGCTAGCGAGATATGCATCCCTATTCGCAGCCGAAACTGTCACATAATCCATGTGCGCTCTGATGCCATTTTGATACGCGGCTAGCGCAGTTGTTAAGTCGTTCTTAATAAATGCTGCTTCCGCTTTTATAAACTGCATTTCGGCATACGTAAAAATTGGTACCGAAACATTATCCCGATAAATGTACTTGCCATAAAGCGGAACAATTCCTGTTGGCCCTGAGGTCGTAGCCCCCGCACCATTTACTGCTCCTCTGTAAACTGCATCTGCTGATGGTTGAAACATCAAGGCGAGCCGAGGATCAGTAACGCCCGTAAATACAACGCCATTCAGCAGGTTAATGGAAAACAGAGACTGCCTGTAATTTGCCAGGTTCGCTCGTAACGGGCCGTAGAAATTTGCGTTATCAGCACTCGTTCCTAGGTGGGGCACATTAAAGTTATCACCATTATCAGCCATGGCCAGATCCACAAATCCTATAACTTCATCCGGATCGTAAGATGATTTGTTACTCAAATGATGGGCATTTCTGGCCAAAATCGCATACACAAATTTTTTCCATTTATCTCTATTTCCTGCATACACCAAGTCTCCTTTTACCAAGGTATTTGATGCATCATCCATATTCAGGTAGTCAAGTGCCAGGTTACATAACCGAACGACTTCCGCATAGATCTTATCCTGTGTATCATAATCAAACACATATCGGTTCGGTTCCCAGGCTTGGCTCAAAATCATCTCCCCATATACATCGGTAGAAGTTTGCCAACTCCACGCCCGGATCGCATAGGCAACACCGATATACCAATTCTTATTATTAGCTTCAGCGTCAGCAATAATTAGATCAATGTTTTTTCCAATTGCCCAATAATGCTGCCTCCACTTTTCACCGATAGCATCGCTACCGGCATAATAACCATGTAAGTCTTCAGTAACATTCGCCACCGTTCGTGCCCAATTTTGCACGTAACTTCCAAAATATCGACTGTCAAACGCTTCACCTCGCAGCATATCCTGAAACAGCGGAGGCAAGATTACTTCTGCAGACGCTTCCTGCGGAAAGCTCGGATCGCTGTTAACGTCTAGCCACTCTTCACAAGAGGTAAAGGAAAGGATGGCCATTAACAGTAAACTAACTTTAATATTTCTGTTTTTCATACGATTCAAATATTATGATTAAAGGCTAATCCTTATTCCTGTTGAAATTGTTCTGGGCAACGAAAGGGTTCCATAATCGAAACCAAATGCACCTGCCCCATTTGTTGCAGCGGTAGTCCCATTCGTCATAGGGTCGGCACCCGTGTAATTGGTAACCATGAATAAATCAGTAGCAGTAATAAATACGCTGGCTGTTTTAATCACCTTCGTTTTAGAAAGAACCGAAGAAGGCAATGTGTATGCAAGAGTAATGTCTCTTAGTCGTACCCAATTAATATCATGTTCAACAAAATCTGATTCAGCAAACATATTGCCATAGGTGGTACCCAGCGTATACGGAGTAAGTTGTATTGTATTAATTGTTGGGGTGTCTGAATTTTGTAATCCGTCCTTTAACACTCCTTTAACTACTATAGGATCTTCTCTATTTGTCTGGCGCGTACTCAACCCATTATTAAACAAGTACATTTCATTACCGTTAAACACATCTCCTCCTTTCCTGAAATCCAACAAGAAAGAAAGGTTGAAATTTTTATACTTAAACGAATTGGTAAGGCCCAACATAAAATCAGGAGTGCGCTCACCAATTGGCAGGAAATCAGCTGTTTTAATTGGTAGGCCGCTGGCCGGATTAATCAGAATGTCTCCGTTTTTATTCCTTTCGTAAGTGTATCCTCCGATGGCTGTTGCTGAGCCCATGCCCCGTTGCAGGTAGTCCCAGTTATAATAGGGATAGGCTGTTTCACTGTACAATGATTGCAGATTAGATGGGAATGCACTTCCTCGGGCATTTCCGTAAAGCCATGTATCGGAGTTATAATATTCCTTAACCTCTGCGGGTAATTCAATAACTTTTGACTTGGACTTAGAGAAGTTGGCAATGATACTCCATTCAAAATCGTTAATCACAACCGGAGTTCCAGTGAGTTGAAGTTCAACACCGCGTACTGAAATTTCTCCTCCGTTAAGCAACCCAAAAATAAACCCAGTTCCATAGCTTAATCGCTGAGAAGCAATTTGACTAATCCGGTCGTTCTTGTATACTGACAGGTCAACGCCAATGCGCCCTTTCAAAAACTTAAGTTCGGTACCAATTTCATAACCCTTTGCTCGTTCAGGGGTTAAGTCCTCATTTCCTCCCCAAAAATTGTAGGTAAAACCTCCTCCCGTTGTGGTGCGCCCAGTAAGCGCTGATTTGACGTTATAGGGCGGTGCATCTTTGCCCACTTCAGCATAGGATGCTCTTACTTTTCCGAAGTCAAGCCATGATAAATTTTGTAGTGCCTCCAGTTCTGTAAATACAAAACTCATGGCAACACTTGGGTAGAAGTATGAGTTATTTTGCACAGGCATAGTTGAAGACCAGTCGTTTCGACCAGTTACGCTCAGGTAAACCAAGTCACCATAGTTCACCGTAAAATTTCCGAATACACTTCCCATTCGCTGGCGGATAACGGTTGTTTTATAGTTCCGAGTGGTTAGGGTCGTGTTGTTCATACTATTGAACTCTTTCAATTGAAGCCCTGATCCATAGATAGCATTCGTCTCGTAGTTTTTATCATAAAAACTTGTGCCCAATAGTAAGGAGGTCTTAAATTTTCCAAAGTCCTTTTTGAGGGTTGCCAGGAACTGTCCATTAAACAATTTGCTGTCCTCTAAGTAATTCTCAATAAATCCACCTGCAACAATATTGTTCGTGACCGCAGCAGAAACACCGCCACCTGATTCGGGATGTGTAAAATTATTTCCATTGGTTGAGAAAATATCAGCACCCATTTGTCCGGTAAGCCGCAACCATTTTGCTGGATCATAATTCAGGGTAATGTTTGAAATAAACCTGTTCGTTTTATCCTGTATTTCATTCTTGTTAGCTGTAAAGAATGGATTATTTGGTTCTGCATAATATGTTGGAGGACTATCAGGAAGAAGCCTTTTTCGTGTTCCATCCGGATTCAGATAAACCGTCATATCATCGTTAGCGGGCCAGGAAAGCACACTCAGTAAGGGTCCATTTGTACCCCGTATGGCTTTTGAGTTAGATGAAAGGATATAGTTAATTGATGAAACAAATTCCAGCTTCTCGGCAAACTTCAGCGATGAACTAAGCCTTGCTGAGAATTTATTATAATCTGTATTCGGAACCACACCTTCTTGTGTATAGTAATTTACTGAAAGCCTGTTCGTGATCGTATTACTACCACCCTCTACTGATAGGTTGTGGTTTTGCGTTGTCCCTGTTTTAAAGAACGCATCTACATTATCGTAAAAGGTCGATCCGTCTGCATACTTTGGTCCAAAGTATTGTGTTTCTTGTGTAGCAGGGTCATCATAACCAAAATTTCCTCGCCCATAAACAGTTTGAACTTTGGGAAACCGATAGTGTTTTTGAAATCCAAAATTGTTGTCGTAAATAATTTTTACGGCACCACTTGTACCTTTTTTTGTGGTAATAATAATCGCACCACTTGCACCATCCTGCCCATACAACGCTGCGGCTTCTGGTCCCTTCAAAATACTAACCGACTCGATGTCGTTAGGATTAATATCTGCTGCTCGGTTAATATAGTCATTGTTTCTATTGTCTCCGTCCGTAACAAGACCATGCTGATTCATGATGCGGTTATCTACCGGAAGGCCGTCCACAACAATTAGCGGTTGATTGCTTCCGGTAAGCGAAGCAACTCCGCGTAAATTGAGTGAAGTAGAAGAACCAGGTAATCCGCTTGTTGAAACGACTGTTAGTCCAGGAACTCTTCCTTGCAAAGAGGCCATGAAGTTTGGTCGCTGTGTTTCAGCAACTGAAGCACCTGAAACCGTTGAAACTGCATAGCCCAAGGCTCGTTTCTCCTGCGATATACCAAGCGCTGTTACCACTACTTCTTCTAACACCGCAGTTGATTCTACCAGCCTCACATCAAAACTTGATCGTGAACCAACCGTAATCTCTTGTGTCTCCATTCCAATTTGACTGATCACCAGAACAGCGTTATCATCTGCCGTTAAGGTAAACTGCCCATCTGCATCCGTTACTGTACCCAGGTTGGTGCCTTTGATCACAACATTTACCCCAGGTAAGGGCGCATTGTCTTTTGATGAAAGAATTTTTCCGGTAATCGTTCGCCCCTGTGAAAACGCCTGAACGCTCAACAGGCAGGTAACGAAGATCGTAATCGAAATCATGTACAGGAACCTCCACTCCACATTCCACTTTAACAGTCCCTGACGGGGTTTTTGGTAGAATTCTTGATTTGTCATAGGCAATTTGTTTTAGTTGGTTTGATTAGTCAGTGCTTCAAATTTATCGTTGTACTTAAAAAAAGACAGCAAAAAGTTGCAAAAACTGATCTGAATTTGCAACTTTTTACTGGAATTCCAACCATTTGCAGAATTTTATTTCAAAATTTACTGGAAATCCTCCCTTTTAAGACCCTATTATGCTTAAGGAAGAACGAAGAAACTTTATCATGAATGAAGTGAAGATGCGCAACCGGGTGTTGCTGTCCGACCTTGCCATCAAACTGAACGTGTCGGAAGATACCGTGAGGCGCGATCTGAAGCACCTCGATAAGCATGGCCAGATTAAAAAAGTACATGGCGGTGCCATTTCAAACTCCTTTCACCTGTACCACTACCAGGAAGATGAAATCTACGCACACGAAAACAAATCCGTTATTGCTCAAAAAGCACATACCCTGCTGAAGGAGGGTCAGGTCATTCTGATGAGCGGTGGTACCACCAACCTTGAACTCGCCAGGCTATTTCCGCGCAACCTTCAGGCTACCGTGTTTACCATCAGTTTGCCGGTTGCCATGCAGTTGATCGAACACCCGTTGATTGAAACCATTCTTATCGGGGGAAGGATTTCACATGAGGCACAAATATCGCTGGGGGCAGAAACGGTTCAGGCGCTTTCTCAGTTAAAGGCCGACATCTGCTTTTTGGGAACCGGCCACCTGGATGCCGAACATGGCCTCACGGAAATTGACTGGGATGTGGTTCAGCTTAAAAAGGCCATGGTTCATGCTGCCAAAAAAATTGTTTCGCTTACCATTTCAGAAAAAATGAATTCTGTCCAGCGGTATAAGGTGTGTGACACCCGCTCCATTCATACCCTGATTACGGAATTGAATCCGGGTAATCCTTTTCTGGAACCGTTTCAACAGCAGGGATTGGAAATACTTTAGAAAAAGTAACACTCGCATCGGGCATTTATATACCAGATTAGCAAAAACAATCAAGAGCCCGCCAGGATCGATTCAATCAACTCTTCTGCTGCACGCCTTCCGGACTTCAGTGCTCCACTGATGGTTCCAAATTCGCCCGTAATGTCGGTGGCTTCTCCGGCAAAGTAAAGGTGATCGCCAACAGGTGCTGCAAGTTCTACGCGGTCGTCATTCGTGCCCCCCACAAGGGAGTACGATTGTCCGCCTTTAATATAAGGTTCTTTGGTCCAGTCGTGAACGAGATAAATGATCTCATCCGATTCTGTCTTTCGCACGTCTCGGGTTCCGTATAACGAAGGAGAAACGGCATCCATCTCGGCCAATACCTGCTGAACTTTCTCTTCGTCTGTTTTTGTGGTTAACTCTTCGGCCTTTGGCCCATTAATGGTGATGCTGAAGGTTCTGTTAGAAATACTTCTGCCCACCCCCGAAAGAAAGGACGATGGGGATTCCGTTCCGCCATAAATAAAAGCTGTATCGGCTCCAACAATATCGTTACGGGTAAACTCTACAATCATTCTGATGGAGGCATCCATTCCAATCCGGCTCATGGCTGACGTTTTCGTGCCCGGAAGCGGAGGATTAAAAGCAATGTCGCCTGCTTTCAAAATGGAAACCGGCACGGCAACAATCAGTTTGTTCACTACTTCCTCTGTTATTTCTCCTGTTGATTCCGGATCGGTATTTTTTACAGAAAGTGAAATGGTTTCGCCCGAATAATCAATTGACTGAATTGCACTGTTTAATTTAACTTTACCGGCCGCCTTACTGAACCGAGAAATCAACACATCGCTCATCGGGTTGATGTTCAGTGTTAACTCCTTACCATCATGTGCGATGAGTGCCAGTGCTTCACCCAGTGCATTGGCAGAAATACGATCGGCTGATGATCCGTAAGGATTACCCAACCACGAATTAAGAATGGCATTGACCCTTGAGTTTAAGCCGGCTGCAGATTGCACCGAACCCCCGCCAGCATAGCCCGGAAGAATGTTGTTTTTAAAGTTGGTGAGCGCCTGAATATCAGGGTCGTTCTCAATTTCAGAAAATGTTTTGTACTGGTTATCTAAAAAATACTTATCAATTGCATTGGTTGTTCCTCCTCTGAACTCAACGGTGGGCACCTTCAACAATTTTACTACTTCACCAAATTCGGAATTGCTTCCCAACACCCGGTCGGCTCCAAGCTCTACCGGAAAATCTGCGATCAGATTGTTAAAAATAGCATCGGAAATTTTTACAGACCTCACTCTTCCGCCCATGCGGTCTGAGGCTTCAAATATTTTAACCTTAATCCCTTTCGCCATCAGGTAGTCGGCAGCAAACAAACCTGCTGCACCCGCTCCAATAATACCCACCACACCATCATAGGGTATTTCCGGACCGGACTCATCTTCGCTGCACGAATTTAACCATGGCAACGCAAGCCCGGCTGTAACACCAAGTCCGATTTGTTTTAGTGCTTTCCTTCTTTTCACCTCAGGTTGTTTTCAGAAAGATAACGATCATTCGAATTTTACGAAAATATGCTCATTTTTCGGTATGGATACGGGATTCTCACAGAAGGTAAAACGAATCGCCATTGTTGGCCCTGAATGTACGGGAAAAACTGACCTGGCCCGCTTTCTCGCCCAATACTATCAAACAAGCTGGGTACCAGAGTATGCGCGGGAATATCTTGACCAACTAAACAGGCCATACGAGAAAGATGATTTGATCAGGATTGCAGAAGGTCAGGTTACGCTAGAAAATCACATAGCCGGGCAAGCCAATAAATTACTATTCTGCGACACCAACCTGGTGGTGATTAAAGTCTGGAGTGAGTTCAAGTATGGTGATTGCCCTTCCGAAATCATTGAAAAAATGAAGGCTCAACACTATGCCCTGCACCTGTTAACCAACATCGACCTTCCCTGGGTGGATGACCCGCAGCGCGAACATCCTAACAAGCGTGAAATGCTTTTCAATATTTACAAGAATGAGTTGCAGAAACGACAAATCAATTTTGTTGAGATTAACGGTGTTGGGGAAGCCAGAAAGAAAACAGCCTTGAATGCGGTGAAGGGTATTTTGTAAGCAATTTTACTGCACCCATTTTTATTTGTCCGTACGGACTGAAAGGACGAAAGAATTATCTTAACTTTCTTTTGTTCCATCCAAAATCCTTATGAGCAATCGCAGATCATTTTTTAAAAAATCCTTTGGCATGGCCGGTGCATTAACACTGGCTCCGCTTATGCAGAAAGCCCTCGCAGAAGATGTTGCTGATGCACTCCTTTCGTTGAAGGAACTTGCTCCTTTAGATGCCGCTCAGGATGAAGATTTATGGGCCCGCATGGCACAAGCCTATACCGTTTCGCCAACCATTCTAAACCTGAACAATGGTGGGGTAAGTCCTCAACCAAAAGTTGTACAAGATGCTGTTGACCGCTATTACCATCTCAGCAACGAAGCGCCTTCTTATTATATGTGGCAAATCCTGGACAAAGGACGGGAATCGCTGCGTAGAAAACTTGCCGACCTGGCGGGTTCATCAGCTGATGAGGTGGCCATTAACCGAAACACTACCGAGGCGCTGGCTACCGTAACCTGGGGATTGACGCTCGCAAAAGGAGATGAGGTTATTATGACGAAGCAGGATTATCCCAACATGATCCAGGCGTGGAAGCAAAAGGAAATGAGAGACGGCATCAAAATCAAGTGGTTGAATTTTACACTGCCCATCGAGAACGATGATGCCGTGGTAAACGAATTTGTCAACGCTACTACTTCGAAAACAAAAATCTGGCATATCACACACATGATCAACTGGACGGGCCAGATCATGCCGGTAAAAAAATTATGTGAAGAAGCCCGCAAGCGAAACATTCTCTCCATCGTTGATGGTGCCCACACATTTGCGCACATGGATTATAAAATACCGGACTTTAATCCCGATTATTTTGGAACCAGTTTACACAAGTGGCTGTGCGCTCCGTTTGGCACCGGCATGCTGTATGTGAAAAAGGAAAACATCGCGGGGTTGTGGCCATTATTTCCGAATGATAAGCCCCAAATCGCTGACATCCGAAAATTTGAAACACTGGGCACACGTTCCTTTGCGACTGAGCAGGCCATTGGCCAGGCTATCGATTTCCAGCATGCCATCGGGTCAAAAAGAAAAGAAGAAAGGCTTCGCTACCTCAAAAACTACTGGTGCGAAAAGGTTATTACACATCCCAGGGTAAAGCTGAACATCTCACTAAAACCCACTTACTCCTGCGCCCTTGGAAATTTTTCGATTGAAGGAAAAGATCCGGGAGAAGTTGCCTCAAAACTTTTCAGCGAATACCAAATTCATACCGTTTCGATTAAATGGGAAAACATCAGCGGGGTGCGTGTTACCCCGCATGTGTACACAACCACCAGGGATCTGGATCGGTTTGTGGATGCTGTAGTAAAGATTGCCGGAACATAAACCCCGGTTACCCAACAATGGGCATTCTCTTGAATGGCTTGCTCTCATCGAACAGCTTTCGATACGTAGCATGACGCTTTACAACTTCTGTTTGCACTTGTTCTGATACGCGCATCATCTTTGGATTGAAATCACCAATCCATCCAAACTCGTAATCCTCATAACGCAGGTAATCCTCCTGCAGCAATTTCCGAAAACCCATGATCATGCCTCCATCTACTCCTTTACCGTGGTGTTCAGGCACTACACCAAACAAAATTCCAAACGCTTTTTTGTTGGTCTTGCGCCATTGGTGCCACAGGAATTTCAGCTTGCCGAGCAGGTTTAATTTCCCGTGTACATGTTTGAATATCTGGTTGAGTTCGGGAATAGAAATAAAAAATCCAATCGGCTCATCGTTATAATATCCAAACCAAACCAGGCGATTATCCATGATGGGCTTCATTTGTTTTACCATGTTTCGGGTTTGTGCCTGCGATAGCTCAGCCATTTCTCCACGTTTGGCCCATGCCCTGTTATACACCGTTCGAATATCATCGGCCAGTTTATTGAAGTCATCCCCTCTGAAATAATCGAAAGAATAGCTTGGGTCTTCGCTTATCAGGGTTGATTTAATCCAGAGTTTTTCCGACAGCGGCCCCATCAATTTTCTTCCATAGGTTAGCTGGTAGAAGTACACCTGAAATCCGTAGGCTTCAAAAAAATCTTTATAGTAAGGGAAATTATAATTGCACTGGTAATTCGGCTCGCGGTCAAAGCCCTCAATCAGTAAGCCCCACCATCGGTCGCGGGGCCCAAAATTAATCGGGCCGTCCATCGCTTCCATACCTTTTTCCTGCAACCAGGTTTTACATAAATCAAACAGTGCAAAAGCCACCTGTTGATCGGGGATGCACTCAAAAAAACCCATGCCTCCCGTGGGCTGATCATTCCCTTTGTTCATGGTTTTCTGATCAATGAATGCCGCTACCCTTCCAACTGTTTCACCTGATTCATTTTGAATGATCCAGCGAATGCACTCACCATGGGTAAAGAATTTGTTTTTAACAGGATCAAAAACAAGCGCGATATCCTTCTCGAGTGGTTGAATCCAGTTCGATTCGGATTTGTAGAGTGTACGTGGAAGTTCAAGAAACTCCCGAACCTGCCAGGCAGTTTTTACTTCGTGAATTTTCATTGCTTTTGCTCTGCAAGTTGAACGGGGGTACCGGTTCTCGCTTCTACAGAACGATTAGGCAATATAATAGTAAATGTGGTACCAACGCCCACTTCGCTGTGTACGGAAATGTTTCCGCCCAGCTTGTCTACGGCATTTTTAACAATGTACAATCCAATGCCGGAGCCGTCAGACTGCTCGGTGGCACGGTAAAACATTTCAAAAATTTTAGCAAGGTTATGCTTTTCGATGCCGATGCCGTTGTCGGCAAAAATGATTTCAATTTCCTTCTCACCAGCGTTTACTTCAATTCTTATCTCCGGTGTTGTGCCGGAAATCTGCCGGTACTTAATGGCATTTGAAACAAGGTTTCTGAAAATTTCCGATATCCTCCAGGGGTCGCTGAAAAACGCCACCTCATCTACGCGCCTGTACACCAACATGTCAGCCGCACCTTGCAGGTAACTGAGGTCAGAAAATGTTCTGGAAATAAGTGAGTTGAAATCAACCCGGTTAATGGTGATCTCCATTTTCAGGTTTTTCGAGTGGCTGAGTACGTCACCAATGAAGTGATCCAGATCCTCCACCTTCTTTCCAATAATGTTGATGTAGTCCATTGGATTATCGTCATTACCCGGTAAATGCGACAGGTTAACCAATCCCAGAATGGACGAAAGCGGTGCCCGCAAATCATGTGAAACTTTGTACACAAAATTATCAAGCTCGGCATTCCTGATTTTTAACTCTTCCTCTACCTTTTTCCGTTCGGTGATGTCGGCATATAATCCATAAATTCCAATAACCCGATTGTTCATCATTACCGGAACACCGTATAAAAGAACCTCCACCAGGCTGCCTGACCGGTGCTTTCTTTTTGTCGTTACACTAATGATTTTACTGGCCGTGATTAAATTATTGAGGTCTATCCCCTCATTTTTTAGATCTTCCGGAACAATAAAATCGTTCAGGTTCATTCCCTTCAACGAGGCCAGGTCGTAACCAAACATTTCTCGAAAGCCGTCATTCACCAGTTCAACTTTTCCGTGTTCATCCAACAAAACAATACCAACCGGTGCACTGTTAAACAGTTGCGTAAACATGGTTTCGTTTTTCTTGTTCAGCACCTCGACCTGCTTCTCGCGCACCTTGCGATCGGTGATATCCAATATGATTCCATTCCGGATAACAGTATCTCCTCTTTTTTCAAAATTAGACCGTGCCTCAATCCATCGAACTTCATCATGCACCGCTATACGACCCTCCCAACTCCACAATCCTTCAAATGTATCATTTCCTTTTGCTGACTGGTGAAATCGCTCCCGATCTTCCTCCAGGATTGCATCATCCAACAAGGATTTGTTTTTTATAATCTCTGTGGCCGGGATGCCCAGAATCTCATTACAATTGTTGCTGATAAAGGTAAACGCCCGCGTTCCATCGTGGTGAATCGTGAGCTCGTAAATCACCCCCGGTAGTTGCTGTAAAAAATTGGACATGCGAATTGGGGATTCGTCAATAGGTGTTTAGGTTGTCAGGTCTAATTAGGCGGCACAATATAATTTGTATGGGGCGCTCCACATAACTCATATAAGGTTTTGTAGAATTTTATTGGTCTTCAGGGTGCATTTGCTTGTTTTTAGTGTTGTAAATCGGTTGGATGAGGAAAGTTTGTTCTGTTTGCCTTGTAAGAAAAACTGCAGAAATGAAGAATTCCAGAGGGAAATCCTTACTTCAACGTCTTATTCCATGTTGAGCTCACAATAAATTTACCATACCTGTACGCCACATTGGATTGCATCCACCCGCCATGCCGGAGGCAGGCAGGCCAATCCGGCAACCGCTTCCCTTCAATGCTGCACACAATCCTGAAAAAGGCATACATGATTGTTAACATCCACTGCTGCCACGCGGTTCCGGTATCTGCAAAATCAGTAATCAACCATTGCGAAGTTGGGTTCGTGTGCTGATTGATCTGAACAACAACTTCTTTCAATTTCCTTTCAGTGAATAAATCGAGGTAAAAGTTTGTGATCACCACATCAAATTTTCGAGGTGGAATGTCTTCTTCCGTTCCCTGAATAAAGTGAATCGTATTCGTCAGCTTTCGATTCCGGGCTTTGTTAATCATTCCTGCTGAACACTCCACATACCAGATTTCACCCGAACGATTCTTTTCCTCAATTGCCTCCAGCAACCATCCGGTGCCGCCTCCCAGAATTAAAATTTTTGAATTATCCGGAATGCAGCTTAAAAATTTGGTTTGCGATTCTACGATGCTTCTCCCGAAAACAACCCTGGCCAATACATCATATACCGGTGATAATAAATCAAAACCGCGATTTGTGTTCACAGCAATAAGTAAATGATAGGAAAGAGAAAAACACCATCGCCCAGCAGCCGGAACCGGTCATTGACCTGGAACAGGTAGGGGCGAAAAAATATAAAAAATAAAACCGCATTCATCACAAACAATACCAGCGTTTTAGTGATCATCTGCGGATCATACAGGAAAGAACCAACAATTAAAGTCATGTTTATCAGGAACACGAATTGAAGTACCCGTTTGGATGTTTGTTCGCCCAGGAGTGTAACAATCGATTCGCGTTTATCCCGGAGATCGTTGTGGCGATCGAACCATGAAAACAGTAAAAGATTTAATAGCGCTGTCAGAAAAAATTCGATCATAACTATTGTTTCAAAAAAATCCGGGTGGCGTTGCAGTGTGGCCATGGATGGAAGCAGAACCCCGAAAGAAAACAACAGGGCAATGATGAGCTCCTTCAAATACTTTAAATACTGCTGTGTTAAAAAATACAGAACCATCAGTCCGGAAAGCAGTAGCCCCCACTGAAAAACAATTTTCCTGATGAAGATCACAAAAATTAAATCAACAGCTACTGCAATAACCAAACTGACAACCAGCCCCTTAAAATGTTGCTGGTGGTAACGGTGACGGTTGGTAGAGGCCAGTCCCTGAATTTTACGTGCATCCAATAAATGATCGGCCGTATAAATAATCCATACCGTCAGGCCGAGTGAAAGTAATGCCTGCGGTT
Organism: Cyclobacteriaceae bacterium; assembly: GCA_049306095.1. Taxonomy (GTDB): domain Bacteria; phylum Bacteroidota; class Bacteroidia; order Cytophagales; family Cyclobacteriaceae; genus UBA2336. The sequence goes on from JBAQPU010000029.1 coordinate 13,838, forward strand.
TCAGACTCGCATTGAACAGGAGGGAAAACCAAACCGCACAACACACTGCGCCTAAGGCTACATCAATACTCAGGATGTTCAGCAATCGGTAAAACCTGTTCAATCGAATAAGCATCGTACAAAATAAAAAAGTCCTGACCTCGAATATTCGGGATCAGGACTTTAAAGGTATCACTTTACAACTTTATGCCGATTTCAGCGCTTCTGCACCACCCACAATTTCAAGGATTTCTTTAGTAATGGCTGCCTGGCGCGAGCGGTTATAGGTTAATCGCAACTCTTTTAATAATTCTCCTGCATTTTCAGTTGCCTTATCCATGGCTGTCATTCGGGCACCGTTTTCTGCGGCATTGGAATCGAGAACAGACTTGAATAACTGGACTTTCAGCGATTTCGGAATCAACCCTGTTACGATCTCCTCGCGATCCGGCTGATAGATATAATCCACTTCAACTCCTGCTTTCTCTGCCTTTGGAGGAAGTACGGGTAAAAATTGTTCGGTACGAAGAATTTGAGTGGCTACATTTTTAAACTCGTTATAGACAATCTCAATCTTATCATACTTACCCGATTTAAAACCATCCATCATCCATTGAGCAGCTCCACCAATTGTTTCAAATGAGATGCTTGACAACGCCAAAGCATAGTCGCCCATCACATTCATTTTACGCTTGGAGAAAAATTCCTGCGCTTTCTTACCGATTGGAAGCACCGTAACATTTCCTCTTTTAAATTGACTGTCGTACTTATCGCTGATGAGTTTTAAAACTCCCTTAAAAATGCTGCTGTTGAATGACCCGCAAAGTCCGCGGTCGGAACTAATGGCTACAATTAAGATATTTTTCTCTTCCCGTACCTGAGCATACCAGTTGTCGCCACTGTTACCGGCCTGGGCCTGCGAAAGGTTTTGAAGAATATACGACAGCTTTTGCGCAAACGGACGCATCTGTTGAATTCTATCCTGCGATCTCCTGAGCTTGGCAGCCGCCACCATTTTCATGGCTTTGGTTATCTGCTGCGTGGAAACGACCGAGCCGATACGGTTTTTTACTTCTTTTAAACTGGGCATATCTTCAATTAATCAATTTGAAGATTTGAAAATTTGAAAATTAACATCCTCAAATCTTCAAATCAGCTAATTTTCAAATTAGTACTTGCTTGCTAAGTCCGTTGCAACCTGCTTAATCGTGGCTACATCAGAATCTTCGAACTTGCCACCACGCAAATTATCAAGTACTGCGCGATGCGATGCGTTCATCACCTCTGTAAAATCCTTTTCGAACTCACGTACCTTGTTTACGGGAACTTTGTCCATAAATCCACGGGTAGAGGCCGTAATAATTGCAACCTGTTCTTCAACAGAAACCGGTGCGTACTGATCTTGCTTCAGGATTTCCTGATTTCTTCTTCCGCGTTCAATGGTCAGCTTCGTGGCAGCATCGAGATCCGATCCGAATTTTGCAAACGCTTCCAGTTCGCGGAACTGCGCCTGATCAAGTTTCAGGGTACCGGCCACCTTCTTCATTGATTTAATTTGTGCTGAACCCCCAACACGTGACACCGAAATACCCACGTTAATAGCAGGACGGATACCGGAGTTGAACAGGTTGGTTTCCAGGAATATCTGACCATCGGTAATTGAAATTACGTTGGTTGGAATATAAGCCGATACGTCACCGGCCTGTGTTTCAATAATCGGAAGAGCCGTTAATGATCCACCGCCTTTTACCAAATGCTTGATAGAAACAGGCAGGTCATTCATGTTTTTAGCGATCGCATCGTTGTTGATCACTTTTGCGGCACGTTCTAATAAACGTGAGTGCAGATAGAACACATCACCGGGGTACGCTTCGCGGCCCGGAGGTCTTCTCAACAACAAGGATACTTCGCGATAGGCAACCGCTTGCTTCGACAAATCATCATAGATAACGAGGGCGGGTCGTCCGGTATCGCGGAAAAATTCTCCGATAGCAGCACCTGTAAACGGAGCAAAGAACTGCATAGGAGCAGGATCTGCTGCTGCTGCTAACACAATAGTTGTGTACGCAAGGGCACCTGCTTTCTCTAGTTCAGCAGCTACCGTTGCAACGGTTGAAGCTTTCTGGCCAACGGCAACATAAATACAATATACCGGCTGACCTTTATCGTAAAATTCCTTTTGGTTTATAATGGTGTCGATTGCAACGGCCGTCTTACCCGTTTGGCGGTCACCGATGATCAACTCGCGCTGACCACGACCGATCGGAATCATGGAGTCAATCGCTTTGATCCCTGTTTGTAAAGGTTCGTTTACCGGCTGACGGAAAATTACACCGGGAGCTTTTCTCTCCAACGGCATTTCATAAAGATCTCCTTTGATAGGTCCTTTGCCATCTACCGGATCACCCAGTGTATCCACCACGCGGCCCAACATGCCATCACCAACTTTAATAGAGGCAATTTGTTTCGTACGTTTTACCGTATCGCCTTCGCGGATACCTTTAGAGTCACCCAATAATACCGCACCTACGTTGTCTTCTTCGAGGTTCAATACCAGGGCTTTCAATCCGTTCTCAAACACAAGCAACTCCCCGGCCTGTGCCTGAGTAAGGCCGTAAATACGAGCCACCCCGTCACCCACAGTTAAAACTGTTCCAACTTCTTCAAGTTCGGCATCGGTACGGGTTTGCGACAGTTGTTCACGCAATATTGCTGATACTTCTTCTGGTTTAATCTCTGCCATAATATCTTATCGTAATCAGTTAAAATTCTTTTATG
>JBAQPU010000030.1:0-216941 GCA_049306095.1 Cyclobacteriaceae bacterium
ATTGGAAATCTACGCATGGTGTATCATGAGCAATCATATTCATTTGATTATTGGCAGAGAAAGAGAGTTAAAGATTGAGGAGATTGTTCGCGATTTCAAGAAGTTCACATCGGTTCAACTAACCAAGGCTATAGAATCAAATAAGGGAGAAAGTAGGAAGGAGTGGATGCTTTCATTCTTCGCAGAGTCTCCCGTTTCGGGACTCTGCGCAACTCTGCTGTAGAGAAGATGAAATATAAATGGACAAGCATAAAATGAAAAAAATAGTGCAAGGGAGAAAACAGAAAAGTTGTGGGGCAGGAGCGCAGAGTCCCCGCCTGACCGGCACGCAGGCTCAATGCGGGAGACTCTGCGAGGACTTAATTAAATTCTAGAAAGCATGATGGTCAAAATAGCAAAAGTGTTATTGCAAATTTTTTTTGCAAGCTATATCGGAGGTGTTTTTTTTCATTACTTCTTCTTCCGGAGGATGATGGACACGCCATTATCCTGACCATTAGCGGTTCCTTTTTTTTGATTGGATTCCTTTCGCTATCGTTAATAGGTGTGGTATTAAATCTATTCTCTGGGTGGAGAGACTATAAGCAATTATCATTTCTAACCTTTACTTTATTACCGTCAATTGTTTTTTTTCTATTAAGAATAAGCGAAGGGGATTTTAAATTTTATTTAATCAATATCATCGTCTTTTTTGTTGTAACACTTTTCTTTTTTTTCAGATTTCATAGGAGCAATAATTACTAAACGTTGAAGAAGTAACTTGACTTCATTCTTCGCAGAGTCTCCCGTATTGGGACTCTGCGCAAATGCGAGCCTGCCTGTCGTAGGCAAGTCTCGCACGTACTCGATCAATTGTACGTTGAATTGATCAGGCAACTGTAAAAGTTAGGCGGTTTGGGCTTGACATAGACCGTGGTTGTATCATTCATCGTTAAGGGTTATAGATCAAGTCTGAATGTGATCGGAAGAACTTTCCGCACCGGAACCGGCATTTTATTCTGAATGCCCGGTTTCCAATTAGTCATCAGGGAAACAACGCGAGCAGCTTCCTCATCGCAATCCTTGAAAAATCCTTTGACAACCTCTACATCTGAAACACGGCCATCGGCATTAATAGTGAAGCGGACATAAACAGTGCCGTGCTGTTTGGCAGCAATTGCCCGGGAGGGGTATCGCAGTTTCTTTTGCAGAAATTTCATCATGGCCCGATCACCGCCCTCATACTCAGGCATGATTTCAACAATATCAAAAGGCTTGTTCGTCACCTCCGGTGGAATCGTGCCGGTGCCAAATTCATTGATACTTTTTGGTCCAGTTTCTATTCCCGCTGTTTCTGTTCCTGCTGTGTAACCTACTTCAGTTGTTTGGGGTGCAGGTGGCTCCTCCGGAACCTGCAGCGTTGTTATGCGCGTTGGGATGACCGAAGCATTTGCCCGTTTAACGGGAGTCGTCTTGGCCGATGGCTGTTCGCGCTTAATTTTTATACCTTCTAATACAATTCTTCCTTTTGGTTCGGCTATTACCGGAATGTCAGGCGTGATTTTATCGGGGATAAAAACTGGAATCATAAAAATCAATGCTCCTATTCCTATACTGATGGCCTCTGCCTTTATAACATTAGAGTTGTAATCTTTACGGATAGCGTATGCACCGTACGACTTGTTGCGGTTTTTAAAAATGATGTCGTCCCACCGTTGAACCAGGTCAGCTTGATTTTTCATAACTGTAGAGTTTAGGTTATTTCACTCTATAATCCCGAGCAGGAAATGAAGTAACGGATAACCTGAAAAATCTATTCGAAGAATGCCATCCGGGGCGGAAGTCAAAAAATAGTAATGCTGTAATACCGGAGAAGACACACGTGTTGAAAAAGTTTTTTACAGCATTTAGTTTCCGCTTGCTATTTTTTTGATGTACTCCAGTGCCGGGTCATTTCCGGTTGCCATGTCCTGTGCGGAAGGTATTATTTCAACATCGGGTTTTACGCCATGTAGCAAGCCATCAGAACATGGATGAACAAACTTTTTATGAGAACACCAGCCTTGCAGTTGCGTATTGGGCAGTTTAAACTCAATCAGATCGCCAAAGGGTTCAAGAATTCCACCCGTTTCTTCTCCGAGAATGGTTCCCATTTCGTAACATTTGAAGGCGACTGCTAAAGCATGAGCGCTTGAAAAAGTAACATGACTGGTTAACAGATATGTTGTTCCGGTAAACTTATTTTTCGTCTTTTTCGGAGTGATAAAATTGGTATTTTGGATAACGGAGATCGTTCCGTTTTTTTTCGAGTTTTTATTTTTAACGCGTCCAGCCTCCACACTGTTCTTTATTTCGGCACGTTCAAATTGTTTATAGGGCTTGTCGGCAATATAATCGAACAAAGCTTCTCCTAATTTGGAGTCGCCCCCGCCATTATTCCGAATATCGATCACGAGGTATTGAATGTTATTTTGACCGATAACCGCGAAGGTTGAATCAAGAAAGCTTGAAAATTTTTTAAGGTTTTTCATCGATTGAAAATCAATGACACCAATTTTATTTTCTAACGGATAATAAGAAAAGGGGCTTACAATAGTTGAGCCTGTTTTTCGATAGGACTCAGAAAGCGCGACTTCCGTTATCCCCTGAATTTTTCTGTTGATAACTTCACCATTAGTACTGAGTTGCAAGTCAAAATCGTTGTCCCAGCCGTACACAAACCACAACATTCTTCGAAAGGCACGCTGTACCCGAATATCGCGGTAAAAATCCAATTCAGCGCTGATGTACGAACGCAGCGTTTTCAGTACTTCTGTTGAGCGCACACCGTTGATGCTAAGAATTTCGGTTGAAGGCACGATTGAGTCTGTAGCGTGGGCTGCAGTAGTAAAAATTCTATTCTCGCGAATGAGTACATCCAGCGGAAAAACTTTCCCGCCATTTTTTAAAAAAGTTGAATATTCTTTTTGCAGAAAGCCCAGCGATGTGTGAGCATCGCTTAATTGTGAAACAATGGGAATTACTTTTTGGGCGAATTCTAATCGCGTCATGGGGCGATTAAACATTTTTTCTGTTGCCGCCCGCAATTCGTCAATTTCTGCTTTAGAGGTGTAATGGTACAATGATGGATGAATAGCCTCCAGTTTTTCGAATAGAAAATTTAAGTCTTGCTTCAGAGCTTCCGGAGTAAAAACAGGAGCATCAGCAGGAGATTGACTAAAACCAGCGGATGAAATGAGAAGAAGGCAGAGTAGTTTCTTCATAACGAAATTTAGTCGTCAGACCACTCAAAGTGGTCAGACGACTGTTTACTTTATTAGGATAATTTTTTTCTTAAAAACTCAGCCGTATATCCTTTAGCTTTCTTCACCATATTCTCAGGTGTGCCTTCAAATAATAATTGCCCTCCCTTTTCTTCACCGCCCTCAGGGCCTAAGTCTATTATCCAATCGGCACATTTGATGATTTCAAGGTTATGTTCAATTACAATGACAGAATGCCCCTGGTCTACCAGCGCATTGATTGCTTTTAAAAGTTTTGAAATATCATGGAAGTGAAGACCGGTTGTAGGCTCATCAAAAATGAAAAGGATATGACCTTCTGTTGAATTCTTTGCCAGAAAGGAAGCCAGTTTTACCCGTTGTGCTTCGCCACCACTTAATGAATTGGATGACTGACCGAGTTTTACATAGCCCAGTCCAACTTCATTGAGCGGAAGAATTTTTTCATACACTCCTTTTTTGTCTTTAAAAAACTCCAGACCTTCTTCAATGGTCATGTCGAGCACATCGGAAATGCTTTTGCCGTTGTATTCAATCTCTAATGTTTCCTGTTTGAAGCGCTTGCCATGACAACTTTCGCACTCCAGGAAAATATCGGCCATGAATTGCATTTCTACTTTAATCTCGCCTTCACCCTCGCACGTTTCGCAGCGCCCGCCTTCTACGTTAAATGAAAAATTAGAGGGTTTGTAACCGCGTTGCTTGGACAGAGGCTGATCGGCAAATAACTGACGGATAACATCGTAAGCCTTTACGTAGGAAATAGGATTAGAACGGGATGATTTTCCAATTGGATTTTGATCTACAAACTCTACCTGCGTAATGCGCGACACATCGCCTTCCAGTTTATCGTACTTGCCCGGGGTTTCTCCTACCGTACCGTTTATTCTTCCAATAGCCGGATACAAAATTTTCTTAATCAAGGTTGACTTGCCCGAACCGCTTACGCCCGTAACCACGGTAAGCGCACTTAATGGAAACTGAACTTTCAGGTTTTTAAGATTATTCTCTCTCGCGCCAAAAACGGTAATGGAGTCTTTCCATTTGCGCCTCATTTTAGGTACGGCAATGCTTTCAATTCCTTTCAGGTAATCAACGGTATGTGAAGTGTGCTTTCCATTGAGTTGATTGATCGATCCCTGAAAAATCAATTCGCCACCGTGGGCGCCTGCATCCGGGCCAATGTCAATGATTTGATCGGCCGCACGCATAATTTCTTCCTCATGTTCTACAACAATAACGGTATTACCTAAATCGCGCAACGATTTCAGTACCTCAATCATTCGGGCTGTATCTTTCGGGTGTAGCCCGATGCTGGGTTCATCCATGATGTACATCGATCCAACCAATGCGCTGCCCAGCGAGGTGGCGAGTTTGATGCGTTGAAATTCTCCACCCGAAAGTGTTGCGGTAACGCGATTGAGGGTAAGATATCCTAAACCAACTTTCACCATGTACTCAAGTCGCGAACGGATTTCAGTTAAAATTCTTTCAGAAACTTTCTTTTCGTATTCAGGAAGCTTTAATGCTTCAAAAAATTTAAGTGCATCTTCAATGGGCATCAATACCAATTCCGTAATGGAAGTGCTGGCGATTTTTACATACTGGGCATCTTTGCGAAGCTTGGTTCCTTTGCAATCAGGGCAGGTAGTTCTTCCGCGATAGCGCGACAACAATACGCGGTACTGAATCTTGTGCATTTTCGATTCCAGATATTTAAAAAAGGCATGAATGCCATCGAAATACTGGTTGCCATTCCAAAGGAGCTCACGTTCTTTTTCAGTGAGTTCGTTATAAGGCCGGTGAATGGGGAAGTCGAACTTGATTCCGTTTTTCAGAAGGGGTTTAGCCCATTCACTCATCACTTCGGTACGCCAGGGCGCGATTGCCCCTTCATAAACGGATAACGACTTATCCGGGATTACCAGTTCTTCATCGATACCTAAAATTTTACCGAAGCCTTCACAGGTGTGGCACGCACCAAACGGATTGTTGAAGCTGAAAAAATTTACCGAAGGCTCGGTGAACGTGATCCCATCGAGTTCAAAGCGATCAGAGAAGTGCATGGGTTTATGTCCTTCAGCGTGAATGAAGCATTCATCGTGGCCTTCATAAAAGGCAGTTTGAACGGAATCTGAAATCCGAAATACCGTGTCTTCATCTTCTGCATTGACAGTAGCGCGATCGATGAGGATTTCGATTTTGTCGCTATTTGTAATTTTTTTCTTTCCCTCACCCCTTCCCCTCTCCCTGGGGAGAGGGGTGTCCGCAGGACGGGGTGAGGGATTAATAAGTTCTTCAATGAATTTTACTTCACCATTGACCAATACCCTTGCAAAACCTTTGCTCAGCAACAGATTGAGTTCGTCCTGAATTTTAGCTTTCGCTTTTTTCAGCGTAAGCGGTGCCGCAATCATAATTCGGGTACCGGCTGGAAGTTTATTGATCGCATTCACAACATCCGTTACCGTATCCCGCTTTACTTCCTGGCCACTTACCGGAGAATAGGTTTTGCCAATTCTGGCAAAGAGCAGCTTCAGGTAATCATAAATCTCTGTTGTGGTGCCTACCGTTGAACGGGGATTGCGGGTATTTACTTTTTGTTCAATGGCGATGGCAGGCGACACACCACGGATGTAGTCAACATCCGGCTTTTCCATTCGCCCGAGGAACTGTCGGGCGTATGAACTTAAACTCTCGACATACATACGCTGCCCTTCGGCAAAAAGCGTATCAAAAGCCAAAGAAGATTTGCCCGAACCCGAAAGGCCGGTAATCACCACCAATTTATTGCGCGGAATGGCCACACTCAGGTTTTTTAAGTTATTAACCCGGGCGCGCTTGATGATGATGTATTCCTTCGGATCGAGTTGATCGAGGTGCGAATCGTTTGTAAGAGAGTTTTCTTTCATTCAGGCCTGCTAAAATAATAGAACATCCTTTCTGAAACTCATTTCACCGAAAGCAAGTTCATCAAAAAAGAATGTGTGATTTATTCCCCAAAACCCAACTTGCAAAAACAAAGAAGCCGGAGCGAGTCCGGCATTAAATTCTAAGAGAAACTAAGAGGCAATTTAATTATCGAAATCAGGGTCGTAGCTGGCTTCATTCCCGCCTTTTCCGCCACCGCCATCCTCGTCAAAATTATCATTATCGCCCTCATCGTTGTCGCTGTCATCCGACCCAAAATCGCCATCTTCTCCGAAATCGTCATCATCACCAAATTCGCCTTTGGTCTTTTTCTCCATATCATAGTCACCATCGCTGTTTTTGGTTACCGGAACTTTCACCAAATAGGTAGCATCATCGGTTTCCAGCGGAAACACGAAAAGGGGCTCCTTTTTAGGACTTACAATGCGGGTAATGTTACCATCATACCCATTCGGGTATTGACGTTTAATAAGTTCTTTTAAATCTTCGCTCAGGGTATCCAGGCTTTTGATAACACGCTTTTTACTAACAGGCATACAGGGTTCTTACACAAAAAATCGAAAGCAAATACCTAAAGAATTTTTGAGTGTGGCAAGAATTTTTAAAATTTTTTTGTGCTATTGGGTATAATTTCTATCTTTTCAAACCAATTGTTCAACAAACCCCCAAACAATATCGGATAGACCTCTACGTTACCTAAATGTGAGACAGAATGATTCAAAACAAATGGAGTGACAGCGAGCTGGTGTCGCGCTATAAAAATGGTAACGAGAAGGCTTTCGAGATTCTCCTGCACAGGCATAAATCAAGGGTTTTCACAGCAATTTACCTGATTGTGAAAGATCGGTACGTGGCGGAAGATTTATTGCAGGAAACATTTATTAAGGCTATTAATACCATTCGGGGCGGACGCTATAACGAAGAAGGCAAATTTTTACCGTGGATTTGTAGAATTGCGCATAACCTGGCGATTGACCACTTCCGGAAAGAGAAACGATATCCGGAAATTGTACTGGAAGATGGCAGCCGCGTAATGAACTCGATGCAGTTTGTAGAAGAATCAATGGAGGATAAGCAGGTGATGAGGGAAACGTCTTCACGCTTGCGCGGATTGATTAAAGAATTGCCAGACGAACAAAAGCACGTGCTCATTATGAGGCATTACATGAAAATGAGTTTTCAGGAAATTGCTGAACGTACCGATGTGAGCATTAACACAGCACTGGGAAGAATGCGCTATGCACTCATTAACCTGAGGAAAAAAATGATTAAAAACCATCTTGCCTATGATAAAGACCTTTACCCAAAACGATCTGATGAGGTATTTATACCACGAGACTACGGAGAAGGAGGAGCAGGAGATTAACAAAGCCCTGCTAGCCGATACTGAGTTACGTGCTATGTATACTTCGATGGAAGCGCTTAAAAACGAAATGGACAAAGCGCAGTTAGAACCATCGCCCGCAACCGTACTGAATATTTTGAGTTATTCGCGGAGCGAACATCAGAAAACGTAAGCAATTTGATTCCCGGCCTTGTGCCGGGATTTAATTCTAACTTTGCAAAGATGCCGGAACAGGTCCGGCATGAAAAGAAAGACCATGGTTAATGACAATGGTCTTTTTTTGTTTCTTTACGGGGTGAAGATTCTTATTCTCCATCAATATTTTAACACACCAGAAACAGGCGGGGCTTTACGCTCCTTTTACCTGGCCAGTGCCCTGGCAGAAAGGGGTATTCATACTGTCGTTATTACTACTCACAATCAGCCTGGGCGAAAAACAATTTTCATCAATGGAATTGAAGTCCATTATCTTCCCATTCCTTACGATAACAGGTTTGGATTTTTCAAACGGATTTCATCTTTCTTAAAATTTGTGTGGAGCATTGTTCGCGAAGCAGAGCAGTTTAAAGATGCAGATGTCTGCTACGCTATTTCTACACCGTTAACCATTGGACTGGCAGCGATCTGGATTAAGAAGCGATATAAGATTCCTTATTATTTTGAAGTGGGTGATTTATGGCCGGAAGCGCCAATACAACTGGGCGTTATTAAAAATCCTGTACTAAAAACAATTCTGTACAAACTCGAAAAATCGATTTATAAACGGGCTAAGGCCATTGTTGCATTATCGGGTTCGATTAAAGAGGAAATTCAAAGGAAGATTTACGGAAAGGAAATTCATGTGATCCCCAATATGGCGGATACAGAATTTTATAAACCCGAGCAGAAACTACCAGAATTGGAAGCAAAATTTGATGTGAACAAGTTTGTAGTGAGCTACATCGGTACGATTGGCCTTGCCAATGGATTGGAGTTTTTTCTCGCTTGCGCGGAGGCTTCCATGAAACTACCGATTCAATTTTTAATATGCGGAGAAGGAGCCATGCTTGAAAGTCTCAAAAGAATAACGAAAGAAGAAAAATTATTGAATGTGACGTTTATTCCGGCACAAAACCGTGAAGGTGTAAGGGAAGTATTAAATGTGACGGATGCAGCCTTTATCAGTTATCAGCAGATGCCTGTTTTGGAAACAGGTTCTCCTAACAAGTATTTTGACGCACTGGCAGCAGGAAAGATGATGGTGGTGAATGTTGGAGGATGGATGAAGAAAGAAATTGAAGCGAATAACTGCGGCCTTGCTGTTGAAAGCCCTCAGGATTTTGCAAGTAAAATCTCTTCATTTGTTTCTGACAACGGCCTGTTGAAGTCTGCACAAAAGGCATCGCGCAAGATTGCTGAATGCTACTCGCGGAGAGAATTAAGTGAACGGTTTGTGAAACTATTTTAATATTCCCCATTGTCATTTGACCCTGATTCTGAAATCTTGTGAGCCTGAAAATTGGTCTGTGTGGACACAGACCAAGGAAAAACTTTAGTTCTGTGCGAAAGATTATTTGAGATCGCGGCATGAAAGCCGCGAAGGACTTAAAAGGTTAATCCCCGGCCAGGTGCCGGGGTCTCGACTGCTTAACTTGAATACTCCAATACGTGAAAGATTTTGATTTAAACCAGAGCAAATAGATGAGGTGAGATCGCGGCATGAAAGCCGTGAAAGGCTTAATTTACCCTACCGACAAGGTTTTCGGTAAATTTTTTAAGCGCCATTTTCGCGTCAGTCCTTCCTTCGATTTTTTCAAGATTGTTAAAACCCATTTCAAAAAACTTATTCACTTTTTTTTCTGTTAAAGCCCGAATGTTCAATGAATCATAGATTGCCTTTACAGCTTTTACTTTTGCCTGTTTATTAAACTTTTTAGCACTCAGCCAATCATTCAATTCTTTTTTCTGATTGCCTTTTACTTTTTCCAGAGCTTTGATGAGCAAGTAAGTTTTTTTGTTTGCGATAATATCGCCACCCACCTGCTTTCCGAATTTTTTAGGATCGGCATAGGCATCCAAAAGGTCGTCTTTCAATTGAAAGCCAATGCCAATGTTTATTCCAAATTCTCTTAACGATTTTTGATCTTCCATCGGAGCATCGGCAAGGATGGCCCCCAGCTCCAGGCTAAATCCCAGCAGCACCGCGGTTTTCTGGCGAATCATATCAATGTATTCAGCCTCGGTGACAGAGTTCTTAGTTTCAAATTCCATATCCCACTGTTGGCCTTCACATACTTCCGCAGCGCACGTGTTGAATGCCTTGAGTACTTTCTTTAGCTTTTCAGACTCCAGTGACGAGAACATCTCGTACACTTTCACCAGCATCACATCGCCTGAGAGAATGGCGGTGTTTACATTCCATTTTTCATGCACGGTAGCTTTTCCCCTGCGTAGCGGTGCGTTGTCCATAATGTCATCATGCATCAAGGTGAAGTTGTGGAAAGCCTCAACCGCAACAGCGTATGGCACAGCTTCGCTTACACCATCCTTGTAAAGTGAGTAAGAAAGTAATGTTAATAACGGGCGCATACGTTTTCCGCCAAGTCCCATCAGATAACGAATGGGTTCATACAATGATGTTGGGTGATTACCGAACTTGTGTTTTTTTATTTCCAGCTCGATGAGCTTGTTGTAGGTTGAAATCATTGTCAGAATCTGAATTTTCAGAATTTAAGAATTGTCTGAATTATTGAATTTCGGATTAAAGATCAATTTGTATTGCAGGCTATTCGAGCCAAAATTGATCAGCAGACCGCGAGGGAAATTATAAGCAACTACGTAGTTTTTGGCTTGCGCAAGGTGAACATCTTCAAGATTTATAAGTGCCTTTAATTCAACCACAACTTTTTCTTCCACGACAAAATCTGCGCGTCTTGTTCCAACAACAAAGTCCTCATAATGAATTGTCTGTTCAACCTCTCGCCCAAATTTAAGATTTGCCCGCTCTAGCTCGATTTGAAGACAACGCTGGTAGATCACTTCTTGAAAACCATTGCCGAGAGTATTATGAACTTTCATGGCACAACCAATAATAGTGTAGGTAAGGGGATCTTTTCCATTTTGTAAATTCTAAAATTCTGAATATTCTGATTCAGACTTTCTTCCTTCCTTCGCAAACACCAGGTCAATCGTGCGCTTATCCACATCCGTCTTTTTGATTTTTACACGAACCTGGTCACCAAGCGTATAAATTTTTCTGCGCCTGCGGCCCACAATGCAATAATTTTTTTCATCGTATTCGTAGTAGTCATCGTCCATATCAGCCAGGCGAATCATACCTTCGCATTTGGTTTCGGTAATCTCCACAAAAATTCCCCACTCCGTTACACCGGAGATTAACCCATCGTAGGTCAGCTTCGGATCCATGGAGGCCATGAATTCTACTTGTTTGTACTTGATGGAAGCACGCTCGGCATCGGCTGCGCGTTTTTCACGCTCGGACGAATGCAGACATTTCTCTTCGTATTCTTTTTTATTCACCGATTTTCCTTTATCAAGATAGTGCTGCAACAACCGGTGCGCCATCATATCCGGATACCTGCGGATAGGAGATGTAAAATGCGAGTAATGATCGAACGCCAATCCAAAATGACCTTTGGCTTCGGTGGTATACTTTGCTTTTGCCATGGCACGAACGGCCAGCGATTGCAGTACGCCTTGTTCCGGCTTGCCCTCCACTTCGTCCATCAATTTGTTGAGGGAGCGTGAAATGGTCTTATCATCGATATGAAGCTTGTGACCAAATTGTTTTGCGAACAAAGCGAAGTTTTGAACTTTTTCAGGATCGGGGAGGTCGTGTGTACGGTATACAAATGTGTTTTTGTCTTCGCCTTTCTTCATGTTATATATAAAGCGTGCTACCTGTTTGTTGGCGAGCAGCATGAATTCTTCAATCAACTTGTGCGCGTCTTTGCGGACTTTTGGAATGACCGCCAAGGGCTTTCCTTTTTCATCCAGCTTGAATTTTACTTCCGTGGTTTCAAAGTTTACAGCGCCTTTGCCGAAACGATCTTTGCGAAGCTTGTGGGCCAGGTCATTCAGCGTTTTTAATTCAGCGGCAAACTTGCCTTTTCCGGTTTCCAGCACTTCCTGTGCGCCTTCATAAGTAAAGCGATGATCGGAGTGAATGATGGTTCTGCCGAACCACTCTTTTTTAATGTTTCCATTCGCATCCATATCAAACACGGCCGCAAACGTAAACTTATCTTCGTTGGGTCGTAATGAACATAATCCGTTGGAAAGTCTTTCCGGAAGCATAGGTATGGTACGATCAACCAAATACACTGACGTAGCCCGATCAAACGCTTCTTTCTCTAGTTCTGAACTCGGCTGAACGTAATGGGTTACATCGGCAATGTGAACACCAATTTGATAGTGGCCGCCTTCCAACGGTTCAATTGACAGCGCGTCATCAAAATCTTTCGCATCTTCCGGGTCGATGGTAAAGGTTAGTGTTTTACGGAAGTCCCAACGCTTTTTAATTTCAGCAGCCGTGAAACCTTCGTCAATTTTGTTGGCTTCTTTTTCAACTTTTTCGGGGAACTCAAACGGCAATCCGAATTCTGCCATGATGGAGTGAATCTCAGCTTCGTTCTCTCCTGCTTTACCGAGGATATCAACCACTTTAGCGGTTGGATTTTTCTCTCCCGATGCCCACTCGATTACCTCAATAATAACTTTGTCGTTTGTTTTGGCTCCTTTAATGTGCTCGGGATAAACGAAAAAATCCTGGTGGATTTTCCTGAAATCGGGGACAACAAAAGCGTAATTCTTCGAGAGTTCAAGCTTACCAACAAAGCGCGTGCGATTTCTTTTTAGCACACCCGTTACTCTTCCTTCCGGATGTTCCCCGTGCCGACCCGGAATAATACTGAGTGTAACTGTGTCGCCATCTAAGGCTGAACCCAGGTCGTGTGTTTTCACATACACATCAGGTTTGTCTTCACCCATGCGCACGTAGGCAAAACGTGCGTTCACGTGGTCAACGATTCCGGTTACTTGTTTGCCCGGAGGGGCACTCTTTATTGCGTAGGCGCCATTCGGAAGTTCCTGTATTCTGCCATCGTCTTCCAATTCAAAGATGATGAAGGTGGCAGTTTTGATGTCGTCTCTTTTCTTTAACCCGATTTTCTTGGCGAGTTGTTTAATGGAATACGCGCGGCCGGGATTATTCTCGAATAATTCGATAATTGTTGTGCGGATTTTCCCTATATAACTTTTGTCTGGTCCGCTTTTGGTTTTTTTTCTTTTACTCATTTTTTTAGACGGTGTGGATAATATTTTTTTCATCCACCAGTGTCATTCCTTTTAGTTTTAAAAATAATTGTGTGAGCACCACCACATCGCTGATGCAGTAGGTTTTAATTTTTTCGAAGTTTTTCTCTTTATAATATACGGTATTTACCTGGCTGCCGTCCATGTCGGTTTTACTGGATGGAATGTTGAAAATGGCCGCCAGCAAATCGAGCGAAGTATAATGTTTGTAGTCGCCAAATTTCCATAACTCCATCGTATCAAGGTGTGGGTTTTCCCAGGGCTTGCGGCCCGAAAGATTCAATAAGGCCGGGGGCGCAATACCGTGAATCAGCATTCTGCGGCTTAAATAAGGGAAGTCAAATTCTTTACCGTTATGTGCGCACAGACGGGCATTGGTGCCGTTTATTTTTTCAATCATCGCTTTAAACTCCCGCAGCAGGTTTGCTTCATCGTGATCGAAAAATGCTTTTGTTTTAATGCCCATCTCTCCCGACTCATTTTCATACAGCTTCCCGGCAACAATGCAGATTATTTTGCCAAACTCGGCATAAATGCCGGCCCGGTTGTGGAACAAATCTTCATCGGTCATGTTCTCTTCCCGCTTTAAAAAACCTGCCTTACGTGACCACTGAACTTTCAGGCGTTCGTTTAGCGATTGAAAATTGTCGGTACAGGCTACGGTTTCAATGTCGAGGAAAAGGATGTCGCGGAGTTCGGAATTCATACTCTAAAAATAGCAAACGTTGGTATAAAACTTGTATGAAGCTGCGGATGTTTCGTGCATTGTTGACTTTTTATCGGAGGTTTTTTCTGGTGACAGGAAGCATTTCGATGCTCTTCTGCATCTTCTTATGGTCAACAAAAAGTTTGTCGTATGGCTTCACGCTGCTCTGGATGAAGGTCATCACGAACCTGACCATTGGATTTTTCTATTTGACTTTCAATAAAGGGGCAACGTTATTTTATAACAACCTTGGTTACTCATCACTGCGGATGTATGCGGGTGTTATGGTGTTGGATATTTTTATTTGGCTTGTCATGATTAGCATTTTACTCCTCGTAAGATGAAATTAGAATTTGATGGCATCGAATTTCGTTACAACGAACATCCGCTGTTAACGGGCGTATACGTTAAGTGCGAAACCGGAGAAATAACAGGCTTGCTGGGCAGAAATGGTTCCGGAAAAAGCACATTATTGAAAATTGTTTTTGGTTCGCTGCGTTCAGATGTGAAGTCGGTTCGTGTAGATGGGCAATACCTTTCGTCACCATCATTTTCAAACAGGCTGGTTGCTTATTTACCGCAGGAGAGTTTTGTTCCTTCCTACCTGACGCTGCAACAGATAGCCAAGCTTTATAAAGTTCGGGAAGAAGACATTTTAAACCATTTTCCGGAGCTTTCAGAATTTCTTGACAAAAAGAAACACATGTTATCAGGTGGCACGATCCGGCTTTTCGAAAACCTGATTACGTTGTATTCACCAGCGCCATTTTGCTTTTTTGATGAACCATTTTCCGGACTGGCACCGGTGATAATCGAACGTTTGCTAACATGCATGAGAATCGAAAAACAAAACAAAGGACTTTTGGTTACGGATCACCTGTATCGCCACGTTACGGAAGTAGCGGATGAACTCTATGTGCTGGCAAACGGAAGAACCTATTTTGCTAAAAGTAAAGAGGATTTAATCAGGCGTGGTTATTTAGCAGACGATTGAGGATGGAACTCCATCCTGAAAAGATGTGCCAGTTTTTCTTTCAGAATTTCCTTGACCTTAATCATGTCAGCTTTTTTACCGAGTTCTTTTTCGATGGAGGTGACATCCTTATCCTTAATGCCACACGGAACCATGTGGTTGAAATAAGAAAGATCGGTGTTCACGTTTAATGCCAATCCGTGCATGGTCACCCACCTGCTTGTCTTAACGCCCATAGCACAAATTTTTCGAGCGCTCTTTTCATTCTCACAGTCAAGCCAAACACCGGTTAACCCTGAAATTCTTCCTGCTTCAATGTTAAATTCGCGAAGGGTTTGAATAACTGCCTCTTCCAGCAACCGCATGTACTGGTGGATATCGGTGAAAAAATTTTCAAGGTCAACTACAGGGTACACCACCAGCTGACCCGGACCATGATAGGTAATATCACCACCGCGATTGATGTGATAATACGAAGCGCCAATACCGGGTAAATTTTCTTTTGGAATCAGTAAGTTGTTTTCATTTCCGCTTTTCCCCAACGTATACACATGAGGATGTTCGCAGAACAACAGAAAGTTATTCGTTACCAGTTGGGCATCAACGGATCTGTTTCGGTTTTCGGATTTTACGTTGAGAATGCTGTTGAATAAATCGGTTTGCTGATCCCAGGCTTCTTTGTAGTCGATATACCCGAGGTCAATAAATTTTGTTACCCGATTTATAACATGATTCACTTCAGGTTATCCAATTCAGTTTTCAGGTAGTCGATCATTTCAACCGGATCGGGTTCTACTCCGTTTTCCTTGGCCAGGTAAAACGAAATCCAGTCGGTAAGGTGAACAAGGTAGAAGTATTGCTCCAGCAGGGAAGCGCCTTCTCCTATTATATCAATAATGCTGTTCGACTTTTTTTCAAAAATATCGCGGCAAATTTCCATGCGTTTCTCTACCCGTTCGTGATCATGATCGGAATACAAATACATCACCTGAAGCAGGGGTAAAATAGGTTCCGGGAATTTCCAGCCAACTAATTCATTGTGGTTCATTTCCGGAAAGGTGTTCACGTGCGCCAGTTGTTTGGCGTTTTCATTCAGTTGTTGTTGAAAGCGCATGGCCATCGCGTGCAACCGGCTATCGCAATATATGACGGGAAGTTTACCCTTCAGTTTTTTAGCAATGATTTCGGCTTCGGTTTGAATTGCCTTTTCGCTGCGATTGAGATGTTCAATCGAATTTTCTGTCTCTTTAATAAAGGCTGCGCCAATTAAATTGGTGTGGTACAACAAGGAAAGAAGGGCAATCATATTGTACCCCAGCATAGCCCGGGGGCTTGACGACCCTGCCGGAAGCTGGATATAAAATAAATTATATTCGCGTGCGATATCGAGAATCCTTCCACCCGAGGCAATCACAATGCAGTGGGCGCGTTTCAACAGTGCTTTATTCAGTGCGGCAATAGTCTCTTCTGTGTTTCCACTGTATGAACTGGCCACAAATAAAGTATGCGCACTTACAAATTGTGGAATGTTATAGCTTTTGCAAACCGTGATGGGTATTGGTATGCGGCCAAACGTGAGCGACTCCACCAGGTTGGCTCCAATTCCGGAACCACCCATGCCCGCAATAACGATGTTGCGGATATCACTGCCCGGACGAACCAGGTCCAAGGACTGACCAATTTTAAGCGCATCCGCCAGCTGGAGGGTAAACCCTTCAATGTATTTTTTTGTCATCGACATAATGGGCGAATTTACGATCTTTAATTTAGGATTTTAGTTTTACGATTTTAGTTTTTAGATGGCGGAGCATATTGAAACCGGTAGTCAGGGGGAAAGACTAGCAGCTGAATTTTTGAAGAAAAAGGGATATGAGATTGTTGTCCAAAATTACCGGCACAAACATTCGGAAATTGACCTGATCGTTAAAACCGAAACACTGCTGGTGTTTGTTGAGGTAAAGACAAGAAGTTCATCTTCATTTGGTGAGCCCGAAACATTTGTTGATTCAAAAAAGGCAGCCAGGATTTTTGAGGGGGCCGAGCAATACATGGTTGATAATCACTGGAGCGGAAATATCCGGTTCGATATTGTTGCCGTGAAAACGGGGGTACAAACGGAGATTGTTCACTTTGAGGATGCTTTTCATTAATAAGCACCAATGACCAAGCATCAAGACTCAAAATTGCCTTTTGAATTTTGGAGTTTGGTATTTGTTATTTGGTGCTTGTAATTTCACTTGGTGCTCATTTTGTTGTTCCGGTAAATCTCTTTCCCCTTTTCATTCCACTCCGACCGAACATAGGGTAACACGTCTTTGTCAAAGGGTTCTTTCGAATAGGTGATTAACTTTTTCCGTTTGCCGCTGGGGTAGTATTCAACCCAATTGCCCACTTTAGCGTTCCACTTGTACTCACCGGTCACGGCTACAAGTCCGTTTTCATGAAACATGTAGTAGTACCCTTCCTTTTCTCCAAACTCAATGGGCGTGAGTTCTTTTACCTTCTTTTTTTCTAACGGATCATAATACGTTACCTGCGATTCCTTTGGCCACCCGCGATAATATTTTGCTTTGTCTGACAGGGTGCTGTCGCGGCTGTACGTCATCCACCGCCCATGTTTAGTGCCTTTGTAGTAAATTCCTTCTTCCAGTACAACCTGGTTCATCATTCGCTTATACGGACCGTGCAGCAATACTCCTTTGGTGGGATCAAACTTACTGGTTCTTCTTACTTCCCTTCGGGCGAAATCGTAATAGTAGATGTCGCGAACAAACGTTTTTGGTGTTTCAGTCTTTTTCAGGTAATAAAAGAGTTCGTAGGTTACCCTGTCACCGGTGCCTCTGCGTGAAAATCCTTTTTTTGTTTTGATGCCGTAGAAAACTTTTTTCTTGACCTTTTTCTTTTTAGTAGGAACCGGTTCTTCTTCTTTGAGAAAATCGAGGTTAACGGGCGTATCAACAGTGAAGGGCTGATCCTGTGGCTCATCTTGTTGGGCTATAACGTCCAATGAAGTAATTATTCCTACGAGTAAAACAAGACAAGCGGTTTTCAACTGCATATCACTAAAACGAAGTGAAAATTGAAAAAGTGTGAGGAGAAATGCAACCCCTCAGCCCTTTTGGTGAGGAAGGAAGACCCCTCCGCCCTTCGGGCACCTCCCCTTTACAGGGGAGGAGTAATTTTTTATTGGAGCGGTCACCTCACCGTTGATGTCTTGAGAACAACCCCTCCGCTCTTCGGGCACCTCCCCTTTTTAAGGGGAGGATTAGATATTACGATACTAAATCAACGCTTCGTTTGATAAAACCTGTAAGGTCGCCACCGGTTAGCATGTTTTGAGAAAGCAGCCCCAGGTCAAAGGCCTGTTTGGCAAGCTTTGTTTTTAGCTCTTCAGAGTCGGCTCGGATAATTTTTTGTATCAGGGAATGGTTGCCGTTGATGGCAACCGCATAATTATCCGGCATGCTTCCCATAAAAGCATACCCGCCACCACCCATCTTTGCCATGTCTTTCATTCTGCGCATGAATTCAGTCATGGTAATCACTACAGGTAGTTCATCGGGGGCCATCGATTCAACCGATACTGTCATATTTTTGTTATTGATGGCTTTTTCAAAAACATTTTTTACCTGTTCTTTCTCGGCATCCGACAAAACGCTTTCAATCTTTTCATCTTTTGGAATAAGTTTATCAGCCGTGTCGCTGTCAACCCGTTTGATTTGAGTTTTCTCTAATTTTTGTTCCAGCGTATTAATAAAATGATTGTCCAGCGGACCATCGAGCAACAACACATCGTAGGCTTTACTTTTAACTGTTTGGATGAAGCTATCCTGCTTGCCCGGATCGGATGCGTACACGTAAATCACATTGCCATCCTTATCCGTCTGTGTGGCTTTTACCTTTTCCTTGTACTCATCCAGGGTAAAGTATTTGCTTTCGATATTTTTGAACAACGCGAAATCTTTCGCGCGATCGTAAAATTTCTCATCGCTGATGATGCCGTATTTTACAAACAGGTTGATATCGTCCCATTTCTTTTCAAAGTCGGAACGGTCTTTCTTGAACAACTCCTGCAGTTTATCGGCTACCTTTTTAGTGATATGCTGACTGATTTTTTTAACATTTGTATCGCTTTGCAGATAGCTGCGTGAAACGTTGAGCGGAATATCCGGTGAATCCAACACCCCGTGCAACATCATCAGAAAATCAGGAACGACATCCTTTACCTCATCGGTAATGAATACCTGGCGCGAATAGAGCTGAATTTTGTTTTTCTGCAATTCGAAATCGTTCTTCACTTTTGGGAAGTACAACACGCCCGTTAAGTTGAAGGGATAATCTACGTTCAGGTGAATCCAGAACAACGGATCTTCACCGAAGGGATAAAGTTCTTTGTAAAACTTCAGGTAGTCCTCGTCTTTTAAATCGTTCGGGGCTTTTGTCCAGACAGGTGTGGTGGTGTTAATGATCCGGTCAACGGTTACGGATTTGTATTTTGGCTTCCCTTCTTTGTCAACGCCATCTTCAACTTGTTCCTCTTTTGTTCCGAATTTGATTTCAACCGGCAGAAACTTGCAGTATTTTTCAAGAATACCCTTCAATCTCCATTCATCCAGAAACTCTTCCGATTCCGCATTTACATGGAGGATAACATCGGTGCCACGGGCTTCTTTTTTTGCGGATGATAATTCAAATTCGGTTGAACCATCGCACGCCCATTTTGCAGCTTCGGTTCCTTCTTTGAATGATTTTGAAATTACTTCCACTTGATCAGCTACCATAAAGGCTGAGTAGAAGCCTAAGCCGAATTTTCCAATGATATCTTTACCGTCCAGTTTATCCTTAAACTTTTCAACAAATTCGGTAGCGCCTGAAAAGGCAATCTGGTTGATGTACTTTTTTATTTCCTCACCCGTCATGCCAATACCTTTATCGCTCACGGTGATGGTCTTTTTCTTTTTATCGAAGCTCACTTCAATTTTCAGGTCGCCTAGTTCACCCTGGAACTCACCCATCGAGGAAAGCTTTTTGATTTTTTGGGTCGCATCCACCGCATTACTCACCAATTCACGCAAAAAGATTTCGTGATCGGAGTAAAGGAATTTTTTAATGATGGGGAAAATATTCTCGGTATGGATGGAAATAGAGCCCTTTTCCTGAACGGTTGACATAGTTTTTAAGGTTAAAATGATAAAATCCTGCTGGGGGCAGGATTTCAAATTGTATTCCAATTATAAACGGGTGACAGGTTGGCAGATATTATTCGATGGTTTGAGTCCTAAATCCTAAGTCAATTCCATGGTCTGTGCCCTCCCAGACCGCCAACACAATATTTACCTCAACCTCTCTGAATCCCTCACCAACCTTTCATCCCTTCTGATGAATCGGAGCGCCAGCCAGTTGCACAGCACTGCTCCAAAAATCAGGAACATGCCCAACCCGTTTTTGGCGGCTGCCGGATATACCTTAGACAATTGTACGGTGAACACCACAATGGAAATCATGGATCCCAGTAAAAGTAGTGTATTGAGTAAACCTAGTTTCATTTGCAGCATGCGGTTATCAAAGCGCCTGATTTCAATAATTGAAATGGTTGCAGCGGCCACAACCAATACTGCCGTAAGCGCATACGGGTAGTAGGTGTACTGGCCTTTTTCCAATAAATAAAATGGTGTGAGCGTTATCACTATTCCTTCTGCTTGCCCTTGCCAAACCGGCATTACCAGGGAAATAATCAAAGCCACGATGGTTATACCCAGAAATACTGTTTGAATTCTTTGCCACATATAGGTGTTCATTTAACTTGCCTCAAAACTACTAATTAAACCTCACCCCTCCCATCCTCCCCTCTCCTTGAAAAGGAGAGGGGAGGTGCCGAAGGCGGTGGGGTGAGGTATATGAAAACTGCTTACATCGTTGATATTCTTCGCACTCCTGTTGGAAAGTATGGAGGCACACTGGCTTCCGTTCGGCCCGATGACCTGGCAGCGCACGCCATAAAAAAATTGATGGAACGAAATCCGGCCATCGATCCTAAACTGGTGGAAGATGTGGTATTTGGCGCAGCTAATCAGTCTGGCGAAGACAACCGAAATGTTGCGCGCATGGCGTTGTTGTTGGCAGGGCTTCCCGCTGAGATTGGAGGAGTTACCGTTAATCGATTATGTGCTTCCGGATTGCAGGCCATCATGGATGCATCGCGCGCAATTATGCTAGGCGAAGGCGAAGCCTACATCGCTGGCGGAGTAGAAAGCATGAGTCGCGCTCCGTTTGTGATGGCGAAAGCTGATGAAGCGTTTGCGCGTAAAGCAGAAGTTTATGATACAACTATCGGCTGGCGATTTATTAATTCAGAACTTTCGAAGTTGTATCACCCTTATTCGATGGGCGAAACAGCGGAGAATGTGGCAGCAAAATGGAAGATCGGTCGGGAGGCGCAGGATGAATTTGCCTTTCAATCGCAACGGAAATATCAGCAAGCGCATGAGGCTGGTAAGTTTAAAGAAGAACTGATTGCTGTTCCTGTTTCGCAGGGGAAAGGTGAAATTCTTTCGTTTGAAAAAGATGAGCATCCTCGTGTATCAACCATTGAAAAACTGGCAACGCTTAAACCGGCTTTCCGCGAAGGCGGCTCTGTTACTGCGGGAAACTCTTCCGGCATCAACGATGGGGCGGCAGCCAGTTTGATGGTGAGCGAAGATGTGTTGAAACGATTTAACCTAAAGCCGCTTGCGCGGATAGTCTCGGTTGCTGTTGCAGGAGTTGACCCGGCTTACATGGGGGTTGGCCCTGTTCCGGCCACACAAAAAGCATTGAAGCGGGCAGGATTAAAAATAAACGATCTTGGGTTGACTGAAATCAACGAAGCATTTGCGTCTCAGGCACTGGCCAGCATACGTGATCTCGGGATAAATCCGGAGATTGTAAATGTAAACGGAGGTTCCATTGCCATCGGTCATCCGCTTGGCTGCAGTGGTGTGCGCATCAGTGCCACGCTTCTTCACGAAATGCAAAAGAGAAAAGTAAAATATGGATTGGCCACCATGTGCATTGGTGTGGGACAGGGAGCTGCTATCGTATATGAGAATTTGAGAAGTTAGGAGTTGAGAGTTGAGTAGTTTGAATTTTAGAGGCGCTGGAAAAAGTAATTATAATTCAAATGGAAAAAACAAATCATTTTGAGCAATTGATTGTCTGGCAGAAAGCACATCAATTTGTTTTGAACGTTTATGCATTGACCAAGCTCTTTCCAAAAGAGGAAATGTTTGGATTGACAAGCCAGTTTAGAAGAGCATCGATTTCCATTGCAGCAAACATTGCAGAAGGCTATTCAAAAAAAGGCACCAAGGATAAAATCAGATTTCTAAATATTTCACAGGGATCGTTGTCAGAATGCAAGTATTATCTGAGGCTAACAAAGGACCTACAATATGCTATTGTTGATCAACTTGAAATTGACCTTGAAGAAGTGAGTAAACTATTGAATGCTTATTCAAGAGGAATTTCAAAAAATTCTCAGCTACTCAACTCCTAACTCCTCAAATGCCAAGATTTCTCTTCGAAATCAGTTACAACGGAACGTCCTACAATGGTTGGCAAAGTCAGCAGAATGCTACAGGCATTCAGGAAATTGTTGAGCACGCCTTATCCAAATTGTTGCGTACAGAAATTAAAATAGTTGGTAGTGGCCGTACCGATACTGGCGTACATTGTGAACAGCAGTTTTTTCATGCCGATATTGAAAAATCGTTTGACGAAAACAACCTTGTTCTCCGCTTAAACTCGTTGCTTCCAAAAGATATTGCTATTCAGGGTATCCTAAAAATAAAGCGTGAGGCCAGCGCACGGTACGATGCAACAGAACGAACCTATCACTACCGAATTACAAAAAAGAAGAATCCTTTTCTGGAAGGGCTGGCCTGGCATTATTTTAAACCAGCCGATTGTAAAACCATGAACAAGGCAGCTGCGTTATTATTGGGCGAACATGACTTCGAGTGCTTCAGTAAAGTGAAGACGGATGTGAATCACTTCATGTGCACAATTAAAAAGGCATCCTGGAGTGAAGCGGGCGATAGGCTGGAGTTTACCATAACCGCGAACCGGTTTTTACGAGGTATGGTTCGCGCTATTGTTGGAACACTGCTTGATGTTGGTTCAGGAAAAATTTCGGTTGATGATTTTTGTGAAATCCTGAAAAGCAAAGACAGAAAAAAAGCAGGGGCTAATGTTCCTGCGCACGGTTTATACCTGACAAGTGTAAAGTATTCGAAAACAATATTTATAAATATCAAGTAAGCTCAGCCCTCTCCACCGGAGGGGGCAGGCGTTGAGGTCTATGGAGAAAGAACAGGTTAGCAGCGGCAACATTATCGACTTCAAAGTGATCGGGCGGATCATGAAATTCGTTTCTCCGTACAAGGGGAGATTCTATACGGTCATTTTTCTCACGTTTGCAATTGGAGTTTTATCACCGCTGCGACCGATGCTCATTCAACGAACCATCGACCACGATGTAACCGAAGGCGATTACCAAGGAATGATGTGGATGATGGTGATCCTGCTGGGGTTGTTAATCCTCCAAACCATCGCGCAGTATGTTCATACCTACTTATCGGGTTGGCTGGGTCAGCAAATCATCCGCGACATCCGGGCAAAATTGTATGAGCACCTGGTTAGTTTCCGGTTACGCTTTTTTGATAAAACACCCATTGGCCGGCTGGTAACTCGCACGATCTCCGATGTAGGAACACTGACGGATGTCTTTAGCGAAGGCCTTGCCGCCATGGTAAGCGATTTACTGCAGCTGGTTTTTATCCTAGCGTTTATGTTTTATGAAGACTGGCGGCTGGCGCTGGTAAGTTTGGCCACCATTCCTTTGATGCTCGTTTCCACCTACATCTTCAAAGAGAAAATAAAAGTCACCTTTAACGATGTTCGCAACGCAGTAGCAAACCTGAATACTTTTGTGCAGGAGCACATCACTGGCATGAACGTGGTGCAAATTTTTGGCAGTGAGAAAAAAGAGTTTGAAAAATTTAAAGCGATCAATGAAGAACACAAACAGGCCAACCTGCGTTCGGTTCTTTACTATTCAATTTACTTTCCTGTAGCAGAAATTATTGCGGCAGCCGGTATCGGGTTGTTGGTGTGGTACGGAGCAAAAGGCATCATCAACGTGGATGAAACAGGAATCACGCTGGGAAAACTCGTGGCTTTTATCATGTACAATCAGTTGTTTTTCAGGCCCATTCGAATGATTGCCGATCGCTACAACACCTTGCAGATGGGAATCGTCAGTTCATCCCGCATCATCAACCTGCTCGACAGCCATGAAGATATTCAGCAAAACGGAACGTTTAAACCCGAAACCATTGCTGGCGAAGTGAAATTTGAAGGTGTTTGGTTTGCCTATAACGATGAGCAATACGTTCTTAAAAACATCAACCTCGACATCCGGCCGGGAGAAACCGTGGCGTTTGTTGGAGCAACCGGTGCCGGAAAATCATCGACCATCAATCTGCTCAGTCGTTTTTATGAAATCAATAAAGGCTCCATACAGGTTGATGGCAGAGACATTCGTGAATATGATTTAGGGGCGCTCCGTAAAAACATCGGTGTTGTTTTACAGGATGTGTTTCTGTTTTCCGATACCATCCTTGCCAACATTACCCTGGGTAATGATGATGTTACCGAAGAAATGGTATGGCATGCTGCAGATTTAGTGGGCGCCCGAAAATTTATTGAGCGGTTGCCGGGTCAATTGTCGTACAATGTGATGGAGCGGGGCGCGACCCTCTCCGTGGGGCAGCGGCAGTTGATCTCCTTTATACGGGCGATGGTTTATGATCCGAAAATTCTGGTGTTGGATGAAGCTACTTCTTCTGTGGATACGGAAACAGAAGAGCTCATTCAACAGGCCATTGGCAAAATGATGAGCGGGCGAACATCTATTGTGATTGCCCACCGGCTGTCAACCATTCAAAAAGCAAACAAGATTATCGTGCTGGACCATGGCGAAATCAAAGAAACCGGCCGCCATGAAGACCTTCTTCGGCAGGAAGGATACTATTCTCAACTCTATAAAATGCAGTACAAGGAGTTTGTCTGAAGGCCGCCTGTCGGTTAAAGCAAAAGGTTTATATTTGCTTTAATGCACTTTACGAAATCCTTCTCATTCGTAATGATTGGCTTCCTGATAACGGTAAGCTCGTATGGTCAACGTGTTCATCACGGAGGCAAGGTTGTTCACACCCGTACCCAACACAAGAAGAATGTTATTAAGATGCCCCGTTCAAAGGCAAAAACCATTTGTCCTATTTTTGAAGACACGGGCTATCCCTATCAGGGCTTTGGAATAAAATTCGGTGATCCGTTTGCTCTCACCTACAAATATTATCCGGTAAAACATTGGGGAATAGCTGCCGATGTTGGCCGGTCGGCCAGTGGGTTATACAGCCGCTACTACACCGAGATTTTTGATGAATACACCAATCCGGATACGATTGATACAGGTGAAAGCGTGCGCTACTACAGCCATAAAGTAAAGTCTGACTGGGTTGCTGAAGTGAAGGTATTGTATCATGTAGATGCGGAAAAAATTTCACCCGGTCTGCAGGCGTATGCCGGCCTGGGGTGGGAGATGAGGCTCCTGAAAATCCGGTACGACTACCAGGAAGAGTATGGCCCCGAAAATCAAATTGAAGATATCGAAGTCAATCGGTTTACGCAGGGCATTGAAGCAGTGATTGGAATTGAATACTCCTATTTCAAACTGCCAATTTCCGCGTTCATGGAGTTGGAGTATTATGTGGATGTAATGAAAGACCCGGGCTGGCGAAAAGTACAGGGCGGGGTGGGTCTGCGATATATTTTCTAATCCTACGTTGTCATGTTTCAAATAATTTCAAACCTCACCCAATCAAACTTTTATGCTGTTCGCAGGGGCCAATTGCCCCTCTCCGGCCCGGAGAGGGTGGCATGACTTTTCTGTAAGAGTGATAGCTTGGATGGGGTGAGGTATAAGAATCAGAATAAAAAATTCAAACCTGGCAAGCAGGACTAATAGAGACCGTATCAGCCTGAGTTTGTCGAAGGCTCCTGCTCACTCACCTCAGCATCGGCCTGAATTTGTTTTTCATACAACTCTTTATACAGGCCGTTTTGTGCCAGCAACGATTCGTGGGTTCCCTGCTCAACAATTTTCCCATCGGATAACACAATAATTTTATTGGCCAGTTTGGCAGAAGACACACGGTGCGAAATAATAATGGTTGTGCGGCCCTGCATAATGCGTTTCAAGCTGTTGAGAATATTGTTCTCGGTTTTGGTGTCAACAGCCGAGAGGGCATCATCCAGCATTAAAATTTTAGGTTCACGCACAATGGCGCGGGCAATGGACACGCGTTGTTTTTGTCCGCCTGAAAGTGTAATGCCGCGCTCTCCAATGCGGGTATTGAACCCGGCCGGAAATGCCATGATATTTTCATATACGTCAGCGTCTTTTGCTGAGGTAATCACGCGCTCTTCGTGCGTATCGGTTAATCCGAACGCAATGTTGTTGTGAATGGTATCGCTGAACAGAAATACATCCTGCGGAACATAACCGAGCTGCGTGCGCAAACTGTGAAGATTGTAGTCATCGATCGGGATGTCGTCAATGAACACCTCTCCTTTGCGGACATCATAAAGCCGGGCGATGAGACTGGAGATGGTGCTTTTTCCGGAACCCGTCATTCCGATAATGGCCATCGACTCGCCCGGGTTTACCACAAATGAAATATCCTCCAGGGCTTTAATCCCCGTATCCGGATAGGTAAAACCAACCTGCCTGAATTCAATTTTTCCCTGAAGGTCGCGTACCAGGTTCTTTTCTGATACAATGTTGTTTTTGGTATTTAAAAATTCATTGATTCTTTTTTGTGAAGCTTCCGCCTGCGACAGCAGGCTGCTGGTCCATCCCAACAGGGTTACCGGCCAGGTAAGCAGGTTCACATAAATGATAAACTCGGCAATGTTGCCGTAGGTGAGATTTCCTTTTATGACCTCGGCACTTCCGGCATAAACGGTTAGGATCGTACTCAACCCGATCAGGGCCAGAATAAGCGGAAAGAAAAGCGACTGCACACGGGTAAGTTTCAGGGATTGCTTTTTGTACTCCTCCGTCTCCAACGAAAATTTTCTGACAGACTCTTCCTCCCGATTAAATGATTTCAGTACCCGAATACCACTGAAGGCCTCCTGCACAAAGGTGGACAGCTTCGATTGACTTTGCTGAATGGCTGCCGATCGCCTTTCAATAATGTTATTCACGAAATAGATGCTAATCGACAAAACAGGCAGCGGCAAAAGGGAATACAACGTAAGCTTGGGGCTGATTCCAAACATGAACGGAACCAGGATCACAAACAGTGCGATCAGTTGTAAGCCATACATAATCACCGGGCCCAGGTACATGCGTACCCGGTTCACATCTTCTGAAATGCGGTTCATTAAATCGCCCGTGTTATTTCGTCTGTAAAAACTCAGGGGCAGCGATTGGTAATGCGCGAAGATTTCATTCTTCAGATCGTATTCGATATAACGCGACATCACAATCAGCGTTTGACGCACCAGGTAAAGAAAGAAACCACGCAAAAGCGCCATCAATAAAATTAAACCAGCATAAATGAGAATGCCGAATGCAAATACGTTGAAAAAACTTTTTTGAATGGCCAGGCCTTCGAAGGATCGGTACACGCGAATATTTTCTGTTACCAGGTCAATGGCATGTCGAACTAACTGCCCGGGAATAATCTGAAAGAAGGTGGACACGATAACGAAAAATACTCCCCACAACAGGTAGCCTTTGTGCTGAAGAAGAAATTTATTGAGGTACTTAAGTTCGGTCATATACAATTTTCCCTGTGGGTTGGTACCATCCGCATAACCGCTATAAAGTTTGGGCGTATGGGCGGATCATTCTATAAAATTTTGCCAATGATTCTACTTACGAAAGAATTCCCCAAAAGTTTATGCAATCGATTTAGTTCAAGGAAAAACGAATAAAACCGGGTACCTTTGCCTGTTCTCTCGAAGAACTTTTTAGTGCTTTAAAAGTAACATAATCACACCTAAAACAAATTGCATGGAGATTAAAGAACTGGAAAAAGTAGAACAGGCCGGCATCTTCGGAACGCTGGCGCAACTGGGGCATGAGCAAGTAGTTTTTTGCAACGATGAGGCCACAGGACTGAAGGCAATCATTGGTATTCACAACACCGTGTTAGGCCCAGCGTTGGGCGGTACGCGCATGTGGAATTATGCCACCGAACAGGAAGCCATTACCGATGTATTGCGTTTATCACGAGGCATGACTTTTAAAGCGGCCATCAGCGGGTTGAATCTGGGTGGAGGAAAAGCAGTCATCATCGGTGATGCAAAAACCATGAAGACGGAAGCTTTCCTGAGACGATTTGGAAAATTTGTGAACAGCCTCAATGGTAAATACATTACCGCTGAAGATGTAAATATGAAAACGGTTGACATGGAATACATTGCCATGGAAACAAAGCATGTAACAGGTCTGCCCGAATCAACCGGTGGAGGTGGTGATCCTTCACCCGTAACCGCTTACGGAGTGTACCTGGGAATGAAGGCTGCTGCTAAAAAAGTTTACGGTACCGATAGTTTAACCGGAAAGAAAATTGGGGTACAGGGCGTAGGGCAGGTAGGTATGCATTTGGTGGAACACCTGGTAAAGGAAAAAGCCGAAGTATTCATTACCGATATTTCTGAAGAGAAAGTAAAATCGTTGTCGCAAAAACTGGGCGCCCGTACGGTTGCGCAGGATGCTATTTATGATCTTGATATGGACATCTATGCCCCGTGTGCATTAGGAGCCACACTGAATGACAACACCATTCCACGCCTGAAATGCCAGGTGATTGCCGGTGCTGCTAATAACCAGTTGAAAGACGAAGTGAAGCATGGATATATGTTGTTAGATCGTGGCATCACCTATGCCCCCGATTTTCTGATCAACGCAGGTGGGTTGATTAACGTGTACAACGAATTTTTAGGAAGCTATAACCGTGCCCGCGTATTTGAGCAAGCAGAACGCATTTACGCTACCTGTTTGAATATCTTTTCGTTGGCAGAGGCTGAAAAAATCAACACGCAGGAGGCAGCCATTAAATTGGCAGAAAAGCGTATTGAGGAAGTAGGCCGCGTGAGAATTCCCCGTTAATTTTTCTGTTCGGGTACCAGGCATTTGGTCATCAGGCATTGGAAGAATATTCTGATGCCTGATGCTTCACGACTAACCACGAATGACTATTTTTGTTCGTTCTTTGAAGCCATGCTCAACCGCAGAAGTCTACGAGTTAAAGTGATGCAAAGCCTGTTTGCTTTTCAGCAATGCAGGGATGCAAACTATCAGTTAGCCCTCGATACCATTGAAGAAAGTTTTGCGCCTGACCTCAACTCGATGGAGGTTCAGGACAAAAAGGCACTGGCTAAACAAAAAGGCCAGGCAATTAAAGTTTTTGAAAAGGCCTTTCGCGATGAGGTGAAAAGCGTTGAGCATGACGATGCCCGCATACAGCAGGCTGTGAACGAAGCCATCACCCTCAACAACAAGTCTGTAAAAAAAGATTTTGATTTTCTGCTGAAGGCCCTGGTGCTGGATGCGGAAAAAATCTATGGCCGGTATATTTCGGTATTGTCACTGGCCGTTGCATTAGCCGATGCGGCCGAAGCCGACATAAAAATTAACCATTCCAACTTTTTGAAGAACGCCTGGATTCAGGCGTTAAAGAAAAGTGATGAACTGAAAAAGCAAGCGCTGAAACAGGGCACCCCGTGGGAAAAGAAGTTTGACCAGGTAAGGCAATGGTTTAAAGACGTGGTGAAGCAGGATGCAGAATACATGCACTTCCTTGATAAAAAATCACCCACTTTTGACGAGCAGAAGAAATTCATGAACCATGTGTTCAGAAAAGTTATTTTGGGCAAAACGGCCATCAACGATTTCTTTGATGAAGAAGTTTTGCATTGGACGGAAGATCGCGACATCGTGAAAGGGATGGTTGAGAAGACGGTGAAATCTTTTAACCCGCAAGAGAACAACGACATTCAGCTTCATGTGCTGTCGTTAAACTGGGAAGAGGATCGTGATTTTATAGAAAAACTTTTTCGGGTGGGTTCCAACCTCGATCCTCAATACAAGGAACTGATTTCGCGGAATACCCGAAACTGGGAGGTGGACCGGTTGCCGCTCACCGACAGGGTTATTCTGGAGATGGCAATTGCCGAACTGATCACCTTCCATAATATTCCGGTGAAAGTTTCCATGAATGAGTATATCGAGCTCGCCAAAAACTACAGCACACCGAAAAGTCGCCAGTTTATCAATGGAATTCTCGATGTGATTTCCAAGGAAATGAAAGCATCAGGATCGGTTAAAAAGAGTGGCCGTGGCCTGATCGACAATAAGTAATCTGTTAAAAACCTGTTAAATTCTCCTGAGGTCACAAAGCCTACACGGGCGGATTGTATTTTTGCACCGTATCGACTAAAATTTCATTAGAATTTCTGGTGCTGAAAACGTGCAAATCCAAAAAATCCTGATGACCTTTGAAGTCCTATGAGCAAAAAAGGTGGAAATACACTGATGGCGTTCCTGTTAGGGGCGGCCACAGGCGCAATTCTCGGCATCTTGTATGCCCCCGATAAAGGTGTGAATACACGCCAGAAACTTTCGTTCCAGTTGGAGAAGTACAGGGGCATGTTGCAGAATTTGGTCAATGACCTGATTGATGGCAAAGAAACACCCCTCACATCAGAAGCGAAGTCGCAAGGTCAAAAAGTGGTGGATGAGGCCAAGTCAAAGGCAGAGAAACTGTTAGAAGATGTAGATGAGTTGTTGGATCAGATAAAAGGGAAGAAGGGATAATTTTTTAAATCTGTTGAATATCGAGTATGAAAGCTAAATTGATTTTATTGATGGTGTTGGCGGTTTCATTAACCGCGTGCAAAGACAAAGAAGCTGAGAAAAAAATTGCTGCCCTGGAGGCCCGCTTAACAGAACTTGAAGGAAAGAAAAGTTCTCCGGCAGTAAGCCAGCCGACTGCCACTCCGGCTCAACCGGAAGTGAAACCGGAAGGCCCATTGCCGGCCATTCAGTTTGAAAAAACCGAACACGATTTTGGAACCATTAACGAGGGACAAAAAGTAACCTACACCTATAAGTTTAAAAATACAGGTGCAGCTCCGCTGATCATTCAGGATGCAAAGCCTTCCTGCGGATGTACCGCACCGGACTGGACAAGAACACCGATACCTGTGGGCGGAGAAGGTTTTGTGAAAGCTGAGTTTGACAGCAACGGCAAACCGAATGTTCAGAACAAAACAATTACCGTTACCGCTAACACCTGGCCGAAAGTAACTACCTTAAAATTTAAAGCGATGGTTACGCCAAAAGCACAGTCAAGCGGGCCAACGAACTAATATTTTCACGCACACGAAAACATCCCAATCGGCACGGTCGATTGGGATGTTTTGCTTTAATGCAATACCTTTGACAGTTCAATTAAATATGATATGATAAACGCAATTTTATTACAGGCCGCAACAGGAAATCCTTGGTCATCATTTATTTTCTTTGGTGCTATTATTCTGGTTTTCTATTTCTTCATGATCCGCCCACAACAAAAGAAAGCGAAGGATGCCAAGAAATTTATCGAAGAAATTAAAAGGGGCGATCGCGTAGTAACCATTGGTGGTGTACATGGCGAGGTGGCCGAACTGGAGGGAGATACGCTAATTCTCGAAGTCGAGAAAGGTGGAAGAATCCGCTTTAATAAATCAGCTGTTTCCATGGAGTCGACAAAAGCGGCAACTAAAAAATAATAGTGAGTTTCGTAAACTCGATACTTAATTTTTTTCGCTTCAATAAAAAAAACTGGAAGGCCGTAGTGCTGTGCTTGTTCGCAGCTACGGTCTTTTGGTTTTTTAATGCCCTCAATAAAAGTTACTCGGCCAACATCAACTTTCCGGTTGCCTTCGATTATGACAAAGAGAATTTTGTTCCTGTAAAGGCACTTCCCACCAGCATACGCATGAATGTGAGTGGGTTGGGTTGGGATTTATTTCGCAAAAGTTCGGGACTGAAGGTTCCTCCCCTTGTAATACCACTGGAAAGGCCAAACGAGGTTCGTAAAATTGTTGGCAGCACCTTGCCGCCACTTTTCAGTACGCAGTTAGAAGGCCTGCAAATTAATTTTGTCTTAACCGATACCGTGTATGTGGATATCGATGAGCGGATAAAGAAGAAATTTAAATTGGCTGTTAATTCACCCTGGCAGTTTTTACATCCCGATTTCGGTTTTATTCGCGATATCACTATATCGCCCGACACGGTTTGGATTGAAGGTCCCCGTAAAATAATCAATGAATTGCCCGAGGTGTTGAATCTTGCCCTTCCCGAAAAAAACATCGACAGCGATTTCATTGGAGAGGTAGAAGTTTCACTCAGTAATGATCACCTTCTTCGGAGAGATCCTCCGGTGGTTCATGTCTCGTTTGATGTTGAAAAATTATTGGAAGTACAGGATCGCCTTTCATTGAGTCTCCTTAATACTCCAGCAAACGTAAAGCCCAAAGTAGAAGTCACTGAAGTGAACTGCACCTATCGGTTACCGGTAAGCCTTGTGAAATCGTTTTCAAGTGACTCACTGACGGCCGTCATTGACCTGGCAACATTAACTGAAGGAGAGACGAAAATTATTCCATCAGTAATTGGGCTACCCAAGCAAGCCCGCCTGGTAAAGATTGATACGGTTCGTGTAAACTTTTAACACGTGAAAAAGCCCCTGCAAATAGGAATTACGGGTGGGATTGGCTCAGGAAAAAGTACGGTATGCCGTATTTTTCAGGTGCTGGGTGTACCCGTATACGATGCCGACAGCCGTGCGAAATCCTTAATCGCCACCGATGGAATATTAATATCTCAAATCAAGAAAGAATTCGGAGTATTGTCGTTTCGTACCGATGGAAGTCTTGACCGTGAATACCTGGCTCAGGCAGTTTTTAATGATCAGGAGAAGCTGGAAAAGTTAAATGGGTTGATACACCCGCGGGTAGCAGAAGATTATAGTATGTGGGTGGATAAGCAGGAAAGTGAGTATGTGTTGAAAGAGGCAGCATTGTTGTTTGAGGCAGGCTCCAACCATTTTCTTGATAAGATTATTGTGGTGCATGCCCCTAAAGAACTTAGGATGAGGAGGGTTCTGCAACGGGATTCGCACCGAACAAGGCAACAGGTGGAAGAGATTATGAGCAACCAGATGGATGAGGAGAAAAAAATCAGGCTGGCTGACTTTGTTGTTGTGAATGATGAGACGAGCCTGGTAACACCCCAGGTGCTTAGTCTGCACGAAAAGTTTTTGGTGTTATCGAAAATAAATTGAATCCTTTTAAAAGGAACGGTGTTGCAAGCACAACTATAATTTTTTTGAATGAGCAGTATGCGTTTTTATTCCGGTCAAGCTTTCCATAACCTGTTGTTTCTGATAATTATCAGCAGCATGATTAGTGTGTCGTGCAGTTCAAAAAAAGATGAAGCCTTTGCGGCACGTGCCCGCCAATCAGGGCCGGTGGAGGCTGATGGGTTTATTGTACGCCCGCAAACCATCAGCGAGAAAATTGAAGTTCCGGGATCGCTCATGCCGGCAGAGCAAACCCAAATAAAGTCGGAAGTAAGCGGCAGAATTGTGCAACTCAACCTGGTGGAAGGATCGGTGGTTCAAAAAGGCACGTTGTTGGTAAAACTTTTTGACGGTGATCTGCAAACGCAACTAAAAAAATTGAACGTTCAACTTCAGATCGCGCAAAAAACAGAAGAGCGACAGAGTGAGCTGTTAAAAATAAACGGTATCAGCCAGCAGGATTACGACCTGGTGGTGTTAAATGTGCAAACCCTGAATGTTGATATTGAAGCCACAAAGATTGCTATTGCTAAAACAGAAATCAGAGCACCGTATGCCGGCCAGGTTGGGTTGCGAAGCGTAAGCCTTGGAACCTACATTTCCCCGTCAGATGTGATTACTACACTGCGTCAGGTCGATAACCTGAAACTGGAGTTCTCTATTCCTGAAAAGTATGCCAAGGAAATGCGAAAAAATGCAAAAGTTTCATTTAAGGTCGATGGAGGTGAGCAGGCGCATGAGGCGGTTGTTATTGCAACGGAAAATAGTGTAGAACAATCGACCCGTACGTTGCGGGTGAGGGCGTTGGTGAAAAATAACCACCCCGAATTAGTACCAGGTGTTTTTGCAAAAGTGAATTTACAATTGGGTAGAAATGATGATGCCCTGCTGGTTCCTACGCAATCGGTGATCCCCAATGCCCGCAACAAACAAGTTATTCTGTTACGAAAAGACAGCGCTGTTTTTACGGTAGTCGAAACCGGTATTCGCGATTCGGTGTTAATTCAGATAACCAGTGGACTCAAAGCCGGAGACACCGTAATTACGAGTGGCTTAATGGCCATCAGGCCAAGTGCCAAAGTGAAAGTGGTCAGGCTGGCTTCCCATTAATCGTCAACCTTAAATTTTATCAGGTATGAACATCTCTGAACTAAGTTTAAGACGCCCCGTCCTCGCCTTTGTGATGAACATCATCATCATTGTGTTTGGCATCATTGGCTTTAGTTTTCTGGGGGTGCGCGATTATCCCGCCATTGATCCACCAAACGTAAGCGTGAGCACCTCCTATGCGGGGGCGAATGCGGATATCATTGAGTCTCAGATTACCGAACCGCTTGAAAAAGCGATTAATGGTATTGCGGGAATTAAAAACATGACCTCATCGTCAAGTGTTGGTCGCAGCAGCATTAATATAGAGTTTGAATTATCGATCGACCTCGAGGCTGCCGCGAATGACGTGCGTGATAAAGTATCGCAGGCGGTGCGGTCGCTTCCGCAAGACCTCACCTCGCCACCGGTTGTTTCGAAGGCCGATGCTAATTCCGATGCCATCATTTCCATGACGGTACAAAGCAATACCCGTAACAATCTTCAGCTTACCGAATATGCCAACAATGTGTTGGTGGAGCGCTTACAAACGATTCCCGGTGTGAGCAGCATTCAGGTATGGGGAGAAAAAAAATATGCGATGCGCATTTGGCTGGACCCCGCCAAGTTGAGCGCCTACAGTCTTACCGCGCTGGATGTTCAGCAGGCGCTTAACCGCGAAAATGTGGAGCTTCCATCAGGAAAAATTTCGGGGAACTCAACTGAATTAACGGTGCGAACTTTTGGGAGACTGTACACCGAAGAGGACTTCAGCAATGTGATCATTAAGTCTACCGAAAGTGGTGACATCCGGGTGAAAGATGTTGGACAGGTTTTGCTGGGCCCGGAAAGTGAAGAATCCATTTTGCGTGAAAGCAACATCCCCATGGTGGGGCTAGCCATGGTTCCGTTACCGGGCTCCAATTATGTTTCTATCTCTGATGAATTTTATAAGCGGATGGATCAAATCAAAAAAGAAGTTCCGGAAGATATTGAGTTAAACATCGCCATGGATCAAACTGTGTTTATCAAGCGATCCATTTCCGAGGTGGAGGAAACACTCTTGATTTCCTTTTTGCTGGTGGTGCTGATCATCTACCTGTTCTTCCGCGATCCGATCATTGCCCTTCGGCCCCTCATCGACATTCCTGTTTCGTTGATTGGTACATTCTTCATCATGTACATCTCAGGATTTTCAGTGAACGTACTTACCATGCTGGGCATTGTACTGGCAACGGGATTGGTAGTGGATGATGGTATTGTGGTGACGGAGAATATTTATAAAAAGCTGGAGCAGGGAATGAATAGATACCAGGCGGCCAGAGAAGGAGCAAAAGAAATTTTCTTTGCGGTTATTTCTACTTCCATAACCCTGGCGGTAGTGTTCCTGCCGATTTTATTTTTGCAAGGATTTACAGGCCGGTTATTTAAAGAATTTGGTGTGGTGGTAGCAGGAGCTGTATTGATTTCCTGTTTCGTTTCGCTCACGTTAACGCCTGTATTAAGTGTGAAACTCAGCGGCAAGCATGGCGTACATTCCTGGTTTTACCGGGTAACAGAACCATTTTTTGCTGGCATGGAAAGTGGGTACCACAGGTGGTTGGGTTCATTTATGAAGGTTCGGTGGATGGCGGTGGCAATCCTGTTTTTGTGCCTGGGTTCAGTTTATTTCATTAGCACACAACTTCAATCGGAACTTGCGCCCATGGAAGATCGTAATCAGTTCCGGTTGTCACTTTCAGCACCGGAAGGAACCGCCTACGACTATATGGATGACTATGTGAACAACATGGTTCAGTTTGTGATGGATTCCATTCCGGAATATCGCACCGCACTTTCTGTAACAGCGCCCGGTTTTACCGGATCGGGTTCGGTGAACACAGGATTTGTTCGGGTTACGCTCGTTGACCCCGATCAACGCGATCGTTCTCAGCAACAGGTGGTGGATATGGTGAACCGTAACCTGAAACATTTCCCCCAAGGAAGAGCCTTCGCCATTCAGGAGCAAACCATTTCAGTAAACAGAAGAGGAGGCCTTCCTGTACAGTTTGTGATTCAAAACAACAACTTTGAAAAGCTGAGAGAAGTGCTTCCAAAATTTTTAGAAGCAGCCAACAAAAACCCTGTGCTTCAGGGTGTGGATTCAGATCTGAAATTCAACAAACCAGAACTTAAAGTTCAGATCAACCGGTTGAAAGCGACTCAACTGGGTGTTAGTGTACAGGATATTGCACAAACCATGCAGCTCGCGTACAGTAACCTGCGTTTTGGCTATTTCACGAAAGACGGCAAGCAATATCAGGTAATGACACAGGTATCGCGCATTAACCGTGATGATCCAAACGACTTAAAAAGTTTGTATGTACGTACCCGCTCCGGTGAACTGGTTTCCATTGATAACCTCGTTACCATTGAAGAATCTACCACACCGCCATCGTTATACCACTTCAATCGTTACAAGTCAGCCACCATTTCGGCTGGACTTGCCCCCGGAAAAACGGTTGGTGATGGAATTAAAGTTATGGAAGAATTAAAAGCACAGTTGCTGGACGATACCTTTACTACCTCCCTGTCAGGTACTTCGCGCGACTATGCCGAGAGTGCAAGCAATACCTCCTTTGCATTTATTCTAGCTCTTATATTAATCTATCTCATCTTGTCAGCGCAGTTCGAAAGCTTTATCGATCCGCTCACCATTATGCTTACCGTGCCATTGGCATTGAGCGGGGCGTTTATCTCACTCTATATTTTCGGTCAAACCATTAATATCTTCAGTCAGATTGGAATGATCATGCTCATCGGTTTGGTAACCAAGAACGGTATTTTGATTGTTGAATTTGCGAATCAAAAAAGAGAAGAGGGGATGTCACGCATGGAGGCGGTACTTGAAGCTTCACGACTTCGGTTGCGCCCGATATTAATGACCAGCCTTGCAATGGCATTAGGAACATTGCCCATTGCACTCTCATTAGGGGCTGCCTCAACCAGTCGTCAGCCGCTGGGGATTGTGATTGTAGGTGGAATCCTGTTCTCCCTGATCTTGACCTTATTTGTTATTCCTGCCATGTATTCTTATTTATCACGTGAACGCAAGCCGGTTGAATTCGGTGATGAAGCAGCGGCACCAAAACGCGAGTTAGTGTATGAAGCTTAAAATTGCAGTACTTTTTTTTCTTATCATTTTTTCGGGAGCGCAGGTAGGGGCGCAGGAAGAAATAACGCTTGACCAGGTCATTGCATTAGCGCTGGAAAAGAATTATGACATTCAATTGGCACGCAACACCTCGTTGACTGCCTCAACTAATGATAATTACAGTATTGGAGCCCTGTTGCCACAACTCAACGCAAACGGATCTACCGTTTGGAACAATAACCATCAGGAGTTCGAGTTTGAGGATGAAACACGCAACCGCAGTGGCGATGCCAAATCCAATAATATGACGGGCTCGTTGCAATTGGTTTGGACGTTATTTGACGGAACTAAAATGTTTGCTACCCGCGAACGATTATCAGAACTGGCCACACAGGGTGAACTGAATGTTAAAAACCAGATGGTTAACTCGATCGCATCGGTCATCAATAATTATTACAGTGTAGTGCGGCAGAAGCAACAGCTGTTGGCCATTCAGGAACTCATGTCCATTAACGAAGAGCGTGTTAAACTGGCGGAACGGAAACTACAGGTAGGAACAGGCGGTAAGCCTGAATTGCTTCAGGCGAAAGTCGATCTCAATGCCACGAAAACACTGCACATTCAGCAGGAGACCTTAATTATTCAATTGAAAGATCAGTTAAATGGATTGGTGGCACTTCAACTCCCGGCTGTCTTTGATGTAGCAGACACCATTCTTATTAACCTGGATATCCGGCTGGAGGATATTTCTGAAAATATCGAAAACAAAAATTTTGCCCTCCAATCATCGAAATATGATTTGACGGTAGCCCGCACCTCTCTGCATGAACGCAGGGCAGAGCGATCGCCCATCATAAACTTTAATGCTGCGTATAATTATTCCAGAACGAATAACACACAATTAATTAACCCGTTTTCTTCTCTGGTTACGCAAATGAATGGGTATAATTATGGATTATCCTTTACGCTTCCTGTTTTCAACGGATTTAATATCACCCGAAATATTCAGCAGGCAAAAATTTCGGTGAATCGTCAGCAACTGGCGTATGATCAACTGAAGCAACAAACCGACATCAACATTCGCAACGCGTATGTGAACTACGACAATGCCAAAAAAGTATTGCTGCTGGAGGAAGAAAATATTCTGTTGGCAAAAGAAAACGTAACGATAGCCTTAGAAAGTTTTAAACGCGGTGTCGCAACCTTTATCGAACTGCGTACCGCTCAGCAAAGTCTGGCCGATGGCTACAACCGGCTGATCAACGCACGCTACCTTGCCAAAGTAGCGGAAACCGAGTTGCTGAGGTTGAGTGGGGGATTGTTGAGATAGAATCAACCCATTTGTCATTTCTCCCCCGATAAATCGGGGGAGAAATCTTCCATTGGTCACATTTCGTTAGTTGAAACTATGCACTTTCAGTTTCTAAATATACGCTTATGTCACCCTGAACTCGTTTCAGGGTCTTTTGTGGTATAGATGCTGAAACAAGCCTGCCTGCGGTAGGCAGGTTCAGCATGACCAAAGGGCTTCCTCCGGCACACCGGACGAGCTCATGCTCACAGAAAACTTTTTCAGCGAGTCTTATAGAGAGCTGGTTTCTTGAACCTGCCCCGGCTGTGTAATCCAAAAATTGTTATAGCCTTCACCTACTTGTATTGCCAACTCGCCCTGTGCCAATAAATCAAGAATAGCCAGGAAGTTGAAGATAAGCGCGATGCGGGTTTTGTAAGTCTCTACAATGTCGATGAAGGAAACTCTCTTTTTTGAGATCACTTCATTCATCAGGTATTCTTTTTGATTCTCAACCGTAAACGGATATTGAATAACCTGGTGAACCGGTTTATTCTTTTCTGCTTCGAAACGCTTTAGTACCTTTTCAAAAACATTCATCAGTTTGAAAAGATCAACATCCTGAAGCTCGGCTTCTACGTTGGAGATTTCGGCAAGCGATTTTAATTCTTTCATCAGGTTGCCGCGCTTTTCCTTCATCAGTTCGGTCTCTTCCATTTTGTGGAAGGTTTCAATCACTGATTTGTACTTTTTGTATTCCAGCAGGTGCTTTACTAGTTCTTCGCGCGGGTCAATTTCATTTCCTTGCTCATCTAATTGCGGACGTGGCAACAACATCTTCGATTTAATCCGCATCAGCGTGGCGGCCACCAAAATAAACTCGCTGGCAACATCCACATTCAGTTGTTCTAATTGATGCAGGTATTGAAGAAAATCGTTCGTGATCTTGGAAATGGGAATATCGTAGATGTCCAGTTCGTCCCGCTCAATAAAGAATAGCAAAAGGTCGAAGGGGCCCTCAAAAAGCGGCAATTTTACCTCAAAGTTGTCTTGCGATGTCATCGAATGTGAAAAGTGAGGGGCAAATTTAACCCTAATCCGGTAAAATACCGACCAGCCGAAAATATCTATCTTTGTTCCCTCACCCCGTCCTTCGGACACCCCTCTCCCGTGGGAGTGGGGGCGGGGGTGAGGGAAATAACATCGTATGCTCATTACACCGGGACCACTATTAAAGAAAATTAACTCCCCTGCTGATCTCAAAAAACTTGATCAGGCTCAACTGGTTCAGCTTTGTGATGAACTACGACAATTCATTGTCGACAATGTTTCGGTTTATGGCGGACATTTTGGCGCCAGCCTGGGCGTAGTGGAGTTAACGGTAGCGCTTCATTATATTTTTAATACACCCGATGATCAATTAGTGTGGGATGTAGGCCACCAGGCGTATGGCCATAAAATATTAACCGGCAGACGGGATGTTTTTCATACCAACAGAATCTACAGAGGAATTTCAGGATTCCCGAAACGAAAAGAAAGTAAATATGATGCATTTGGCGTAGGACATTCTTCAACATCTGTTTCTGCTGCCCTGGGCATGGCCGTGGCATCAAAATATTTGAACAGTAACAACAAACAGCACATTGCCGTTATTGGTGATGGTGCGCTTACGGGTGGTATTGCTTTTGAAGGATTAAACCACGCGGGTGTATCCGATACAAACATCCTGATTATTCTCAACGACAATTGTATGTCGATTGACCCGAATGTGGGCGCCTTAAAAGATTACCTGACGGATATTACCACATCACGCACGTACAATAAACTGAAAGATGAAGTCTGGAATATGCTGGGCAAGCTTTCTAACTTCGGCAAAAACGCGCAGGAAATTGTTTCAAAAATTGAGAATGGAATCAAGTCTACCCTACTAAGTCAAAGTAATTTATTTGAGTCGCTGAACCTGCGTTACTTCGGCCCGGTAGATGGCCACGATGTGAACCATTTGGTAAGTGTGTTCAATGATTTGAAAACCATCAAAGGACCGAAAATTCTTCATTGTGTAACGATAAAGGGAAAAGGCTACGGGCCTTCTGAGAAAGGTAACGCCACCACCTGGCACGCACCCGGAACGTTCGATAAAATTACAGGAGAGATACACAAAAAAACAGTTACTATTCCACAAGCGCCAAAATACCAGGATGTATTTGGTCATACTCTGGTGGAATTGGCCAAGCAAAATGACAAGATCATGGGTATAACCCCGGCCATGCCGTCTGGTTCTTCCATGAATATCATGATGAAAGAAATGCCCGATCGTGCTTTTGATGTAGGCATTGCCGAACAACATGCGGTTACGTTTTCTGCCGGGTTAGCAACGCAAGGACTTATTCCGT
This sequence comes from Cyclobacteriaceae bacterium, assembly GCA_049306095.1. Taxonomy (GTDB): domain Bacteria; phylum Bacteroidota; class Bacteroidia; order Cytophagales; family Cyclobacteriaceae; genus UBA2336. The sequence goes on from JBAQPU010000030.1 coordinate 40,899, forward strand.
TCTGTAATATTTATAGTTCATTTATGCAGCGCGCGTACGATCAGGTGGTGCACGATGTTTGTATTCAAAATTTGCCCGTTAATTTCTGTTTGGATCGAGCGGGTTTTGCGGGTGCCGATGGCCCAACACACCACGGTGCGTATGATATTGCGTACTTCAGGTGTTTACCAAACATGATCGTATCGGCTCCGATGAACGAACAGGAATTAAGAAACCTGATGTTTACCGCTGCGATGCCGCGAAAAGAAAAAGCGTTTTCGATTCGGTATCCTCGCGGACAAGGCGTGATGCCCGACTGGCGGACAGCAATGGAAACCGTTGAAATTGGAAAGGGAAGAAAATTGAGAAACGGTGATTCACTGGCCATTTTAACCATTGGCCATATTGGTAATTACGCGGTTGAGGTGTGTGAGAAGTTGGAAAAACAGGGTATTCGCATCGCGCATTTCGATATGCGGTTTGTTAAACCAATTGATGAACAGCTTTTACATGAAGTATTTTCGAAATACAAGAAAATTATCACCGTTGAAGACGGTTGTGTGCAAGGCGGGTTCGGCAGCGCGGTGCTTGAATTCATGGCCGACCACCACTATTCGGCAGAAGTCAAACGCCTGGGTATTCCTGACGATATTATTGAACACGGTGAGCAATACGAACTGCATCACGAGTGTGGGTTTGATGCAGAACACATCGAAAAGACTGTGCTGAAGATGTTGGAGAAGGTTTCAACACATGCCTGAAACATCCGGAATTTTTTATGCCGATGAAGGTAAGGGATATCCGGTAGTGCTCATTCATGGGTTTTGTGAAACGCACGAAATCTGGAAAAATTTTTCGAAGGAACTTTCAAAGGATTTCAGAGTGCTGTCTGTCGATTTGCCGGGCTTCGGGAAGAGCAAGCTGTTGCCGGAGGGTTTTTCAATAACCGATGTGGGTATCCAACTAGTCACCTGGTTAAAATCACTACAGGTATCATCGTGCGTTACTATTGGTCATAGTCTGGGCGGATATGTTGCCCTGGCCATGGCAGAACAACAGCCGAAATTGCTGCAGGCATTCGGACTGTTCCACTCCACGGCTCTTGCGGATTCGGAAGAAAAGAAAGAATCGCGTAACAAGGTGATCGAGTTTGTTGTCAAACATGGGGTGGTGCCGTTTGTGGAGTCATTTATTCCTCCGCTGTTTTTTGATCAAACGAACTCAAACATTCAATCCGTGGTAACACGGGCATCTCAAACCCGGCCCGAAGCGCTCATGGCGTATGTGCGGGCTATGCGCGACCGGCCCGATCGAACAGCAGTATTAAAGAGTTTTGCCGGAAGGGTTCTTTTTATTGCTGGTGAAAAAGACAACGGAATACCCCTTGATTCCATTACAAAACAGGCGAATATGACGGCCAATCCTGTGTTGCATACCCTTCCTTTGGCAGGCCATATGGGAATGTTTGAAGCCCCCGGCCGAACAGTTGAAATGGTTCGCACGTTTGTACTGGAGGAGTCAGGAGGGCTAAAATCAGGTTAAAAAGTCAGTAAATTTGAACTTTTTGCAAAAAGTGTATTAACTTAGATTGTTTTTGCCACAGGTTGCTATTATCCTGTGTTTTTTTAATGAAAGCAGGATTTTATATTTGTAAATAATACTAAAACCAAACCCTTAACATGGAACCAGTTGTACAGGATTACTCTTCGTGGAACCAATTAGCCCAAAATATTGCCTATGGTTGCTGGGTAGCCTCTGTTTTAATTGTTCTTGGCCACATGATCAAGTTGTCGATCACAAAAGATGCCAAGGACAAGTACGATTATATTAATAAAACCGAGATTAACCTGCTTTGGGTTGCCTCCATTATTTTAGTTATAGGCTGCTGCTTTTATGCGAATTCAAATGTAGGCGAGTTGAGCATCTTATGGATTTTCGTCCGATTGTTCACCACCATCTCCATGGGACTAATTGTAGCGCTTATTTTCCAAAACCTCCTCAAATTTTACTATCCATTCTATATTGAGAAGCGCTTGAAAATCCTTCGCTATAAGCCACGGATTTCTCCAAAATCCGGAACGGCTATGAAATTATTGAGTGAAGAAGAAGAAGATGCTTACCTGGATGAAGGTATGCAGGCTGAAGAAAACCTGTTCTCGATGGATTATGATGTATGGAAAGATGAAGTAACGGGCTATGTTAAGATTGAAAAATATGCCGGTCACCTGCATGCCACCCAATGCCCAGAATGTAACTATCAAACCTTTAAAGTCGTGAAGGAAGAAATCCTGAAGGTTCCTTCTGAGACAGAAGAAGGGGAACTAATGAAGCATTTCCTGTGCAGCTATTGCGGATATAAAGCTAAGAAAACGGTAACCCTGAAAGCGGCTACCAAGTTTGCTAATTCAGCCGCTGCTACGGCATAATCTAAATTAAAATTTAAAATAGAAGCCTCGATTTATCGGGGCTTTTTTATTGCCGTCTATATCCCGGCCGGCAACTTTATCTGATCCGAATAAAATTTCATCCGGCTGTGACCGGTATCCAGCAATGAAATTTTTTCGATGGAAGACAGTTTGTGGTTAACAAATACTTCCAGGTAGTAATTTCCCAGTAAGTACAAATTGATTTTGTAACCGTAGTACCGGATGGCCATCACAAAGGTACCACGCTCATACAATGCCCTTACCTTTTCATCCAACGGATAGGTTTTAAATTCCGTCCACGGTATCATAAACTAAACTTACTGAAAAAATAAAATCTCACCAAGGGCCGGTGGCGATTGAAATCGGTGAGTGCTATTCCTGGATGATGCTGTAGCGGAAGGAAGTTGAATTTATTGATCCAGCATGTTAATGCATGATAGAATTGTTTCCACACTTTTTGAAAAAGTCAGGCGATTGATTTTTTCAAAATCATCGGTTGCCCGGTGGTAGTCGGGGTGATCTTCTACCCCAAAGTAGACGAATGGGATTTTTTTCTGATGAAAGGAAAAATGGTCAGACTGGGAAGTCCAATCGTTGTGTCCAAGAGCCGGATTGTCGTGACCGAAACGAAGTACAAACCCATCGGGCGGTTTCACCTGTTCAATTCGTTTCTGCACATCTGCAGCGTGGTATCCGCCACAGGCGTAAAGCTCATTTTTATCGCTCCGGCTTACCATGTCCAGGTTAATATTTAAAATAGTTTTTTCGCCCTCAAGATTAACGGTATTGACGAAAAAAGAAGATCCCTGCAAGCCCATCTCTTCGGCATCAAAAAAAGCAAAAATCAGGCGATGATGGGGGGGATGTTTGGTGAAGTACTGAGCTAAAGAAAGAAGAGCGGCAACACCAGAAGCATTGTCGTCTGCCCCATTGAAGATGATGTTGTTTCGAATCCCCAGGTGGTCGTAATGCGCACTGATGATGATCGTTTCTGCCAGTTTTCCAGGGATAACCGCCAAAATGTTATTGCCCGCTACACCTGCCGGCTTTACGGTAAAAGGTTGACTATAGTTGGGTACAAACGGGGCTACCCCAATTTTTTTAAGTTCGTCAATGATGTAGGCCCTGGCTTTTTTGCCCCCCTCTGTTCCGGTTTTCCTTCCTTCCATTGCATCGGACGAAAGGGTTTTTACATGCTGTATAAGGATTGCTGAGTCGAATGAAAATTGTGCGTCAACATGAAAGAAGGCGGCAGCAAGCGATAATAACAGAAACCATTTTTTCATAATCACAAAAATAAAAAAGCCCGTTCCGGTAAGTGTCGGAATCAGGCTTAAGTAGGTTGGGTGAAAGACGGGACTCGAATACCTGCCTACGGCCGAGCTACCGCATTTCTTTTTGGGTGAAAGACGGGACTCGAACCCGCGACCCTCTGAACCACAATCAGATGCTCTAACCAACTGAGCTACAATCACCGTTTATCAGCTTTTGGCTGAAAGGACTGCAAATTTAGACACCAACAGGTAAATAACAAAAGCGGAGCGACTAATCGCGATTAAAAGAAAGACGTTTTCCCATTTCTTTTTCGTTGATTTGGCCGTTTTCATATGCCAAATGACCCGAAACAATGGTGTGGGTAACTGTCGATTGGAAAGTTGTGCCCTCAAACGGAGACCAGCCACATTTAGCCAGTATATTTTCGTTGGAAACTTTCCAGGGATTATCCAGATCAACCAACACCAGGTCCGCAAAATATCCTTCCCGGATAAAACCACGTTTTTCAATTTGAAAAAGAATGGCAGGGTTGTGCGCCATTTTTTGAACGATCCACGGCAACTCAACCTGTTTGCGATGGTAAAATTCAAGCAGAGCAACTAAACTGTGTTGAATGAGCGGCCCGCCCGAAGGTGCTGAGAAGTAGGTGTTCTTTTTTTCTTCCAGCGTATGAGGGGCGTGATCGGTGGCAATCACATCAATCCTGTCATCGAGCAGCGCTTTCAAAATCGCATGTTGATCATGTGTGGTTTTAATGGCTGGATTCCATTTAATCAACATCCCTAACCGTTCATAATCTGTGTCATTGAACCAAAGATGATGCACGCAAGCCTCTGCAGTAATTTTCTTTTTTTCAAGCGACTGCGTGTTGTCGAAGAGTGCAGTTTCTTTAGCGGTAGAAATGTGGAGAATGTGTAACCTTGTTCCGTGTTTTTTGGCGAGGTCGATTGCAAATGAAGATGATTTGTAGCAAGCCTCTTCACTGCGAATCTGCGGATGGTATTTTACCGGCATTCCCTCACCATATTTCAATTTGAAATCTTCTGTATTTTTTCGAATGGTGGGTTCGTCCTCACAGTGGGTGGCAATGAGAAAGGGAACCTGCGAGAAAATAGCCTCAAGGGTTTTGGGATCATCGACCAGTAGATTTCCGGTGGAGGAACCCATAAAAATTTTGAGACCGCAAACTTTCGTTGAGTCGGTTTCAAGAATTTCTTCGAGGTTGTCGTGGGCAGCACCAATGAAAAATGAATAATTGGCAAGTGAAGTTTGTGAGGCGATGTTATATTTCTCTTCAAGCAGCTGATGCGTAAAGGTTGGCGGTACCGTATTGGGCATTTCCATGTAACTGGTTACGCCACCGGCTACGGCCGCCCGCGATTCAGTGTAAATCGTTGCTTTATGCGTAAGCCCCGGCTCGCGAAAGTGAACCTGATCATCAATTACTCCCGGCAACAGGTATTTTCCGTTAGCGTCAATGACCGTATCGGCTGAATGTGACTGGAGATTAGTCCCGATCTTTTCGATGCATTGTCCTTTCACCAGCACATCACCCTGAAAGACCTTGCCTTCGTTGACTATATTTGCATTCAGAATCAGAATTGAACCCATGAACTACGGTTTAACCTTTATCTCCACCTATACCTTTATACCCTATTCCAATAGGTAATAAAGGTATAAGGTATAAAAGTAAAAAGGAATACAACTCAGCGCATGAAAGAAGACATAACCTTTGAACAATTTAAACTGAACAGGCAACTACTCGATGCTGTTCGCGATGCGGGGTTCAGGGTTCCTACGGAAATTCAAAAGAAGGCTATTCCGGTAATTTCAGGCGGGCAGGAAGTGATTGGCATTGCGCAAACCGGAACGGGCAAAACAGCCGCCTACCTGCTGCCAATTCTGATGAAAGTTAAGTACGCACAAGGAGAAGACCCCCGGGCGGTAATTCTGGTGCCCACGAAAGAACTTACCCTCCAGATTGCCGAGCATGCCAAGCAATTAGCGAAGTATACCGATTTAAGAGTCCTTCCGATTTACGGTGGAGTTGGCGTAAAAGCACAAATCGAACAAGTCAAAAAGGGAGTCGATATACTTATTGCCACACCCGGAAGGTTTAACGAAATCTACCTGAGTGGCGACTTGCCGGTAAAACAAATCAAAACCCTGGTGCTGGATGAAGCTGATCGCATGATGGACATGGGGTTTATGTTTCAGATCAGGAAGATCATAGGTGTGCTTCCACGCAAGAGGCAAAACCTTTTATTCTCGGCAACCTTTCCACCAAAAGTAGAAGAGCTTTCGGCTGAGTTTTTAGAATTCCCGGTAAAGATCGAAATCACCCCTCAGGCCACTACCGCCAAACAGGTTACACAGGAATTATATCACCTCCCCAACATCAAAACAAAAATTAATTTTCTTGAATATCTGTTGAAGAATGAAGAAGAGTTTAATCGGGTGATGGTTTTTGCGCGCACGAAAGCCACCGCTGATAATGTGTTTAAATACATTGAACGGAAATCGCTGGCCACCGCGAAAGTGGTACACTCGAACAAAGAACAGAATACACGAATTAATTCTGTGAATGAATTCAAAGAAGGCAAGCTGCGGGTGCTGGTTACAACCGATGTAACGGCCCGCGGTATTGACGTAGCAGAGGTTTCACATGTAATTAATTTTGATGTGCCCACGCAGTACGAAGATTATGTGCACCGCATTGGCCGAACAGGCCGTGCTTCACAAACCGGAAAAGCCATCACCTTTGCCACGAAAGCAGAGCTGTATCATATTGGAAAAATCGAAAAGCTGATCCGCCAGCGAATACCGGTAAAGAATATTCCGAACGATGTGGAAATCGCTGAAACACCTTTTGATGAGAAGCAGGCCATGGCCAGGGAGATTGATCATCAGAAAAGAAAAGAAAACCCCGACTTCAAGGGCGCGTTCCATGAAAAGAAGCGGTCTAAATTCTAAACGTGTCTTTAAACGTGTCCTACATCTTTGTTGGACACGTAGACATTGGTTGCATAAACAAATGATAAGGAAAATTTTAGCAATGATGACCTTTGTGCTGCCATGCATAGTTGGAGTAGCGCAGGTTTCTAATAATAACATTACTGATCGGTCAGAACTTGTGCAGAATGCGGTCGCTACACATTCCAACACGAACAACGCTTCTGTCGAATGGGATTGTGTAAACAAGAAGCTGACGAACAAATGCCTTGTGTACCACAATGATCAATGGTTTCATTTTACACCGGATCGCGATGGAAAGTTTTTTCTGAACGTTTCGTCACAACAATGCCGCAATCGGCAAGGCATACAGGTAATCGTAATTGAAGGCAATCCATGCCAAATCAACACCTACAAAATTCTTCGTTGCATTTCTAAAATCCATCAGGACGATGCGTTTATTGAGTTGGATTCTCTTAAAGCAGGCATCCAATACCTGGTGAATATCGATGGCTTTCTCGGAGATTTTTGTCAGTTCGATATCCAGTTCTCAACAACAGCACGTGGTTTTCCCGGTACGATGCACAATCTGGATACGCTCAACATGACGGCAGCCCGAACGGGCCGAAATGTAACCATTCGATGGTCGGTTCACGAATCGATTGCAGAAACTACAAGTGTGTTCAGAATCTACCGCAAGCAACAACAGGATGTTAAGTTTACCCGGATACAAGACGTGTCGCTGCATGCGAACGCACTAGGAGATTTTGTTAAAACGTGTGAGGCAACCGATACTCTTTCACGACCCGGAACGTATGTCTATCAGATTTTTGGCCTCCGGAAAGAAACTGAATATCCTGTACTGTTGGATGAACAAACCGTTTCATACAAGCCTGGCCTACGGGTAGTTCACATTCCACTTAAATTGAAAGAAGGAGCACCATACTTAGTAATGGTTTTTAATAAAGCCAACAATACCATGTTGCGAAAGTACACCGGAACGTTTAACCGGGCAGACGGAGAAATTTTTGAAATCAACCTCGATACGTTTATTGACGCTGGCGCGAATGAGTTTGTTGTTCTGGCATCGGAGGTGAACGCACAAAAGCCAGGGGAGTTTTACTTTCGGTATGATGGTGAGCGTTTTGTTGGAGAATAGAGGATACATCACCATTGCGCTACGTGTCCCACATCTTTAAGCTGTGGACGTGTACCAACAAAAGGGAAGAACACCGCCACTCACGGAAAGTAGATTGCAGCAGAATAATCCTGATAGTAGTTTTCTAATATCGACATAAACTAAACCAAACTCTTATGAACCGAATTACCTTGAGCTTGTTTGGGATTGTGCTGAGCGTTGTTACAGCTCTCGGACAATCGAAAAGTGATCTTAATGTTCTGGCCTATTACTCTGCTGGTCCGGATCAGGTAGACGGCCTGCCTGCGGAGAAGCTAACGCATATCATTTTTAGCTTTTGCCATCTGCAGGGAAACAAACTGGTAGTGGACAATGCTTCCGATTCTCTTACTATTAAAAAACTGGTGGGTTTAAAAAAGAGAAATTCAAAGCTTAAAGTACTTCTTTCCCTTGGAGGCTGGGGAGGATGTAAATCTTGTTCGGATGCTTTTTCTACAGCAGGTGCCCGAAATGAATTTTCACAATCGGTGCTGGTATTGAGCCAGGGCCTTCAAACAGATGGTATTGATCTGGATTGGGAATACCCAACTATTGAGGGCTATCCGGGTCATCCCTTTAAGCCGGAGGATAAAGTCAATTTCAGTGAACTTGTAATCTCTCTGCGAAATACATTAGGATCAAAATTTGAAATCAGTTTTGCAGCCGGTGGTTTTCAAAAATTTTTGGACGAATCCGTAGATTGGCAATCAGTCATGAAGGTGGTTGATCGTGTTAACGTTATGTCGTATGATCTCATTAATGGCTATTCACAGGTCACGGGCCATCACACAGCTTTGTACTCTAATCCCAAGCAGGCGGAGTCTACCCACAATGCGGTTCAATATCTTATCAACATAGGCGTGCCGAGAAGTAAAATTGTCATCGGAGCTGCCTTTTATGCTCGCGTGTGGGAGCATGTTCCTGGTGAGAACAACGGTTTATACCAGCAGGGGAAATTCAAGGAAAGTGTTGACTTCAGGAATTTTGAAAAAGGACTCAAGGGCTTTCAATGGTATTGGGATGAGACTACACAGGCTCCGTATGCCTATAACAAGGAAGAAAAATTATTTGCCACCGCAGATGATCGCAAGTCGATGGCGATTAAAACAAAATATGCGATAGATCAAAAGCTCAACGGAATTATGTTTTGGGAGCTTTCACTGGATGTACAGAAAGACGGCTTGGTGGATACTATTAATAAAGTTAAGCGTGGGGATGAAAAATAACTCTCCTATTTGCGCAGTTGCTGAGAAAGTAATTTGCTGATGAGTGCGACCATTACACCAGCAACAAAACCATTGAGTAAAGCCCTACAACAAGAAAACCGATGTTAATCAGGGTATTCAGGTTCTTATTTTTGGAGGAAGAAGAGGATAATATTTCTATTGGAAGTATTTGAATTCAAAATTGATTTTTCCAAGCCTCATAAGTTTTAAAGAGTAAGGAATAACGTAAACCAGTACACGATAAGTGTTGGATTGGGAAAATTAAAATTTGAACGGAAAGAATTCCAAAAGGGCGCGTGTAAACGGATTCACTGATGAGTTAAAGGTTCGGATGAATGCGATCAAGGAATTCCCCAATAAGCATAAACCAAATGCAGGGGAATTAGCATATAGGATTTTCATGAACATGAATAAAGATAGTGTGTTATTGTTAACACAAAAAAGCCGACCAGCATCCGCTAATCGGCTAATTGATTCATGATCTGATTAAACTACCCGTTCATCGACAACAAGAACTCATCATTGTTGCGGGTTCCTTTCATTTTATTCAACAGCAACTCCATCGCTTCATTGCTGTTCATGTCGCTCATGTACTTACGCAAAATCCAAACACGCTGAAGTTCTTCTTCTTTTAATAAGAGGTCTTCACGTCTGGTGCCAGAAGCTGTAACATCAATAGCAGGGTATACACGCTTGTTCGAGAGTTTACGGTCAAGTTGCAATTCCATGTTACCGGTTCCTTTGAATTCTTCGAAGATAACTTCGTCCATCTTAGAACCTGTTTCAATCAGTGCTGTAGCAATGATGGTTAATGAACCACCATTTTCGATGTTACGGGCGGCACCGAAGAAACGTTTAGGCTTGTGAAGCGCATTCGCATCCACACCACCGGAAAGAATTTTACCGGAAGAAGGAACGACCGTGTTATAGGCACGTGCCAAACGTGTGATGGAATCCAACAAAATCACAACATCGTGACCGCACTCCACCATACGTTTTGCTTTCTCCAATACAATGGAAGCAACCTTTACGTGACGTTCAGCCTGCTCATCGAAAGTAGAAGCGATTACCTCAGCTTTTACACTGCGGGCCATGTCGGTAACTTCTTCAGGTCGTTCGTCAATCAGCAGTACCAACAAGTAAACTTCAGGATGATTTTCGGCAATTGCGTTCGCAATGTTCTTCAATAAAACAGTTTTACCGGTTTTAGGTTGTGCCACAATCATACCACGCTGACCCTTACCAATAGGAGAGAATAAATCAAGTATACGCGTTGACATGTTATCAGGCGTAGTGCTCAACTTTAATTTCTCTTCCGGGAAAAGGGGAGTTAAATATTCAAACGCTACGCGGTCACGGATTTCTTCGGTAGTTTTTCCGTTAACAGATTCAACCTTCAGCAAAGCAAAATATTTCTCGCCTTCTTTCGGAGGACGGATTTGACCCTTCACGGTGTCTCCTGTCTTTAAACCAAATAGTTTAATCTGTGAAGGAGAAACATAGATGTCATCCGGACTGGCCAGGTAATTATAATCGGAAGATCGGAGAAACCCGTATCCATCCTGCATGATTTCCAACACGCCTTCGTTGGCAATGGCTCCGTCAAACTCTTTAATATTCGGACGTTGATGTTGCTGTTGTTGTTGCCTGTCTTCACGCGGTTCCCGGATTTCCTGGCGAGGGGCTGAATCCTGGCGTTGAACGGGCGCCACTGGTTCAGTTTCTTCGAAACGGGTAACAGAAGAATCGAAGTCAACATTAATCGAGTCTAACAGTTCGTCAGACGATAATTCCTTTTCGGGTTTTGCGGAAGGAGCATTGGGTGCAACATTTTCGCGCTTTCGGGGGCGCATGGTCCGTCCTTCATTTGAAACGGGTGCGGGCTTTTTGCTTCCGGGGGCTTCACCCGTTACGGCTTGCTGATCCAGGATTTTGTAAACAAGTTCTTGTTTAGAAAGTTTTTTAGCGTTTTTAACGCCCATCTGCTCAGCCAGATCTTTCAGCTCGGAAAGTAACTTGACATTGAGATCGTCAATTGTGTACATAGTACTAAAAAATGATAGTGTTTAAGAGTTAATATGTGATTCTATGGATTGGAGTGATAATACGATGATCCGGAATAATTCAAAATGAATTGGTAAGAACTATGCTATTTCAGTAAGGCAAGGATTTTATTTTATATCGAGAGACCCGGAAGGAGCCGATGACCATGCAAGTATAGGGCAAAATTGAATACCAACAAATATTTGTTGTGAAATTGTTCCATCATAAACCCATCAATACCGCCAAAAAACTAATTTTACACTCCTTAAAACAAACAGTATGCTTCAGGTTGCTTACTTACGTGAACAGCGCGACTCCGCAATTGCCGGACTTAAAAAAAGAGGGTTAAATAATGCAGGCGAGCAGATTGACCAGGCTCTGGCGATCGATTTTAACCGAAAAGAAACACAGAAAAAGGCAGATGACCTGAAGGCCAAATCAAATGTGGAGTCGAAGCGGATTGGCGAATTGATGAAAGCCGGTAAAGCAGATGAAGCAACAGCATTGAGGGCAACGGTAGCGCAAGATAAAGAGGTGATTAAGAAACTTGAAAGCGACCTGGAGGAGTTTGAAAAACAGTTGATCCAACACCTGTATAAAATCCCGAATGTGCCGCACGAAAAGGTTCCTGCGGGAAAAACGCCAGAGGAAAATATTACTGTATATCAACACGGAGAAATACCAGTATTATCAACCGATGCATTGCCGCACTGGGAGCTGATCAAAAGATACGACATTATAGATTTTGATCTTGGTGTAAAAATTTCTGGTGCGGGTTTTCCTGTGTATAAAGGAAAGGGCGCGAAGCTTCAGCGTGCGCTGATTAATTTTTTCCTGAGTGAAGCCGACAAAGCCGGATACACGGAAATGCAACCACCCATTGTCGTGAATGAAGCATCAGGCTATGGAACCGGTCAGCTTCCGGATAAGGAAGGGCAGATGTACTTTATAAATGAAGATGGATTGTACCTGATTCCAACCGCAGAGGTACCCATCACCAACCTGTATCGCGATGTGATGATGAATGAAGAAAATCTTCCTATCAAGAATGCGGGTTATACTCCCTGCTTTCGCAGAGAAGCAGGAAGCTGGGGAGCATACGTTCGAGGGTTGAATCGCCTTCATCAATTCGATAAAGTTGAGATTGTACAAATCACCAAAGCAGAAGATTCTTATGCAACTTTGGAGGAAATGAGTTTACATGTTCAAGGTTTGTTGGAAAAACTGGAATTACCTTATCGGAAACTTCTGTTATGTGGTGGCGATATGGGTTTTAACTCCGCCATGACATACGATATGGAAGTGTTTTCTGCAGCGCAGCAACGTTGGCTGGAGGTAAGTTCGGTCAGCAACTTTGAAACCTTTCAGGCAAACAGACTCAAGCTTCGCTATAAGAACAAAGAAGGTAAAACCCAACTGTTGCATACCCTGAATGGAAGCGCGTTGGCCTTACCAAGAATAGTGGCAGCCATTTTGGAGAATAATCAAACACCAACAGGAATTAAGATTCCAAAGGTACTGGTTCCGTTTGCCGGGTTTGATCTGATCAAGTAAGGAGCCTCTGAACCCGGTTAAAGCTTGGCCAATACCATCCATCATATTGCTGTTGGTTTCAGCGATTGACCTTCGTTATATTTAGTTAATTCAAAAAAACGACTCATGAAAAAACTCGCAACTTTCCTGATCCTGCTTATTATTGCCAGCTCCTGCACACAAACAGCAGAAAAGAAAACGACTGGGGTTTATCCGGAAACTAAAAAAGTAGATTCTGTAGATACATACTTTGGGATTCAGGTTGCTGATCCGTATCGCTGGCTTGAGAATGACACCACTCAGGAAACTGCCGACTGGGTTACCGCTCAAAATAAGGTTACTTTTTCGTACCTGGAAAACATCACCTATCGTGACGTAGTAAAGAAACGGTTACTGGAACTGAACGACTATGAGAAGCTAAGTGCGCCCTTTAGGAGAGGCGAGTATTATTATTTTTATAAGAACACCGGTTTACAAAATCAATCCGTTCTGTATCGCAAGAAGGGGGAACAAGGTGAGCCGGAGTTGTTTCTGGATCCCAATACATTTTCAAAAGACGGTACCACTACTATGCGTGGCTTGTCCTTTTCAAAAGACGGAACCTTACTCGCTTTCCAATTGGCGAAGGGCGGGGCCGATCGCGCAGAAGCTGTTGTTATCAAAACTTCGGATAAATCATTAGTAGAAGATACGATCCGAAACATGAAGCAAAGTGGAATATCCTGGAAGGGGAATGAAGGTTATTATATCAATCGGTTTGAAGAAGGCCTGAAGAGCAACCTGGCTTCCAAGAATGAAAATCAAATTTTGTATTACCATAAGCTGGGTACACAGCCGGCTCAGGATAAAATTGTTTTTGGCGATAAAGAGAAAAAGAGGTTTGTGGGTGGATATTTAACGGAAGATGAACGGTTCCTGATCATTACAGCATCCGTTGGAACAACGGGGAATGAACTATATGTTCAGGACTTAGCTAATCCGAACGGAAAGATCCTTCCTATAAAAGCAGATTTGAAAAGCGATCAATTTGTTATTGAGAATAATGGTTCAAAGCTGATTATTGAGACTAACCATCAGGCACCAAACTCTAAAGTGGTTTGGGTAGAGGCAACCAATCCATCCTTTGAAAACTGGAAGGACTTAATTCCGGAGTCTGACAATTCATTAAGGACATCAACCGGTGGAGGAAAAATTTTTGCCAGTTATTTAGTAGATGTAAAAACTCAGATTAAACAGTATGACCTGAGCGGAAAATTGGAGCGCGAGGTTGAACTTCCCGGAATTGGTACCGCAAATGGTTTTAGTGGTTGGAATGATGATAAAGATTTGTATTACACGTTCACTTCATTTACCTATCCGCCAACCATATTTAAATACAATGTGGCATCCGGAAAGTCAACGGAGTATCTGCGTCCTGCTGTGAAATTCAATCCGGACGACTACGAAACCAAACAAGTATTTTATACCAGTAAGGATGGCACTAAAATCCCGATGTTCATTGTACATAAAAAGGGAATTGAGCTGAATGGAAAAAATCCAACGTGGTTGTATGCCTATGGCGGGTTTAATATCAGCTTAACACCCGGCTTCAACACTTCCAGAATCGTTTGGCTGGAGAATGGTGGAATTTTTGCGCAGCCTAACCTTCGGGGCGGTGGTGAGTATGGAGAGGAATGGCACCTGGCAGGAACCAAACAGAAAAAGCAAAATGTGTTTGACGATTTTATTGCTGCAGGCGAATATTTGATTAAAGAAAAGTACACCTCAAGCGAGTACCTGGCGATCAACGGTGGCTCGAATGGCGGTTTATTGATTGGTGCTGTTATGGCGCAGCGTCCTGACCTGGCCAAAGTTGCCGTTCCACAGGTAGGTGTATTGGACATGTTGCGTTACCATAAATTTACGATTGGTGCAGCGTGGGCAACCGATTATGGAACAGCCGAAGATTCAAAAGAAATGTTTGAATACCTGAAAGCCTATTCGCCTGTTCATGCTTTAAAACCCGGAGTGAATTACCCGGCTACCCTGGTGACCACATCCGATCGTGATGACCGCGTTGTACCGGCACACAGTTTCAAGTTTGCCGCCACGCTGCAGGAAAATCAGGCGGGGGACAATCCGGTGCTTATACGGGTGGATGTAAATTCGGCCCACGGTCCATCCAATCTCTCAAAGAGCCTTGAGGCTACGGCCGATGCGTATGCGTTTGCGTGGTATAATATGAATGTGATTCCGCCAATTGCGAAGGAGAAAATGTAGTATTAATCTTTTTACACGGAGATTCTTTTGAGCCAGTCTCTTCGGAGTTTGGAGTGTTTTACATCTCTTTAGCATCCAGTGATTTTTATGGTTACAATTTCCATCCGTACCGGTACGAAGCAAGACTTGCCCAAGGTACTTGAGCTTGTTAAAGAGCTTGCGTTGTACGAGCGCGCACCTCATGAAGTAACGAATACGATTGAGCGCATGGAAAAAGATGGCTTTGGGCCAAATCCGATTTACGGATTATTCGTGGCCGAAAATGAAAGAGGAGTTGTTGGCATTTCTATTTATTACTGGCGTTATTCTACCTGGAAGGGAAAGAGACTTTACCTGGAAGATATTATCGTGACTGAAAAAGAACGCGGAAGGGGAATCGGTAAGTTGCTTTTCGATCGCACGATGCAGCATGCATTGGATGAAGAATGTACAGGCATGTTATGGCAGGTGCTCGACTGGAATGAGCCTGCAATCAATTTTTATAAAAAGTATTATAATGCCAAACTGGATGGCGAGTGGATCAATTGCAGTTTGGAGGCTGAGCAGATCAGGGAAATTCTTAAGAAGTAGTCAGGTCAGTTTCGACAGGCTCAACCTGACAGCGTTAGACATCAACATCTACAATGGCGCGTAAGGGGATGCCAATCCCTCCGCGGATTTCAACAAAATCATCTTCATAGTCGATCAGGTCAGAGGCAATTTCAACCAGTTCGCCATTTGCAAGCTTAATGTACAGGCTAATGGTTTCGTGGTGATCGTGTGTGAGTGCCATGGCGGTACGAAGTTTGTGTTGGCGCTCAAACTTGTCGTTAAAGGATGTTAACACATCTTCCGTGGCGTAATGTTGATGACGGATTTCATCGTAGGTCACTTTTTTTGCATTCATGGCTGCCGGGTTTAAGTGAATTGAAAACCAGAATAGAAATTGGGGTGATTAAACAACAAAGCCCGTTAAAGATTTGTTCACACTTCTTCCAGGAGGGTGCGAAAGGCCACGTGTTTTCCAATAAATTTTTGACGGTGTTCTTCGGCCATGGCTGGCCCGAACACTTCAAGATACTGCACCACTAACTCCAGGGTTGTGGCAAAATATTGCACGCTGTAGGAAATAGTTCCGTCATTATTGTCGTGCAGCACTTTATAGATTTTGTAATCAACAAACATTCCCGTGTTCATCACATCGGGAATGTGTTTGGATTTCATCCAGGCAAGCCAATCTTGTTCAATATCGGTGTCGATGCCTACCGTTACATTGTACAAATACATGAATCAAAAGTAACGCATCTAGGCAACAGCATAACTAACCTCAGCGGCTTTTTTGCTAACCCTTACTGCATTGAAATTAGCATTTGGAGACAGGATAATTCCGATATTCTCGTTTTGAGCCCATTCTTTCAGCTTGCTGTAGTGAACGGTGCCTACCATGTAGTTCTGGCCATTTGCTGCGTATCCCGATTTGAAGTTTTCGAAATCACTTATCGTGACTGCTTCACCATGAGGGAAACGAACAAATACTTCTATCGACCAATCATCTGAGAATGTGTTCTCCGGAAGTTGATAGATTTTTTTATACTCATACCGGTATCCGTACGTAAGCGCGGAAATATCGGAGAGTACCGCTGAGCCTGTTGGGTAACTACCCGCTCCCTTTCCAACAAAAAGTTGCTTATCTGAAAAAGCACCCTGCACCTGAACAGCGTTGTATTCGAGGCGAATGGCGCTTAAGGGGTTTTCATTTTCAATAAATTGCGGGGCAACCAAGGCAAAAATTTTACCTTCTGATTTTATAGCCCGTGCAATAAGCTTAACTGCGTAACCATTTTTTCGGGCAAAGGCCAAATCAACGTCTTCAATTCTGTCGATACCGATGTTGATAATATCTTCCGGTTTCACCAGCACACCAAAGGCATGGGCAATGGCAATAACCAGTTTGAATTTTGGATCAAATGCCTGAACATCTAATGCCGGGTTCGATTCGGCAAATCCTAAATCTTGAGCCTGTTTTAAGGCTTCGCTGTAGGATTTCTTCTCTTCAAATACTTTCGTAAGGATATAGTTGGTGGAGCCGTTGAAAATTCCTTCGATGCCTGTCAGTAAATCATTGTCGTAGTACTCTTCCAGGTTTCGCAAAATCGGAATGGCCCCGCAAACGGATCCTTCGTAGAGAACAGAGCGGTCGTATTGTTGTTGCAGGGTATGAATGGCATCAAGGTTTTCGGCAATCATTTTTTTGTTGGCAGACACAACGTGTTTGCCATTTTGTAAGGCCAATTTCAAAATTTGAAAGGCAGCTTCTGCATCATCAATTAGTTCTACCACCACATCAATTTCCGGGTCGAGCAAAATTTCATCCCGATCGTATGTGAATAGTTCTTGTGGTAGCGGTCGCGTCTTGTTTTTGGTCTTAACGCAAATTCGTTTGATTTCTGCTTTTAAGCCGTGTGTTTCATTGAGTACATGGTACAGACCCTGTCCGACACAGCCAAATCCGAATATTCCCAGTTTTAAATTCTTTTTCATGGTGTTCTGTTCGCGTAAGCGACTTACCACAGCGCGTATTTAGAAATTGCCGAATCCGCTGGGTGTACGCTTGTTTTTGGTTTATGATTTTCTTTTCTGTAAAAATTTTTCAAAACATGATTGAGTTGTTTGTGCTCGGTTAAAAACCCATCGTGGCCATACAGGGAAGAGAGAATAACAAGTTCAGCCTTCGGTATACCTTCCGCCAACAACTTTTGTTCCGATACCGGAAAGAGCAGATCGCTTTCAACGCCTACCACCAGTGTTTTTGCCTTGATTTGTTTCAGCGCATCACGGATCGAAAACCGATCACGACCCACATGATGGCTATCCATCATTTTAGAAAACAACCGGTAGGTAAAAGCGTTAAAGCGCTTAACAAGTTTCTCCCCCTGATAGCGTTGATACGTAGCCGCCCGAAACTGATCAGTAACTTCTGAGGTATGTTCAGCCTGTGTTTGCTCAAACGTTTCGTACTGGCGGTACGAAAGTATAGCAATGGCGCGCGCAGCTTTCAGTCCGTTTGAACCTGCCTGGCTATCATTTTCTTTCCACGATGGGTCAGCTTCAATAGCAAGACGTTGAGCCTCGTTGAAGGCAATTCCCCAGGGAGAATGAACCGCGTTAGTGGCAACCAGTACTGCGTGTTCAAAAACTTCGGGTTGTTGGATGATCCACTCCAGGGCTTGCTGCCCACCAAGCGAACCGCCAATAACGGTATGAATTTTTGATAACCCCAGTGCTTGCCGCAACAGATCAAAAGCCCGAATCACATCACGGTTAGTTAAAGGAGGAAATTGATGGAAAAAGGGTTTGCCCGTTTCAGGGTTTACGGAAAGAGGCCCCGTTGATCCATAACAACCTCCCAACATATTGGCGCAAATAACCAAACTGTGTTTTGGGTTAAATGCACTATCATCGGTAAACAATTCATTCCACCAGGAGGTAACATCAGCGTTTCCGGTGAGCGCATGACACACCCAAACTACATTGTTACGTGCGGCATTTAACTGGCCCAGCGTAGTGTATTGTAACTGGAAGCCGGGAAGTTCCCGACCCGACTCCAGTTGAAAGGGTTTTGTGTAATGAAAGGTGTGTGTTTGTTTTTCCATCAGATTTTCTTCCTTACTGTTTCACCAATTCTTTTTTCTCAACCTGCTCAAAGGCCTGTTGAAAATCAGCCTTGATGTCATCGATGTGTTCGAGGCCCACAGAAACCCGCAACAGTGTTGGCAATACACCGGCAGTGAGTTGTTCTTCCTCACTGAGTTGCTGATGGGTGGTAGCGGACGGTTGAATGATCAGCGTTTTGGCATCTCCCACATTGGCGAGATGACTAACCAGTTTCAGGCTATCGACCAGTTTGGTGGCATTTTCTTTTGTGCCTTTGATGGTAAAGGAGAGCACCGCACCAAATCCATTGCGCAGGTATTTTTTCGCAAGTGCATGATACGTGCTGCTTTTTAAGCCCGGGTAATTCACGCTTTCCACTTGCGGATGTTCCTCCAGCCATTCGGCAAGTTTCAGTGCGTTGTCAACAGAGCGTTGTACCCGCAAGGAAAGAGTTTCCAATCCCTGTATGAATAAAAATGAATTGAAGGGACTAAGTGCTGGGCCGAAATCGCGCAACCCCTCAACCCGTGCGCGTATGATGAAGGCAATATTGGGCAGTCCAAGGGGATTACCTTCTCCGAATACCTCCCAAAACTTCAGGCCATGATAACCTTCAGAGGGTTCGGTGAACTGACTGAATTTGCCATTGCCCCAATTGTAATTTCCACCATCGACAATCACACCACCAATGGAAGTTCCATGTCCGCCAATCCACTTGGTAGCAGAAGCAACAACAACGTTGGCTCCGTGCTCTAATGGTCTGAACAAATAACCACCTGCACCAAAGGTATTATCAACAATGAGCGGGATGTCTTTCTTCTTAGCCAGAGCGGCAATGGCTTCGAAATCGGGAATGTTAAAACCAGGGTTTCCGATTGCCTCCAGGTAGATGGCTTTGGTGTTGGTGTCGATCAGCTTTTCAAACGCCTCCACTTTATCGCCTTCGGCAAATCGCGCCTCAACGCCCAGGCGCTTGAACGCAACTTTAAATTGATTATAGGTGCCACCGTACAGAAAAGAGGTAGAAACAAAATTGTCTCCGGCCTGTAAGATGTTGTTCAGTGCAATGAATTGTGCAGCCTGGCCTGAACCAACCGCCAATGCAGCAACACCACCCTCTAAAGCCGCAATGCGTTTTTCCAGCACATCGGTAGTCGGGTTCATGAGGCGGGTGTAAATGTTCCCGAATTCTTTCAACGCAAAAAGATTGGCGCCATGTTCAGAATTCTTAAACACATAAGACGTTGTTTGATAGATGGGTACAGCGCGTGAACCGGTTGTAGGATCAACTTCCTGCCCGGCATGAAGTTGGAGAGTTTCAAAACGTAAGGTTGACATATGTTTAAATGTTTTTAGTTATCGTTAATTTTTTAGTTAAGAGAAAAATTTATGGGTGTTGAATTGCGCAGGGTATCGTTAACCGGGCAACGATTTTCGATCTCCTCCAGCCATTGCGCTTTGATTTTTTCATCGATGGCACTGGTGGTGGAGAGCCTTACATTGATGTTTTTATAACCGGCCCGGTCGTTGTAGGATTCGCCAAACAAACGTGCAGGATTAATATCGCCATCAATCGCGATCTTGAGGTCCTTTAAGTCGATGTTGAATTTTTTAGCGGTAAGGTGTGCCACCACGTTGATACATCCGGCATAGCCGGCCAGAATATATTCGACAGGATTAGGCGCCAGGTTGGTTCCTCCGAGCGCTTCGGGTTCATCTACAATTAATTTGAATCCGCGGGTTTTAATCTCCGTTCGTGCAGGGGTTTCACTATTCGATTCGATAGAAAATTTTAGTAAGGTTGACATAACTGTAAAGTCTTTAATTGAAAATTATTTTTTGCTTTTGGGAGAGGGAACATAGCCGTAATCATACCTGTCACATGGCAGACAATAGACTAGTGTGTTGCTGGAAGCGCTTCGCTATCGATTAGCAGCAACAACCTGTACAACAACACATCTTTATGTTGTTGCACGGAAACATGCAAATAAGAGTAGATTGAAGGGTGTCGAGAAAAGACGTCAACAAGCCGGTGAGGCCTGAGGTACTGCTGCTTTGAACGGTAAACGATTTCATTGTAGTAATCGGTTTATAGTTCTCCACGACAACTTGTCGGGAGCAGGATTTAGCACCTTTTCTCCAACAAGGAGGGGGTTGCTAGCGCGTCCTAGAGCCTGTTCTCTCAGCGCTTCTTTATAAATCGATTTGGCGAATTGCCTTCTCGACTATGTTGACACAAACGTAGGGAGCATCTGTAAGGTTTGCAAGTGTTTAAAAAAGAATTTGTAAAAAACTTTTTTGCTGACGGTTGTTAGTATTGTGATTTCTTCAGCAAAACGATCTGCCCGGTGTGGTAGAGATCGTGATGAATAACCCCGTGAAGCATCGTAAAAAACTTGAATTTCCGGTTGGGAACCACTTCCTGCAACCGGTCATCCGGGGTATCTTCCAGTGCTTTTATAAGTTCTTTCTGACTTTGTTCTAAGTTTGATAACGCACGATTCCAATCGGTCTCTTTGGGGAAGTTTTGTTCATCAGAAAGTTCAAAAGTGTCGTTTCCCTTTAGTTTTTCAGTTACGTAATTTCTCTAGGCAGTCATGTGAGCCACCAATTCAAGGATGCTGTGGCTGTCTCCAATGCGTGCGTGAACAGCATCTGCGGGGATATCATGTAATGCTTCTTTAACAGAGGGGCCATGCCAGGCATCTTTTTCAAAAGTATGCTTGAGGATGTTGATGATTTTTTGAATTTCTGAGTTCACAGATCAGGTGAGCATACCACCATCCACCTGAAGCACCTGACCGGTGATATAGGTTGATAAATCAGAACCTAAGAACACACAGGCATCCGCCACATCTTCCGGTCTTCCACCACGCTTCAATGGAATAGCATCGCGCCAGCTTTGTACAGTTTTAGGATCAAGCACGGCAGTCATTTCTGTTTCAATAAATCCGGGAGCGATGGCGTTCGAGCGAATACCGCGCGAACCTAATTCAAGCGCAACAGATTTTGTAAAGCCGATGATACCTGCCTTTGATGCCGAATAATTTGTTTGCCCTGCATTGCCTTTCAAGCCAACAACAGAAGTCATATTAATAATCGAACCGCTTTTCTGTTTCATCATCGGCTTGGTAGCAGCTTTTACTGTATTGAAACAAGATTTCAAATTCACGTTGATTACTTTATCCCAGGCTTCCTCGGTGATGCGCAACAATAAATTGTCCATGGTAATACCGGCATTGTTCACCAGAATATCCAGGGTTCCGAAATCGGCCACCACATCATTGATCAGTTTTTCAGCTTGTGCAAAGTCGGAAGCATCAGACCGATAACCTTTTGCTTTCACACCTTTCGAGGCGAGTTCAGTTTCCAGTTTCTGGCCTTGCTCAACACTTGATAAATAAGTGAACGCAACGTTGGCCCCTTGTTCGGCAAATTTCATGGCAATGGACCTGCCGATGCCTTTGGAGGCTCCGGTTATCAGCGCATTTTTTCCCTGGAGTAATTTCATTTTCTGTTATGGTTTAGAACACAATAGCCAAAAATAGGCATTTCCCCGAACTCATTTTAGCCTTCATTTCTTGGCCAAATCAACTTATATTTGCCCGCGTTTAAAACTTCCTTTCTATGTCTAAATATGATCTAATCGTTATTGGTTCCGGTCCCGGTGGTTATGTAGCAGCCATTCGTGCTTCTCAATTAGGAATGAAAGTTGGGGTTGTGGAGAAGGCTGAGCTCGGAGGCATTTGTTTGAACTGGGGTTGCATCCCAACTAAGGCACTGCTCAAAAGCGCAAACGTGTTTGAATACATTCAACACGCGAAAGATTATGGTATTGAAGTGAAAGATGCGAAGGCCGATTTCGGTGGCATCGTTAAAAGAAGTCGTGATGTAGCAAACGGAATGAGCAAGGGCATTCAGTTTTTGTTTAAGAAGAATAAGATCGATCATATTGCCGGAACGGGAAAACTTAAAAAAGGTGGCAAGGTTGAAGTAACGGATGCGGCCGGAAAGAAAACCGATTACGAAGCGAAGAATACGATTGTTGCAACCGGTGGTCGCTCACGCGAATTGCCCAACATTAAAATAGACGGAAAGAAAATTATTGGCTACCGCGAGGCCATGGTGTTACCTGAACAGCCCAAAAAACTTTTAGTGATTGGGTCAGGAGCCATTGGTGTTGAGTTCGCATACTTTTATAATACATTAGGAACGGAGGTAACGATTGTTGAGTTTTTACCAAACGTTGTTCCAGTTGAAGACGTTGAAGTTTCAAAAGCACTTGAGAAGTCATTCAAAAAAGCTGGAATGACAATTTATACTAGCTCTGAAGTGACCAAGGTGGATACAACAGGCAAAGGATGTGTGGCCACAGTGAAAACACCATCCGGAGAAATTAAAATTGAAGCTGATGTTGTGTTATCAGCGGTTGGTGTTTCTACCAACATTGAGGGAATTGGATTGGAAGAAGTTGGCGTAAAAACGGATAAAGGAAAGGTGATTGTAGATGATTTCTACAAAACAAATGTTGCGGGCGTGTACGCGATTGGCGACATCGTAAAGGGACCGGCCCTTGCTCACGTTGCATCAGCGGAAGGAATTATCTGTGTTGAAAAAATGGCAGGACAAAATCCGCATCCGTTAAACTACAACAACATTCCCGGCTGTACCTATTGCAGTCCTGAAATTGCATCGGTGGGGTATACCGAAGAGGCCGCTAAAAAAGCAGGGTATGAAGTTAAGGTCGGCAAATTTCCCTTCACCGCATCCGGCAAAGCGAAGGCGGCAGGAGCACCGGATGGTTTCGTGAAATTAATTTTCGATGCGAAATACGGTGAGTGGCTTGGTGCGCATTTCATCGGTGCGAATGTTACAGAGATGATAGCAGAGGTTGTGGTAGCCAGAAACCTTGAAACCACCGGTCATGAAATTATAAAGTCGGTTCACCCGCATCCCACGATGAGCGAAGCCATTATGGAGGCGGCTGCCGCAGCGTATGGCGAAGTGATTCACTTGTAAAATTCTCAATTTCCCAACAGGAGGGAGCGCATTAGCTTGTATTTCGTACAGGCTGTGGATCGTTTCAGTGTCTTCTACCGCCTATTATGGCATTTTAATGATGCCTTTTGGGCCTTTTAACGAAATAAAGGCACCTCGTTAGGCGTTTAATCCGTAATTAAAGTATAACTTTAACTAAACCCATCAGCTATGAAAAGGACATTGTCAGCTAATTCCTACTTTTTCAGGGCAAAAGTATTTGCCTACATGATGGTGCTTAGCGCGATGTTTTACCTGTTTTTTAATGTTTTCAGACTTCTAGGACTGGAGTAACCCACTATGAAAAAATCGCTTCCTGTAAAGTCCTATTTTAACCGGGCTCGGGTTTTCGGGTATATTATCCTACTAATTTTACTGGGAATAGCCGTTTACTTCCTCTATTCAACTTTCATAGCATAGCCTGTTTCGGTAAGGGTGTGAGTTTTTTGCTCATTTTCAAGTATTTCCCATGACTTGATTTGTAATTTTGCTTCCTGCCAAATTCATAATATGCTATGCGTGCAAGTTTTGTTTTTTTACTGTGCCTGCTTTTCTTTTCTGCTTCTTCACAAACACAGAAGACCGACTCCTTGCTGGAGGCTCAATACCAGGAAGCAGTAAAAAAATTTAGTGACGGCAATTTTTCGGTAGCATCCATACAGTTTACGCAACTGATTAACTCAGGCTTTTCCAATAAGGACATTTATGTTAAGCGTGGGATTATTTTCTTTCAGCAAAAGGAATATGAAAAAGCAAAAAATGATTTTGACGAGGCAGTGAAAGGCCGCATTAACACTGCCGAGTTGTATGAGTACCGAGGTAATACCAAATATAATTTAAATGACTTTCAGAATGCGGCAACCGACCTCGACAAAGCCGTAAATATGGGGGCGAACAGTTTTGAAACATTTGCCAACCTGGGGAACTGCAAGTTTCGAACCGAGAGTTACAAAGAGGCCATTACAAATTATGATAAGGCGATCACATCCGGCAAAGCCGATGCGGTGCTGTACAACAATCGCGGAAAAGCAAAATTCAATTTGAAAGATTATAAAGGGGCGTTGCCCGATTTTGATCAGGCGCTGACGTTAAAATCTAATTATGACAAAGCGTTGGAGAACCGTGCCGAAACGCGGTATCTCGTGCAGGATTGGCAAGGGAGCATTGCCGATTATGAAAAACTGGTAGCCGGTGGCCGCACCGATGTTGAGATTTTCCAAAAACTGGGCACCGCGCAGTACACCTTAAAAAATTCAAAAGCCGCATCAGATGCGCTGAACAAGGTTGTGCAGAAGGGCGTAAAAGATAAAGAAGTTTTTAAAATGCTGGGATTGAGTCTGGCCGCTGAGGGTGATTGTACCGGAGCCTCACAAAGTTTGTCAGCAGCGGTTTCCATGGGAATGAGCGACAAAGATGTATTCACACAATTGGGCTTATGTCAATTTAAAAATAAA
Source organism: Cyclobacteriaceae bacterium (assembly GCA_049306095.1). Taxonomy (GTDB): domain Bacteria; phylum Bacteroidota; class Bacteroidia; order Cytophagales; family Cyclobacteriaceae; genus UBA2336. The sequence continues at coordinate 65,893 of JBAQPU010000030.1, forward strand.
GAATATGCCGGCTCGATTGAATCCTTAAGCAGGGCTATTGGACTGGGTGCCGACAGCAAAGAAATTTTTCAGTCGAAAGGCAATGCAGAGGTTGTTCAAAAAGATTATGACAACGCACAAAAAGATTTGGAGAAAGCAGTTTCGCTGGGAGCAAATGAATTTGAAGTTCATAAAAACCTGGGCGATATCCGGTTTCTGAAAAATGATTTTGCGGGGGCCATCAAACATTATGACAATGCCATTAAACTTTCTGATAAAGATGCCATTGCCTATAACAACAGGGGAAAGGCAAAATTGAATACGGGCGATTTTGCGGGCTCCATCCCTGATTTTGATAAGGCTATTCAGCTTGATCCGAATAATAAAAAAGCTTTGCTCAACAGGGGAACGTCAAAATTTAATCTTCAGGATTTTACCGGAGCTGCCGATGACCTTGAGAAATCGAAAGGAGCAGAGCCCGAAACGGCTGATGTGTTGAAAATGCTGGGTATCGCCAAGTATAAAATCAATCAGAAAGATGCCGCAAAAACCTACCTCGAAAATGCCATTAAAGCAGGAGTGAAAGACGGCAAGGTTCACTTATACGCAGGTTACCTTCGCTTTGATGGAAATGACTTCAAAGGTGCAGTGGAAGCCCTTACAGCCGCGGAAATGGCTGGCGAAAAAGAAGATGCGGTTTACGAAAAAAGAGGGAAAGCTTCTTACCAACTTAAACAATATCCTGCAGTTATCATCGATCTTGAAAAGGTGGTGCAAAAAGGAAATGCCGACTTACTAACCTATGAAGCACTGGCGATTTCATATTTGCAGGCGCAAAAAGAAAAGGAAGCCGAACCAATGTTGGAGAAAGCGGCCTCCATGGGCAGCAAGAACAAAGAAGTGTTTTATCAGTTGGGTAATCTTCGGTTCAGGAAAAACAATTTTACCGGAGCCATTGAATCGTATGATAAAGCCATAACCCTGGGAGCAAACGATGAAGTGATTTTTAATAACCGTGGGAAAGCAAAATTAAATGCAGGCATGGTGAAAGAATCGGTGGAAGATTTTAATCGCTCGCTTACGCTTAAGAAAGATTACATCCACGCGATGAAAAATCGGGCAGCAGCTAAGTTTCAGTTGAAAGAATACCCGGCTGTAATTGCAGACGAGGCGATTGTTATTTCCAGAAATGAAGCAGGCGCAGAAGATTTTGCATTTTCCGGTTTGGCTAAGTTTAATACAAAAGATTACAAGGGTGCCGTTACCGATCTTTCAAAGGCCATCGACAACAACAGCAACGATTTAAAAGTGTTTGGTGCCCGCGGTGTTGCCCTGGTGGAGTTGAAGGAGTACGAAAAATCGTTACCTGATTTAAACAAAGCAATTGCCGGAGGTGAGAGCGATGTTACCATGACGGTGAAACGGGCAATTGCCAAATTTAATCTCAAGGATTTTAAAGGAGCCTTGCCCGATTTCGACAAAGCAATTGGAACCGGAACGTTTGATGCTTCCATTTTTGATATGCGCGGCCTTTGCCGCTACGAAGAAGAGAATTATGTAAAAGCTGCTGAAGATTTCAGCAAAGCAATTGAGCAAGACTCTAAATATGGAGCTGCATTCTTCCATCGTGGAAATGCAAAGTTGAGTTTGTCTGATCCTTCCGCGGCCATTCAGGATTACTCTCAAGCCATCTCGCTGGGGGTTAAAGATCCGGTTCTGTTGAACAACCGCGGCAAGGCTTACTTCAATATTGAAAGTTATCCCGAAGCCATCAAAGATCTTTCGGGAGCTATTAACCTAAATCCCGAATATATTCAGGCGTACAACAATCGTGGTCATGCGTACTTCAAATCAACTAAGTTTGAAGAGGCAGCCAAAGATTTCCGTATGGTTGAAAAGCTAACAGAGAAACCGGAGTTGGATTTGTATAAAATGCTGGCGGATTCTTATTACAATATGAAAAATTATAACACCTGTTTGGAATACTTCGACAGACTGATTCAGGGAGGCAATAAAGAAAAGGAAACCTACTACAAGCGGGGCCGGGCATTGCTGGAAACACAGGATTATGAAAGTGCGATTAAAGATTTTGACGCGGCATTGAAGGCGGGAGAAAACACCGTTCAACTTTTTACCGATCGCGCAAAAGCGCATATTGAACTGGCCGATAACAAGGCAGCCATTATTGATTTGAACAACGCCATTGCCCTCGATAAAAGCAATGCCGATATTTATTTCAACCGTGGGCTGATCAAAGAAGGTATCGAAGATTTCGAAGGAGCGGTGCTCGATTACAACAAGGTAATCAGCTTAAAACCTGATGATGGCGTGGCGTACTACAATCGCGCAACCTGTAAAGCCGGGCTTGATGATTATGGTGCTGCCATTTCCGATATGGATGACGCCATCCGGGTAGAACCCAAAAATGCATCATACTATAAGCAACGGGGAAACTTCTATTATCAAATGGAAAATACTGAAAAGGCCTGCTTCGACTGGAGGCGTGCAGTTGAATTTGGTGATCAAAAAGCTCGTTTTCAAATCGATCAGTATTGTAAAAAGTAATCACTTCTTGGTTTTAAGCAGGATTTTCTAATCTGTTTTTAGCATTCTTTTCATTTAACGGAAATATTACATTAGCCAGCCGCGTACCGATTCTGAACAGCAAGAGTTTAATGTACACGCTATCTTGCCTGAGAAATTTGAAAGCTATGAAACGGTTGATCTTCTTTCTATTGGCTTATTTTCTGTTCTTCACCCTGTTTGCCGGAGATTCCATTCGTGGAAAGGTGAAGGCGGTGATTGATGGAAACACGTTGGAAGTTGAAACTTCCGATCAGGACGTACAAATTATACAACTTGCCGGAATTGACAGTCCGGAATTAGGCCAGGAATTTGGCGATCATGCCAAAGACCATCTTTCTAAGATAACCCTGCAAAAAACCGTTCAGGTAACAATTGTGGGAAAGGACAGAAAGGGAAATTTATTAGCCACGGTTTTAATTAACGGGAAAGACATTCGGGTTGAACTGTTAAAGGAGGGCTTGGCCTGGACAGCGGAAAAGAACCCCCTTCCTGAATTAGAATCCGTGAAGGAAATTGCAAAACAAAATGCGAAGGGTCTTTGGATACAAGAAAACCCAACCCCTCCATGGGTCTACCGAAGACAGCAATCAATGCTGCAGGTTAAAGGAAGTTAGTTTTTCAACGGAAAAAAACGACTATTGGTCGATTACCGGACCAGCGAAGACAATTTCAACATCCCGTTTCAGTTAATATCTTTGTGTTTATGCTCAGGTATTTTTTCACGATCGTACTGGCGGTAATGGTTACGGTTTCATTTGCTCAATCGAAGAAGAAGAAAGCGAAGAAATCGGATACTAGTTCATCAGGGCAGTCCAGCTCCCTGGCACCCTACTACCCGCAAAAAAATTATGAACCGCAGAAGAAAAAATCAGCGGGCAAGGTTACGTACGATGCCACCGACAAGTTTTACGAGCGCAGAGAAGAATTAGCCAAGCAAGAGCGCAAAAACGAAAAGGAATTAGAGAAGCCCCAGAATTCAAACCCCCTGTATTTTGGGCATAAGCGACCACCGAAAAAACGGCCACCTCATAAAATGAAATTTTGCAAGGTTTGTGGTATTCGGCACTAATTCAAAACTGAAAATTCAAAATAGGTGCAGACAAGCATTGAATTTTGAATTTTAAATTTTGAATTTTAGTGGAATGAACCTGTCACCCTATATTGAGCACACCAATTTATCTCCAACCCTTACCATCCGTGATATTGACCTGCTGGTTGATGAAGCGAGACAATACGGTTTTTTAGGCGTGTGTGTTCCTCCCTTTTGGGTAAAGCGAGCCCAACGAGAAATTGGTCAGGACAAAATTTTGTTAATAACCGTAGCCGGGTTCCCGTTAGGCTACAACATGACCGAAACAAAACTGGATGAAATCAAGCGCGCAATCGATAACGGAGCCGATGAAGTAGATGTGGTGTGGAATGTTACGTCCTTCAAAACGGGTATCCCCTGGACAAAAATAGAAATTGCGAAGTGTAGTAAAATCACCCACGATCACAGCAAAGTACTGAAAGTTATAATTGAAACCGCGTATCTTTCAGATGAAGAAATTTCCGAAGCCTGTAAGTTGTGTGCAGATGCCGGTGTGGATTTTGTAAAAACCTCTACAGGATTTGCACCAGCGGGCGCGAAAGTTGAGCACATTAAGTTGATGCGAATGGTATTACCTGATCATGTTGGCATTAAAGCATCAGGAGGAATTAAAACCCGTGAGCAGGCAAGTGCGATGGTAGAAGCAGGAGCAGACAGGCTTGGAACTTCTTCGGGAATAAAAATTGTTGCGTAAACCCAACCCGTGTTATGAGCATTAACCTGTCGGAAATTTTTCCGAATGAACTATCAATCCCTGATCAGTACAAAGTTCAATCCTATATTGAACAGCGCGAATACCTCATTGACGGTGAACTGAAAATGTGGAAGGGTGACCTTAGCCCTGTCATGAGCCCGGTGTTTGTAAAAGAGGGGAGTGACCTTAAGCAGAAGATGCTGGGCAGTACACCGTTGTTAAATGCCACCGAAGCGTTAAAAGCATTGGAGGCTGCCGTGAAAGCGCATGATCTTGGAAAAGGTGTATGGCCCATGATGTCGGTAGCAGATCGCATTACACATGTAGAAAAATTTTTATCAAGCATGCGTGAAAAGCGCAGTGAGGTCGTCAACCTGCTCATGTGGGAAATCGGGAAGTCGCTGAAAGATTCTGAAAAAGAATTTGACCGTACCTGCGATTACATTGTTGACACCATCAAAGCCCTGAAGGAGTTGGATCGCCACTCGGCTAAGCTGGTGGAAGAGCAGAGATTTATGGCGCAAATCAGGCGTGTGCCATTAGGTGTTGCCTTGTGTATGGGGCCGTTCAATTATCCGTTAAACGAAACGTTCACCACGCTGATACCTGCCCTCATTATGGGCAACACGGTAATTTTTAAGCCGGCTAAATATGGGGTGCTGCTGATAAAGCCGTTGCTCGAAGCATTTAGAGATAGTTTCCCTGCAGGAGTCATCAATATCATTTATGGTCGTGGAAGAGAAACCGTGGGCGCGTTAATGGAAACAGGGAAGATTGATGTGTTTGCCTTCATTGGCACCAACAAGGGAGCCAATGAGTTAAAGAAACTTCATCCGAAGCCGCACCGGTTGAAAGCAATTTTAGGATTAGATGCCAAGAACCCCGCTATTGTTTTGCCCGATGCCGATTTGAACAACGCAGTGAGCGAATGCATCATGGGGTCGTTGTCGTTTAACGGCCAGCGGTGTACGGCCCTTAAAATTTTGTTTGTTCACAAAAGTATAATGGACGATTTTATTAAAAAGTTTAATGAGGAAATTAAAAAGTTAAAATGTGGAATGCCGTGGGAGGCCGGAGTAAATCTTACTCCGTTGCCCGAACCCGGTAAAACCGATTACCTGAAAGGATTGGTTGATGATGCCAAACAAAAAGGTGCTGCCATCATGAACGAAGGCGGGGGCGAAGTTTTAAATACATTCTTTTATCCGGCAGTTCTTTACCCGGTAAACGAAAAGATGAAAGTGTATGCAGAAGAACAGTTTGGCCCCGTTATTCCCATTGTGCCGTATGAAAGTGTAGATGAACCGATGCACTACGTGATCAATTCTAACTTTGGCCAGCAGGTGAGCATCTTTGGTAAAGATTCAAAAACAGTGGCCAGACTGATTGATATGTTTTCGAATCAGGTGGGCCGTATTAACATCAATACACAAAGTCAGCGCGGGCCCGATTCGTTTCCGTTTAATGGACGAAAAGATTCAGCAGAGGGAACACTTTCGGTTGCCGATGCACTGCGCGTATTTTCCATCCGAACGCTAGTGGCTACTAAAGCATCGGATGAGAATAAACAAATCATCAGCACCATTATTAAAAACAGGGAGTCGTTGTTTTTGAGTACGGAATATATTTTTTAATAGCAATATTGATTCCCGGCCTGGTGCCGGAATTCACCTTCCCGTGCAAAATTGTTCTTGATATGAAACACCTGGCCATTCATGTTTCCGGAAAAGTGCAAGGAGTTTTCTTTCGTGCTTCTGCAAAAGGGAAAGCTGACGAATTAAACATTACCGGAGTGGTGCGAAATGAAAAGGATGGGTCGGTTTACATCGAAGCAGAAGGGAAAGATGAAAACCTGAAGCAATTTGTGGCATGGTGTCATCAGGGTCCGGCAAAAGCCGAAGTTGCAAGGGTTGTTGTAAACGAAGGAACCATCCGGCATTTTAAAACATTTGAAATAAAACGGTGGTGAAATGGATGTGCGTGTAAAATTTTTAGGTGGTGCAGAGAGTGTTACAGGCTCACGTTACCTGGTGGAGATCGATCGTTTCAGGTTTTTGTTCGACTGCGGATTGTTTCAAGGATTAAAAGATCTTCGACTGCGCAACTGGGACGCCTTTCCTGTTGATCCTGCCTCCATTGATTGTGTAGTGATCAGTCATGCGCATATCGACCACACCGGGTATCTGCCTAAACTTGTTAAGGACGGATTTAACGGGCCCATTTACTGCACGCATCCTACAGCCGACCTGATTGAAATTTTATTAACCGATTCGGCAAAACTGCAGGAGGAAGAAGCAAGTTACGCGCAGCGCAAAGGCTACTCACGCCATGAAAAGCCCCAGCCGCTGTATACAGAAGAAGATGCGAAAGCTGTTTATCCTTTGCTTAAGTCATTCAACTATAACGAAGCCATTTCCATACATCAACAGATCAAGATCATTTACCGCGATGCAGGGCATTTGCTGGGGTCGGCTATTACCGAAGTGCTCATTCAGGGCGATCGGGAACAAAAGAAACTTGTTTTCTCGGGCGACATTGGAAGGTATCAGCAGGAAATGCTGCATCCGCCAACGGTCATTGAACAGGCCGATGTGTTGTTTATAGAATCAACGTATGGAAACAAAGACAATACGTTTGATGACCCAACCGATGATTTTGTTCGCATTGTGAATGAGACTTTTCACCGGGGTGGCGTGTTGCTGATACCTGCCTTTGCGGTGGGGCGGACACAAAATATTCTTTACTATCTCCGAAAGTTGATGATCGAAGATAAAATACCCGATGTGCCGGTATATGTAGACAGTCCTATGGCCATTTCATCGACCCATTTATTTTTTGCGCATCAGGATTTTTTGAAGAAATCGTTTAACCTCAAAAAATTCGTTCAGGAAGTTGAGCCTAACATGCTGGTGTTTGTGCGCTCGGCAGAGCACTCCAAGTCGCTGAACGATATCCGCAGTAAAGCGATCATCATTTCGTCCAGCGGCATGATGACGGGCGGAAGGATTCTCCATCATTTATACCATCGTCTTAAACGGCAGGAAGATACGGTGCTCATCGCAGGGTTTCAGGCGGAAGGAACTCGGGGGCGCAAATTGCTGGAGGGTGAAAAAATCATCAAAATGTTTGGCGAGGAAATTCCGGTGAACTGCCAGGTGGAATACATTAGCGCGATGAGTGGCCATGCCGACCGGAGCGAATTGTTTCGGTGGATGAGCGGGTTTCGTAACAAACCGAAAATTACGTTTACCATTCATGGTGAGGGATCAGACCTTCACGCGTATGCCCAGCACATTCGTGATAAAATGGGTTGGAATGTAATGGTTCCGCAGTACCTGGAATCGGTACAGTTGTTTAAGGGTATTTAGCTATTCAAAAGCATTCAGCGCAGGCAACGCTTTATTCGAGAAGTCAAATAAAGCCATGTTTTCCCAGGCGGAGCCAGTGGTGGACTCAGCTCCTTTAAAGGCTACCCATTCGGGTGCCCAGTAACAAAAGCCAGTTCCTTTTTCTGTATCGGCAATCAGCGCTTTCAGGCTTAATAAAAATTGTTTTTGACCTTCGGGTGTAGCCGCGTAACCTGGAATCAGCTGGTTTGTTTCTCCCAGTATGTTGTTGGTCCAGTCGTTCCAGTCGAGGGTAAACGGGTAAGATGTTTCGGCAATAAGAACCTCTTTTGAAAAAGTAAATCCGAGGTTGTTCAGGTTTGATTTCAGCGCGTTCAAATCTTTTCCATGCCAGAAAGGATAGTACGACAAACCAATCATATCGTATGAAACATTTTGATCTTGCAGTTGCTGGTAGAACCACGCGGCATTATCATGGCCCGCAACGTGAATCATGATGTTAGATGTTGGTGAAAAGTCGCGCACCGCCTGTACTCCTTCCTTTAACAAAGCAATAAAATTTGGAAGGTTCACACTTAGTTGTCCATCGGGCCACAAAAAACCGTCATTGATTTCGTTACCGATTTGAATAATATCAGGGTGCAGTTTTAAAACAATCTTCTTCGTGTAATTGTACACGCTATCAGACAGATCAGTTAAGTTAAGAGCACTCCAGAGGGCTGGCTTTGTTTGGTGCCCCGGATCGGCCCACGTGTCAGAGTAATGAACGGTAAGCCAAACCTTCATTCCTTTCGAACGAACCCGTTCAGAAAATGCGATCACTTCTTCCAGGCCTGAGTGCGCAGTGGCGGGTGTATGCCACAACCGGATGCGAATGGTGTTGCAGCCATGGGCTTTCAATAAGTCAAGTGCGTCTACCGCGTTGCCTGAGGCATCGCGGTACGTGGTGGGATAGGCCTCAATTTCAGGAAGAAACGATAGATCCGCTCCTCGAATGGCCAGTTCAACCGGAGGATCGGGTGGTGCTACTTTTTCAGGGTTCTCCTGACATCTCAGAAAGACAACGCTAATGAGTAGTACGAACAGGAAGAGAATTCGCATACCGCAAAATACAAAACAAAAGGCAGGGAAGAATAATTGTAATTAACCGACCGGGGTCAGGAAGCGGCCTTTCTTAAAATTCCTTTTTGAGGATGTATTCTTAATTCAAAAAATTGAGAAACAAATACCGTTATACGGTTGCCGATGAACTGGGCCTCTTCTTCTTTCGGGTAAAACACGGTCAGCTCTAAAACACCCCAGATAAAATTTTTGTGCTGGCATAAGTGGCGCACCCATTTTTTATACGTTGTGGTCCATTCTTCGCAATACTTGTCGAAGGGTTCGCCTCCATCAAAACAAAACTCCAGTTGGTTATCGTGATAATGCTGAAACCTGAAAATTCCCATCAGGTTAATGTAGAGTTCGCGAAGTTTCGTATACTCTTTTGATTGGTGTTGTTCAATGCGCTGAACAGTTTCATCGACCAGCCCGAGGGAATTGTATTGCAGCATATACTGCACTTTCACATAATCGACCAGGTATTCAAGCAGGGAATTTTCGAGCGACAGTTGTGCCTCTTCCAGAACGTAATTCTTATCAAGCGGAAAGAATTTTCGAAGCACGTGCGTAAAGGTTTTACAAAAGTAAAAAAATATGCACCAAACCTCAAATATCAAATACCAACTTCACTGTTTGTTATTGGTATTTGATTGATGGAGTTTACCGAACTAAGAACTAAAACTCTCCGCGTTGGCCTTATTCAGGTACGATTCATATTCAATAGGAGCATCGGCACTGTCCAGCAGGCAGCCTTCCGGTATTGGTGGATAGATTTCGGCATATGTTTTCACCATGTTCATAAACACCCTTCTGTACACATGTGTCCGGTTAATTTTTTCGGGGTGGTCAAGGCCTGCGCAGGAGAGCAGTTCAACAAAACTGCCAACGGTATTCTTATGATAGTTGGCGACACGTAGTTTTTTATCATCAATGACCAGGCCTTTAGTGAAATATGGATCTTGTGTGGCTACACCGGTAGGGCAGGTATTTTTGTTGCATTCAAGTGCTTGTATGCAACCAAGCGCCATCATCATAGCGCGGGCACAATTACAGAAGTCGGCACCCAACGCCATTGCCCTGACAATGTGAAACCCCGTTAAAATTTTTCCGGACGCATCAATTTTAATGTGTTCGCGAATACCGAATCCTCTCAAGGCATCATCTGCGAAAGCAATGGCATCCAGCAGCGGCATGCCCACAAAGTTGGTGAATTCAGGCGGAGCCGCACCGGTTCCTCCTTCACCTCCATCAATGGTAATAAAGTCGGGATAAGTATTCAGTTGCACCATGGCTTTGCAAATACCCAGGAACTCACTCTTGCGGCCGATGCAAAGTTTAAATCCGATAGGCTTTCCACCTGACAGGTCACGCAACTGTTTTACAAATTGTATTAACCCAATGGGCGAATTAAAGGCGCTGTGAAACGGTGGCGAGAAAACAGTGGTGCCGGGTTTTACTAATCGGATGGCGGCTATTTCAGGAGTGTTCTTTTTGGCAGGTAAAATTCCACCGTGCCCGGGTTTGGCCCCCTGCGAAAGTTTGATCTCAATCATTTTTACTTCCGGCTTAAGCGCATTGTTCTTAAATGCTTCGGGCGAGAAATTTCCTTGTTCATCGCGTGCGCCAAAATATCCTGTTCCAATTTGCCAGATGATATCGCCACCATTTTTTAGGTGATGCGGACTGAGGCCGCCCTCACCGGTGTTGTGTGCAAAGCCGCCAATTTTTGCTCCGGCATTCAGGGCTTCTATGGCGTTCCCACTTAAGGATCCAAAACTCATGGCTGAAATATTCAGCACGCTGGCATCATACGGTTGCTTGCAATCTTTATTACCCACCCGTACACGGGGGTTATGATCCAGTTTGTTGTGATCCATTGGATTGATAGAGTGGGTCATCCACTCGTAGCCTTCGGCATATACATTCAGTTGGGTTCCGAATGGAACGGTGTCAATTTGCTTTTTTGCACGCTGGTAAATAACCGAACGTTCATTCCGATTGATGGGGGCGCCATCGGTATCGGATTCCACAAAATATTGCTGAATCTTGGGCCGCATGTCTTCAAAAACGTAGCGTAATCTTCCCAGCAGGGGAAAGTTTCGCCTGATGGCCTGGCGTTTTTGAGCCATATCGACAAAGCCCATATACATGAGTGGGCCTACCAGAATGAACGCAAAAAGGGCATCAATCCAGAAGTAAGCCCAAAGCAGGATTAGGGCGGTAACAGCTAACGAGCTAATAATAAATATCTTTCTCATAGGGATGTGGGTGAACAGAACAAGTTAGTGGGTGCGTTGGAAAACACCAAGAAGGTGGTTATTTTTAGTTCCTTAATCCACAAAATAATGGTCAAAAAAATATTGATTGGCCTCTTGCTGCTGTTTGTTGTGATGCAGTTGTTGCAACCAACCCGCAATATTGCTGAAGGAATAACAGAAAATGATATTACCAAAGTTTACGCCATACCATCGGATGTCCTTCAGGTATTTGAACAAAAGTGTTACGATTGCCACAGCAATAATACGCGGTACCCGTGGTATGTGCATGTGCAGCCGGTGGGCTGGTGGATGGCCTCTCATATTAAAGATGCCAAGGATGAGCTGAATTTTTCTGAATTTAAAACCTACAATGAAAAGCGGGCGAACCACAAGCTTGAGGAAATAGTGGAAGTGACTTCAGACGGATCGATGCCGCTGGAGAGTTATGTATGGCTGCACGCAGATGCAAAAATTACGGCTGAGGAAGCCAGTGCCATTGAAGACTGGGTGAAATCATTAGGTGTTGTTATCAAAGAAGAGGCCGGTCCGCAATAATTAATTGTACCGGATAAATGACGGAGCGTTTACAAAGCCCGAACTATACTTTACCTTCAGGTTGCTCGACAGGGTAATTTTGAACTGCGATAAATCTTCGGTTACCCGCGGGAAATAGTAGAAGCGTAATTCGATGGTTCCAAAAATCAGGTTTTCATTTCTCGTTCGAACTCCTCCCCCCAGTGCGAAGTACGGTTGTTGCCTCATTAACACTGTGCCTTTGGGTGCCATCATAGCCATTTCGGCAAAGAGCAGCGGAGCAAAGTGAAACCCCAGAAGCGTGGGCGGAATAAAAAAAAGTGTTTCGGTTTTCATGCCCAGTCGTTGGGTGCCTACGATGCTGTCCGATTTAAACCGGTCGATTCCGAATTGGTTATCAATCCGCAAAGGCATCGTAATTTTTTGATTGAGTATGGTGGTGTATCCTATTGCTGCCGATTGCCGTATTTTAATATTCTTCCAAAGCAATAATCTGCTAAACAGCGATGCCGATGCCAGTAGCGTTATATCCTGCCAGTCGTTTTTATTAATAAACCCACCCGCTTTTAAGGAATACTCCCGAAAATCTCCTTTCGTACCGAAAACCGATTTTTGAAATTCGGCACCTGCATAAGGCCTGGTATAATTCAATTGTTTGACTTGTCCTACCAGTACCGTCAGGCTTCTTCCGTATGGAACGTCTTCTGTTCGGCCGAATCCATAGACATATTTAGTCCGGTAGAAATTTTGTTTATAGTAGGTAAATTCGCTCAGGCCGTAAGTCACATTATTATAGATTGGATTTTCAAGTTCGGATGATTGTGTTGGCCGATCGATAAACTGTTGACCGAACGTGCGGATGGCAACAAAATAGCGGTTTCGGTTTTCTGCTTTTTGCCGGATGCCCATGTTGTATCCGATCCAAAAATCCTTGACATCATATGAGTATTGCCTGAAATCGGGTTCGGAAACATGGAACGCATTGACTGACCAATTTCGGCTTAGTTGAAGGCCACCGGCCCAACGGGTATACGGTGAAACCAATGGCCTGTCAAGTTTGAGGTATAGGGCGCTTTCATTTTCAAGTCCATAGCTTGCCCCGTTGTTCAGTTGACTATACGAAACGGTTGCATTAATAAAGGTCCCTTTTATGCTGTTCTTTCTATAGAGCAGTTGCATTCCAAAGGGAGGCTCGCGTTCGGTATCAACCAACCCTCTGAATTCAGTTCGCTGGCCCCATCCCGAAAGATTGGCATCGTAAATCTTGAACCCAACTTCTGTGGGAGAGCGGGGAGAGAGACTCCCGCCCAGACTAAACACATCTCGTGTATACACCACCACATCCACCAGTTCGCGATTTCCGCGAACAGGCTTTACAACTATTCTGGCATCCACAATAAAATCCAGGTCGCGAAGGTGTCGTTCGTTGTCAGCCAGCTTGTAAGGGTCAAGTGATTTATTTTCCCTGATAAACAGGTTATTTTTGATCACGCGTACTTTCGTATTGGAGTGAAGAGAGTTGGCCACACGCGCAGCCTTGTTAATTATTTTGTACCTGGTTGTGTCGTTGATGTCGCGTTCAAAACCAATGTGGTGAATCGTGATTTTACGAATCGTTCTTCCTGCGTATTTTTTGTAGGCGAGTTCACTCTTCTTATCCATTAGCGTGTCGGCAGGATTTTGGTGCACCCATCCCTTCACTTGTTTAGTAACCTTCTTTTTTAGTTCCCCATTTTTTTTGGGGTGTTCATCGGCTTTTTCCTGTTTGGCATCCGTTTTTTTCTGTTGGGCAAACGAAGAGAGCGCATGCAGATGAGCCGCAACAAGCAGGAAAATAAGGGCCGAAACTCTGAGCATGGTTAGGTAAACTTGCGCACAAGAAACTCAATTCCCCGAAGGGAGAAAAATAATAAAGCCCTCCAAAACGCAGAGGGCTTTTAGCTGGGCATTGACAAACTGGGTTTATTTTACCGGGCAGATGCTTCATTTATCATTGGGCCGAAGAAAATGGCGTTGGTGAAAAGTTTATTAGTGCCTAACCAAAACGCGCGGAAACTTAGATTTTCGGTGAACCCGATTATCCGCCCGCGGCCCATCACCGATACACCCACCACGGAACTGTTCTTGAGTTTTTCATAATTGGGTTTTGAAATGTATCCGCTTAGGATTGGAGCACTGCCGTAAACGATGGGGTTGGCAAACGGATTTTTGGATTTCTCCAGATATAAATTCCCCTCTTTATAAAGCGCCAGGTTTGGATGGTCGTATCCGTACAACAAAGGATGAGTCACGTCAACGGCTGCCTCAAAAATGGCGCCTGGTGATTGCTGCGCGCCCCGCGTTTCATCAATGTCGGCATAGGGTTTAACACCCATTTCTTTTTTGTCTTTTTCGGCTTCATCTTTTTTCATATCGAACTTACCAAGCCCTGCCTGGGTAAGCCAGTTCATGGCATTGTCAAAGCCGATGATAACACCACCGTTTTGTACCCAGGTTTTTAATTTTTCTTTCGAGGCATCGTTTATAGCCTGATATCCCCCAGGGGGAAAGATGAGGGTGTTATACCGACTCAGATTGGCGCGGCTGAAAACATCCATCGGCAACAAGGTAACCGGAATTTGCATGCGTGTGTCCAGGAGGTGCCAAAGTTCACCGGCATCAGTGGCGTTAACGCCATCGCCAGTGAGCATGGCAATTTCGGGTTTGCGTATGGTTTGAAACGAGGCGCTGCCTAAACTCACACCCTGGTAATCGAGGCCGCTTGAAAAATTGTAAACATCAATTCCATCTTTCTGAAGAATTTCACCCACCAGGTAATCGATGGACTGTTCAAGTTTCTCCTGACTGGTTAAGGGTATTAAAATAGAGCCACGCTCAAATCGTTTTCCACTGTTGTGGTAAAAGGGCTCGGTGGCAACTTTTATCCGCACATGATGGTGCAATAGCCGGTTTATCGCGCGCGGTGTAAAATATCCGGTTGGCTCAAACACATATGCATAAGTTGATTTTCCGCCAACGAGTTTGCCTTCCGGTAGTTTTATGGAGGTGATTTTTTCTCCAAGCGCAGGCTGCGATTTTAATTCTTCATAGTCAACACCAAAGGCGAGGGGTAACGTCCAGGTTGAGATGTCATAAAACAGACTGTCATTAAAGCGCATCCTTTTTTCAAACGATGATTTAATTAATTTATACTGAGCCTGGCTGAGCGGCAGAATGTAACTCGATTCCTTGTCGAAAGACTTTCCGTTTATGGTTTGAGATGCGGTTGGTTTATATAAATCGACTTGTTGGCGCACAAAAACTTCTGCCAGCATGTGGGCACGAACAACATCACGCGCACCAAACACAATAGCTTTTACCGGATCTTTGGCAGCTTCAGCCGCTGCGGTCTTAAAAAAATCGCGTTGATAACCGAGCAAGTCGGTACGCAATGCATGAACCGCTTTTAACGTACTCAGCGCTGTAGTAAATTGATTTCGAATGGTGAACGGAAACGTTACTACACCATTTGTACTTTCTTGTGCATGCCCGCGAGAGCTGGCCTGTTCAAATAAAATTCCGATGGCACCCTGAACATCGGGGAAGGTGGAGCCTTTTCCGTAATAAAAATCGTCATAGGCTTCTTGTGTAAAATAAAGCGAGCCGATGGCATCCAGGGCTTTGGCGTGGTACGTTCCGATTTTTCGGGTGAGCTCCTGATTTTTTTCAGGCGTGATGGGGTGTACACGTGAGCGAACACCCGGTTGAAAAAAGAAGGTGGCATTCGTACCCATTTCGTGATGATCGGTGAGTACATTCGGTTTCCATTGCTGAAATTTTTTAATGCGTGCCTGCGATTCCGGTTGCTGGGCAACCAGCCAGTCGCGGTTCAGGTCAAACCAGTAATGGTTGGTCCTTCCGCTGGGCCAGGGCTCGTTATGTTCCATGTCGTACGGATCAGTAGAGATTACCCGGCTCTTTCGGGAGTTCACCCAACTACTAAAACGATGCAAACCATCGGGGTTGAAGCTGGGATCAAACAGGATGATCGTGTTATTGAGGTATTCATCAATTTCTTTTCCTTCTGCGGCTGCCAGAAAATAGGCGGTTAACAGGGCGGAGTTGCTGCCGCTTGGCTCGTTGCCGTGAATACTATGCCCGATATAAAAAACAACCGGCATATTCTTTACATCCAGCGAAGCGGATCGCGAAGGATCGGTTAGCTGAACGTGTTGTGTTCGGATAGCCTCAAGATTTTGGTGATTGTTGGGTGATGTGATGGTGAGCAAAAGGAGCGGACGGGCTTCATGGGTGTATCCGGTTACCTCCAATGAAACCCGGTCGGAAGCCCGATCGATCGCATACATATAATTTACTAGTTGATCATGGCTTACATGCCATTCGCCTACTTCATGTCCGATAACAGATTGAGGCGTTGGGATGGCCGGGTTGAAGGTTATGCTATCAGGAAGATAGTAGGTGAGATCAACCTGTGCGAATAATGGGTTTCCGCAAACGATTGCGAAAAGCATAATCATAAAAGCTTGCTTTCTCATGCGCGTGTTTTAAAAATTTAAAATGAAAAAGTAAGATAGTATTAATCAAGCAATTAACCTGATTTTCTACGAGCGGCACATGAGATGTTACCTGGACGTAAACAAATTGTGGATAAATTTAAAAATGCCTTAAAATTAATTTATGATCAAACCATTAGTTTTGGTAGCTTAAAACGAAAACCTATCATCAGAAACTAAACCAAGTCTATCATGAGGAGAATTTTACTAATGGCATTTTTTGTGTCGGCAGCTTTTATGGGAGCGATGGCGCAAGGGGTGACGACATCTACCCTGAGTGGTACAATTAAAGATCAAAATAATGGGGCAGTTCCCGGAGCTAACATCGTTGTTACACACGAGCCATCCGGAACTGTTTATGGAACCATGTCGCAAGCTGATGGGGGATTCCGTATTCCCAATATGCGCACGGGTGGCCCTTACACAGTTAAGGTGAGTTTTATAGGATATGCTGACCAAACTTTTGGGGGTATCTATCTTAGGTTGGGTGAGACGTATTCAATTAGTTCAATACTGACGGAAGAGGCCACTCAGCTTGCTGAAATTGTTGTTTCAGATGCGGAAGACAAGGTGATGAACAGCACCCGCAACGGAGCCGTTACAAACGTGAGTACTCGTGAGTTGCTTAGCATGCCAACCATTACCCGGAGCATCAATGATATGGCACGCTTTACCCCGCAGGCAAGCTCCACCAGCCAGGGCGCTATTGGCGGGGGTAACTATCGTCAGAACTATATTACGGTAGACGGTTCCGATTTTAATAACACCTTTGGAATTGGTACAAATTTACCTGCTAACGGATCTCCGATTTCGTTGGATGCGCTCGAAGAAATTTCAGTAAACATTACCCCGTATGATATTCGTCAATCGGGGTTCATTGGAAGTTCGATGAATGCCGTTACCCGTTCAGGTACAAATGAGTTCTCAGGTTCTGCCTATACCTTTTGGAGAAATGAAAACCAGCAAGGAAACCAGGTTGCGCATAATGATGAATTCGATCGTCAGCCTCTTCAGGATAATACCTTTGGTTTCAGACTAGGAGGCCCTATTTTAAAAAACAAATTATTCTTTTTTGTCAACTATGAGAGAGGAAAGCGTACCGCACCTGGTCAGCAAAACCTGGCCGCTACAACGGATGCCCCGTACGGAAGTTCTCCGAACATAGCCCGGCCCACCCGCGATCAGTTAGACCTCATCAGCACTTTTTTGAAAGATAATTTTGACTATGAGACCGGCCCGTACGATAAGTATGACTTTGTAAGTGATAACTCACGCTTTGTTGCACGCTTAGATTGGAACATTAATGAAAATCACAGATTTAACATTCGGTATAGCTCTGTCGAAAGTAAAGCACCGTCATTCATCAGCAGTTCCACGTCTGGTGCAGGGTTTAACTACCCAACAGGCCAAGGTAGAACCAATATTAATGCGCTGTGGTTTAAAAATTCAAACTATTATCAGGAAGCTAATTTTTATTCGTTAGCGGCTGAGATGAATTCCATTTTTGCCGGAAAGTATGCCAATACATTTCGTGCTACATGGACCCATCAGTTAGATCCCCGCAGTACAGACAGTAAGGAGTTTCCATTAGTTGATATTATGGAAGCAGGAACACCTTATACTTCATTTGGCTACGAACCCTTCACATACGGGAACTTGCGTGATGTAACCTCCTACTCCATTGTAGATTATGTTACAAGAACAGTTGGTATGCATACATTAACGGGTGGTATTCAGTTCGATTTCCAAACCACCAAAAATGGTTTTCAACGCTTTGGGACAGGTTTTTACAGATTTAATTCTTG
Organism: Cyclobacteriaceae bacterium; assembly: GCA_049306095.1. Taxonomy (GTDB): domain Bacteria; phylum Bacteroidota; class Bacteroidia; order Cytophagales; family Cyclobacteriaceae; genus UBA2336. The sequence goes on from JBAQPU010000030.1 coordinate 83,840, forward strand.
GGCAGATTTTGAAGATAGTGCCACAGGAGGACCTACTCTTCCGAACGACTATGCCATTACCTATTCTTTATTGCCCGGCTATAAGCAGGCATACCCTAGAGTGTCATTTGCTCAATATTCAGTATATGCGCAAGATGAAATGGCTATTTCCAACAACTTTAATGTTACCGTTGGTGTAAGGTTTGATTTACCTACCTTCCCTAGTGTTCCTGAAATTAAAACACACCCCTTGGTGGCCGACCTTGAATTTCAAGATGGAAGAAAAATTGATACTGGTGTAATGCCTGAGACGCGCGTGTTGTTTTCGCCCCGTGTTGGATTTAACTGGGATGTGAAAGGTGATCGCTCGTTGCAGGTACGTGGAGGTACAGGCGTATTTACCGGTCGTGTGCCTACCGTATGGATTGTTGCGCAATCGGGTGACGCAGGATTGTTACAGATCACACAATCTTACAATGGATCAGGAAACGTTCCAGGCCCGTTCCAGGTGGCTCCGTATAGACCCGCTACACCTCCGGAACCTGGAACTACCATTGGTTCTACATTAAGTGCCATCGACCCTGATTTTAAATTTCCTCAAACCTGGAAAACCAGCATGGCCGTTGATGCTAAACTTCCCGGAGGCATTATTGGTACTTTAGAAGGAATCTTCAATAAAGACCTGAACGTTGCCATTGGTAAAAACTACAATTTAGTTGATCCGCAACCATTGAATGTTGTGAATGGTTCAGGCGTGGCCTACCCCGATAACCGGGTAATTTATCCTTCTCAATCGCGCGATCGTTCGATAAATGGACTGCTGGCTGGTCAGGCTGTACCAACAGGTACTGCTGGCTCTTCTCAGTGGAACCCGATTGTACTGGGTAATACTTCAAACAAAGGATATTATTTTTCAATTACGGCTAAGTTAGACAAGCAGTTTGATAATGGGCTCTCTGCCTTCATTGCTTATACCCGTACTGAATCAGAAGTGATTTATGATGGTATCGGTGATCAGTTGTTTAATACCTGGTCATTGACCCCAATTAGTGGAGAAGCAAATAGTCCCGGGCTTAGCTATGCCGGGTATACTGTTCCCGACCGGATGATTGCTGGAATAAGTTTCCGTAAAGAGTATCTTAAGAAACTGGCAACTACAGTTTCGGTATTTTATGAAGGATCTATACAGGGCAGGTTTTCCTACACCTACAGTGCAGACTTTAACCGTGACGGACAAACCAATGATTTGATCTATGTTCCGAAAGACGCTTCAGAGATTACCTTCCAGGATCAGACTTATGCCGGGGTACTCTATACGGCCGCACAGCAAAGCGCCATGTTCTTTAAGTACATTGAACAAGATAAGTACCTGAGCTCACGCAAGGGTAAGTATGCCGAACGCAACGGAGGTACACTTCCATGGCGTAATCAGGTGGATGTAAGAATTGCACAGGACATTTTTACAAATATTGGTGGTAAGAAAAACACCCTGCAGTTTACCCTTGATATCTTCAATTTCGGTAATGCAATTAACAGCAGTTGGGGTGTTTTCAAAACAGTGAATGCGCCATCCATCCTGCAGCCCCGAAACGTAAGCAGCCTTGTGCCCGGAGGCAACACATTGCCAACCTTTAGTTTAGCTAACGACAGAGGCGCTCCGGTTACCAGTACATTCCGCGATAACAACAGTATTGTATCCACTTACTACATGCAGTTTGGATTGCGGTATATCTTTAATTGATATAGAATGTGAGATAAGTAATAAAAAGAGATCCGATCGGGTCTCTTTTTATTTACAGTCACCTTTCGTATTTTCCTGATGCCAATGCATCGCCTTCACAGCTATATCCTGCTGTTTTTACTGCTGCCCCTCTCTTGCAATCAACTGAATAGGGACAAGCTTCTTTCTCCTGACGTAACCTTTGATCTGGAGGATATTCAAAAACGCGGCTACCTCAATGCCCTGGTCGATAACAACTCGCTTAGTTATTTCATCTACAAAGGCCGCCCCATGGGGTATGAGTATGAATTACTGAACCTGATGGCGAAAGAATTGAAGGTAGACCTCAAAATCAAAGTTATTTCGGGAGTTGAAAATGCTATTGAACAACTGAACTCTGGCGAAGGTGATATTCTCGCGTTTCCGTTGACTATCACAAAAGAGCGAACACAGTATGTAAACTTCAGTCAGCCACTTTTTAATTCCTACCAGGTGCTGGTTCAGCGCAAGCCCGAAAACTGGCGGTCGCTAACACACGAACAAAGCGAAAAAAAATTAATTCGAAATGCTGCTGATCTGATTGGAAAAGAAGTTCATGTTATAAAAAGCTCCAGCTTTTCCGAGCGGTTAAAAAACCTGTCGGAAGAAGTAGGTGGCGATATCATTATTCGGGAAGATAGTGCCGATGCTGAGAGTGAATCGCTCATAAAACAAGTGGTGCAAGGTGAAATTGACTTCACAGTGGCCGATCATCCGATTGCCGTGGTGAACGCGGCTTATTACCCAAACATAGATGTAGGAACAATTTTAAGCTTGCCCCAGCAAATTGCCTGGGGAGCACGAAAAAATTCTCCGCAGTTACTCGGAGCCATCAATAATTGGTTGGCAAAAATTAAGAAAGAGCCAACGTTCATGGTAATCTATAATCGCTATTTTAAAAGTCCTCGTACCTCTTTGTTGCGAATCAAAAGCGATTATTCATCCATTGGTGGAGATAAAATTTCTCCTTATGACGACCTCATCAAAAAGGGCTCGGAAAAACTGGGGTGGGACTGGCGTTTACTGGCGGCCGTCATTTATCAGGAGTCGAAATTTAAGAATAAGGATGAGTCGTGGGCGGGGGCTCGCGGACTAATGCAATTGATGCCGGAAACGGCCAGGCAATTTGGAGCCACCAATCCGGATGACCCTAAACAAAGCATTCGGGCAGGTGTAAATTATTTAAAATATCTGGACGCCTACTGGGCAAAGACGGTGCAGAATCAGGACGAGCGTTTAAAATTTGTGTTGGCTTCTTACAATGCCGGCCTTTCACATGTGGTTGATGCGCGGGAATTGACCGGGAAATACCAGAAGAATCCGACCGTGTGGGAAGACGTTGAGTTTTTCTTGCAACAAAAATCAAATCCCGAATATTATCGCGATCCGGTGGTAGTGGCCGGCTATTGCAAATGTGAGGAACCTGTTAATTATGTGAAAGATGTGCTGGAACGGTATGAGGAGTACAAGCTTCATATTGGTGGTTAAGGCTGGATTCTGGTTACTGGATTCCGGTACCTGGATTCTGGATTTTTGATCCTGTCAGTTCCCGGCATCCAAAATCCAGAATCCAGAATCTAGAATCCCTTATCCAACCTGTTTACGATAGATTGGAAATCCAACGACATCCAGTTTGTTTCAATGCCGGGTGTTTCCATCACTTCATCCATGATTTTCTTCTGGCGCAGTCCCGTTTGGTAAGCATGCGAGTAACGGGTGTTGTCGTGGAATGTGACCATAGAATACAACGGCACCCACTTGGCGGGGAAAAGTTCGTGCAACTTTGCTTCGATTTTTTTTCGGAGCAGGAAATCAGAATCTGCCACCAGATCGCGCATTTCAATGAAGTTGTCGAGGGCGAGCTGGGCAATGGCATCAGTATCTGGCTTGCGCGATTCCTGGAAAGCGGGAAGTACTGCTGACCAGTCATCATGATGTTTATCCAGCAACTCGTTTAATATTCTGCAATCTTCAAAACCTGCGTTCATGCCTTGTCCGAAAAATGGCACGATGGCGTGTGCGGCATCGCCAATCAGTAACGTATTTTTACGAACCCAGGGATAGCATTTTACCGTGACGAGTGATGATGTTGGGTTGGAATTATAATCGGTCAATAAATCAGGCATCATTTTAAGCGCATCCGGAAATGTTTCAGCGAAAAACATTTGAATGTCCGAATCGGTTTTCAGTTTGTTAAAAGCAACTTTTCCTTCAAACGGAAAGAAAAGCGTACACGTAAAACTTCCGTCCGGATTGGGGAGGGCGATCATCATAAAACTCTCGCGCGGCCAGATGTGCAACGCATTTTTTTCGATTTGAAAACTTCCACCTACTCCTGCCGGGATGCAAAGTTCTTTGTAGCCATGCTCGATATAGTCCTGCGAATAATCAAACCGGTCAGTAATTTGAAACGAGCCACGAACAGCCGAAAATGCTCCATCTGCACCAATGATGAGGTCGAATGGTCGGTTGTCCACAGTCAACTGTTGGTCATTGATCGTTGATTGTTGACTAAAAATCAGTGCTGTCTCTTCAATATCAACTTTTTGAATCCGGGCATCAAAGACAAAATCCACTCCCAGCTTTTCGGCTTCATCCATCAACACTATGTTCAAGCCGCTGCGCGAAACAGAATTGATGTACTGCCCTTGTTTTCCGTACGGTTGGAAGGTCAGGTTTCCACTACGGTCGTGCATCACACGCCCGTGCATGGGAATGGCCACTTTTTTTAGCGGCTCTGCTAATCCGATTTCTTCTAATGCCCGAATGCCCCTGTTGCTCAGAGCAAGGTTAATAGAACGCCCTCCTTCAGCGCCTTTCTTGCGCATGTCGGGCCTGCGTTCAAAAACAGTAACATCGTAGCCGCGCTTTTTTAAGTAGATGGAAAGCAGTGATCCTACTAACCCGGCTCCAACGATGGCGATGTTATTAATGCTTTTTGTATTCATGATGTTCGGATTAGTCATCAAACCAACTCAAGTAGTCAGATGATTCTTCGTAGTTGAAAGTTATTACTGATTTAGATTGCTCCAGAAATGCTTTCTGTTCAGAAGGAATATCTAAAAATTCGTAAGCAATTTTTTTATTGCAGGTCTCCTCAAGAGCAAACGCATATTCCTGAAAGGAGGAGTATTTCCACGCTTCTATTGTTTTGCAAAGCCCTGCTTTAATTGGGTTTTGATGAATGTAGTGAAAACAGATGAAGGAATATTCACCACTCAACAATTTGGCTTTCGTCTTAGGCTGGAATAGCGATCCGGTTCGTTTCTCTTGTTTGTTAAAAGCCTGAGTATACGAACTGAGGATTGTTCCAATTTTTCGGCTGAGAACCTGCATGCCCGGCTGTTCGTCTGAATCGACTTGAATGGATAGAACTTCGTTATTGAGTTGATGCCTACCCGTCTGACCGCTCAAAGCGGTCTGACGGGTTAACCCCATTGAGTTTTCCGGAATGTAAATTAGCAGATGAAAGTGATTTGGCATTAGGCAATATGCAACCAAATCGCTATAGGGATTCAAGCTTTGTATTTTTTTCAAGAAGAAATCGTAATTACTCGATGACTTAAAAATCTGCTGACCGTTAAAGCCTCTGTTATACACATGATAAAACTGACCGCCTTCAAACACCATTTTGTATCGCTATGCTCAGGCCAACCTGAATTTAGAATTTCAATAAAGCCTTCTTAAAAATCTCCACAAACCTGAAAACTTCTTCAAAGGTATTGTATAACGGAACAGGCGCCACGCGAATTACACCGGGCTCGCGCCAGTCGGCAAAAACACCAGCCCTGGTGATTGTGTTAAATACTTTCTTTCCATTTCTATTCATATAAATCGAAAGCTGACATCCGCGTTCTTCTTTTTTATCGGTGGTGATAATCTGAAATGCATCGGATTTAATTTCGTTTAACAGAAACTCCAGGTATCCTGTTAACAACAAACTTTTCCTTCTCAGGTTTTTGATTCCCGCCTGTTGAAAAATTTCGAGCGAGGCAAGCTGTGCCGCACCCGGCAAAACTGGAAAGTTGGAGAGCTGCCAGCCGTCCACACCGGGCATGGGCTTAAATCCTTTTTTCATTTGAAAGCGCTCTGCTTCGTTGTGTCCCCACCAACCCGCCAGGCGTGGCAATTCAAAATTAGTAGCGTGGCGTTCGTGAATAAAAGCTCCGGCTACCGTACCGGGGCCTGAGTTCAAATATTTGTATCCGCACCACACGGCAAAGTCAACACCATCTTTATGCAGATTGAATGGCACGTTGCCGATGCCGTGCGCCAGATCAAACCCAACAAAGGCTCCTGCTTTGTGGCCGGCTTCTGTAATTTTTTTAATATCAAAAAGCTGACCGGTATAATATTGAATACAACCAATGGTCACCAATGCAAGTTCAGCGGCATGTTTTTGAATAGTACCAACAATGTCTTCTGTACGAAGCGAATGTTCTCCTGGTCTTGGCTTTAACTCAATAATAGCCTCATCAGGATTTAATCCGTGCAATTTAACCTGCGATTCAAACGCATACTGGTCAGAGGAAAAAGCCCCGGCTTCGGTAATAATTTTGAAACGTGATTTTGTTGGCCGATAAAAAGTTGTGAGCATCAGGTGCAGGTTTACCGTGAGGTGGTTCATGGCCACAACCTCAGCAGGTTTGGCGCCTGTTAATTCTGCCAGCGCTTTCTTCGAAAATTTATGATAATACAACCAGGGCCTGTGTGCATGAATATGTCCGTCAACGCCCAGCGTTGCCCAGTCTTCGAGTTCTTCCGTAACGAATTTTTTTGTTGTTTTTGGCTGAAGTCCGAGCGAGTTTCCGGTGAAGTAAATGGAGGGGTTACCTTTTACTTTCGGAATGAGGAACATCGACCGAAAACGCTTCAATGAATCCTGGCGGTCAAGCTTGCGCGCAAAGGCAAGGGAATTCTCAAAAGTCATGCGCAATGATAGTTAAACCTGTTGATTTTCCAGATTCTTCAATACCTGTTTTTCGTGGTGTTCAGAATGGTAAATGGTGAAATAGAGCATCTCCCGAAAGGTTAATTTTCCCAGGAGAGGATGCGGAAGAATGAAGGTATCCAGTTGCTCTTCTGAAAATGAATTTATCTGGTGAACCATGGAAGCTGTTAATGCGTGTAATCGCTTCGATAGTTTTTCCCGATCGCCTGCTTCAACTGGTTTTGGAATAAACGGAGCAGAGGCTTTTCCGCCAGCGGCCAATTTCGATTTATATTTTTCAACCAGTTCATTGTAACTGCGGGAAGCCCGGTTGGCTTTTCCGAATATGGCCTTCAGTAAAAAGCCCGGCAGGAGGAAGGCAAGGTTCACAGGGCTCACCGCTTTTACAAGGTGATCAAGCTGCTGACCGGCTGTCCACTTGCCATTGGTTGGTTTCAAAAAATCAGCCTCCGGCAACTCCATGATTTGTTTAATAAACCGATGATGGTTTTCCTGAAGCCGCTGCTGAATCTCACTTTTGTTCATCGTGTTATACAAATCGGGGATCAGCCTCCATTACTGTACCGCATTTTTTGCAGGTAAGGTGTTCTTTCGAGCCGTAGAAATCGCGGAAGCGTGGAATGAAATCTTTTTCGATGTTGTTCAGATGAAATTTATACTCGTGCAGTTTGTTATTGCAGTTTTCACAAAACCACATCAGACCATCGTCTTCATTTGAAGCACGCTTACACTCAATTACCAAACCAATGGTATTGGCAGGCCGAATGGGAGAATGAGGAGTGCGGGCTGGAAGTAAAAACATATCACCTTCCTTTAGCGGAATGGCCACTGCTTTTCCATTCTCCTGAATTTTCACGGTGATGTCACCCTCCAATTGATAGTATAATTCTTCCGTTTCGTTGAAGTGGTAATCTTTGCGGGCATTGGGCCCCGCCACAATCATCACAATGTAATCACCGGCATCGGCATATAAATTTTTGTTTCCTACCGGAGGTTTCAAAAGATCACGGTTTTCTGCGATCCACTGTTTCAGATTAAAAGGTTTTCTAACGGCCATTGATTTGTTGATTTTGTTATTCGGTAATACAATAATCCGCTTGAAGTCCTAAACTATCTCCTCACCCCGCCCTCGTACCTCGGACACCCCTCTCCCCAGGGAGAGGGGGCAGGGGTGAGGGGAAATATAATTACAAAGTTGTTTTTTAGAACTCTTAGCGGACTATCGTTTCGGTAATGTGCTAATTTAACAACAATTTAGCGGAGGTTAAATTTACGGAGTATGAACTTAGATTTATCGGGTAAAACAGCCATTGTTTGCGGAAGTACGCAAGGAATAGGAAAAGCGGCTGCCATAGAGTTGTCGTTATTAGGAGCCAACGTAACCCTGGTGGCACGCGATGAACAAAAACTGAAGCACGCATGGAGTGAATTACACCACGGCCATCAACTGCATCACTACCTGGTGGCAGATTTCAGCCATCCGGCAGATGTAAAAAAGAAAATTGAAGAATTTGTGGCCAAACACACCGTTCACATTTTGGTGAACAATACAGGCGGTCCTCCGGCAGGACAAGCCATTGATGCAAATCCCGATGATTTTTTAAAGGCTTTTTCAAACCACCTGATTTGTAATCAGATTTTAACACAAGCCGTTGTGCCGGGTATGAAAAAAGAAAAATACGGCCGCATCATTAACATCATTTCAACGTCAGTGAAAGTTCCATTGCGCGGTTTGGGCGTTTCAAACACCATACGTGGAGCCGTGGCTAACTGGTCTAAAACATTGTCGTTGGAGTTAGGTCCTTTCGGGATTACGGTAAACAACGTGTTGCCGGGCGCCACCATGACTGGACGGTTAGAGTCGCTCATTAACAACAATGCGCAGAAAAAAGGAATCAGTTTTGAAGAGGCCAAACAAGAGATGATTAAAGAAATTCCTGCCGGAAGAATTTCAGAACCACACGAAGTGGCAGCGGCTGTTGCTTTTCTCGCATCGCCTGCCGCTGGGTACATCAACGGCATCAATATTCCGGTGGATGGTGGAAGGACGGGAAGCCTTTAGAATTGAGAATGTTGAATTTTTCAATTTTGAATTGAGGAAATAATAGTGATCAGACTTTGATAAGAATTGAATTTAAAATGGAAAAAATTCAAAATTATATAAACAGAAAACTGGTACAGCCTCAATCAGGAAAATATTTCGATAACGTTAATCCTGCCGAAGGAAAAACTTACAGTCTTATTCCCGATTCAGATGAGCGGGATGTAGCGTTTGCGGTGGAAGCCGCGAAGAAAGCTTTTCATGGCTGGTCAACCACACCTCCTGATAAGCGCGCAACTTTCCTAAATAAGATTGCTGATCTGATTGATCGCGATTTAAACAAGCTTGCCCTGGCAGAAAGTATTGATCAGGGAAAGCCGGTTAAGCTGGCAACCGTTGTTGATATTCCAAGGGCAGCGGCCAATTTGAGATTCTATGCTACTGCCAGTCAGCACTTTTCGTCTGAGGCTCATCTCACGGGCCAGGAAGCAATCAACTATACGCAATATGAACCGATTGGTGTAGCAGGTTGTATTTCACCGTGGAACTTGCCGCTCTATTTATTCACCTGGAAAATCGCGCCTGCATTGGCTGCCGGATGTACGGTAGTGGCCAAGCCGTCAGAACTTACCCCGATGACCGCCTACCTGTTTTCAAAACTTTGCATCGAAGCCGATTTGCCGGAGGGTGTTTTAAATATCGTGCACGGACTGGGCTCAAAAGCAGGCCAAGCCATCATCGAACATCCTGAAGTTGCCGCCATATCATTTACAGGCGGAACGGTTACCGGAAAGAAAATTGCCGCCACGGCTGCACCTATGTTTAAAAAACTTTCGCTGGAGTTGGGCGGAAAAAACCCCAACATCATTTTTGCCGATTGCGATTTTGAAAATGCTGTGAGCACATCCATGCACTCTTCATTTTCCAACCAGGGAGAGATTTGTTTGTGCGGATCCAGAATTTTTGTTGAGCGACCGCTCTATCAGAAATTTGTTGATGAGTTTGTAAAGCGGACAAAAGCATTGGTAGTCGGTGATCCGTTGGAGGAAAAAACAAAAGTTGGTCCGCTTAACTCAGAGCCGCACATGAAGAAAGTGCTTTCTTACATCGAGCTTGCCAAGCAGGAAGGCGGACAAATTTTGACAGGAGGTAAGCAAGTAAAAATGAATGGCCGCTGTGCGGATGGCTATTTTGTTGAGCCCACTGTGATTATTGGTCTGAGCGCAACATGCCGTACCAACCAGGAAGAAATTTTCGGGCCGGTGGTCACCATCATGCCGTTCGATACGGAAGAAGAAGTGATTGGGTATGCCAACAGTACAGCCTATGGTTTGTCTGCCACGATCTGGACAGAAAATTTAAAACGCGCGCATCGTGTATCAGCGCAAGTGAAAAGCGGCATCATTTGGGTGAACTGCTGGCTCTTCCGCGATTTGCGAACACCGTTTGGCGGTATGAAGCATAGTGGCGTTGGCCGTGAAGGTGGATTTGAAGCATTGAAGTTTTTTATGGAAGAGAAGAACGTGTGTATTAAACTTTAGACGTAAGTAGTAAGATGTTAGTAGTAAGTCTTCTCTTGTGTCTTACTACTTTTGTCTTGCGTCTATAAAGCATGATTTTTTTCGATATCAACAATATTTTTTTTGAGGTGATGGGCTACCCCATGAGCTACCTCGAGTTCTTTGGGACCATTGCTGGCGCCATCGCGGTGTGGCTTTCTGCCAAAGCAAATGTGTGGAGTTGGCCACTTGGGTTAATCAATGTTACGCTTTTCTTTTTTCTTTTTTACCAGGTACAGCTTTATCCCGATATGTTTCTGCAGGTTTTCTTTTTCATTACCAACCTCCTAGGCTGGTGGCGTTGGAAGCATCCGCAACAAGATGAAGAAGATCGAAAGCAGGAGCTGCGGGTGAGTTATACACCGATGACGCAAATAATGCTTCTTTCGCTGATCGGGATTGCAGGAACAGTTTTATTCGGGCTGTTCGCCAGCCGGCTGCATGAAATCCTTCCTTACATCTTTAGTAAACCCAGCGCATTTCCGTACCTCGATTCGTTTGTAACGGTTATGAGTGTGGTAGCTACATTTTTAATGATCCAAAAAAAGGTGGAATGTTGGATTTTGTGGATTGTGATTGATGCGTTGGCAACGTATTTATATTTGTCGAAGGGAATAAAATTTGTAGCAATCGAATATTTTGCATTCTGTTTTATTGCAACCTTCGGGTTGTGGAATTGGATAAAAGAAGAAAGAGGTTATCGTCAGATCACATGATAAATGAAATAAAAGCAATTTGCTTCTATGGACCCGAAAGCACAGGCAAATCGGTGATGGCCAAACAAATGGCTGAGCTGTATAAAACCGAGTTTGTACCGGAGGTGGCGCGCGAGTTGATTACCTCCAATGATTTCAATCGCGAAGATATTATCATGATCGGGCGGGCGCAGACAGAACGTATATTTCAAAAAGCACGGAAGGCAAATAAGATTTTATTTTGCGATACCGATTTAATCACCACGCAAATTTATTCGCGACTTTATTTAAAAGTTGTTCCACCGGTGTTGTATGAATTGGAGAAGATGGTGGAATATGATCTGTATTTCCTCTTCGACATTGACGTTCCCTGGGTAAATGATGGCTTACGCGACCAGGGCTCAGCGGAACAGCGCAAAGCCATGTATCAGATTTTTAAGAACGAATTGGATCGCAGAAATATACCGTACATTAACGTTTCCGGAGATTGGGATGAGCGCGAACGTATTGTAACAGAGGCGGTGAAGAGGGCGATGTAAGTCGTCAGATCACTCTATGCTAGCAAAAAGTGGTCGACTATAGAAATTAAAACTCCAATAAAACACCTTGTTCAGGGAAGATTAGCCGGATGCCCATCAAATCTAATTCCTGAAGTTGTTGTTCGATTTTGCCTTCACGGTCGCCACCGGGCTTACGGTGTGTAATTACAATGGGGAAATTTTTTAGGGCGTCCGGGCCACAATAGTTACTCAGCGCAATCAATTCTTTCCTGAGCAAAAGAGGGGTAAGGTGCCCAAACAGCAACTGGTCAGGTTGTTCATTTGTAAAAGACACTTCAATAAAAATTGCTTTCAACTGTTTTGATTTGATCAGAGGTCCGGTAACTCTCCAGAGTGCATTCAGCTTACCTGACTTTTCAATTTCATCCGAACCTGTATCACCCAGGTACAACAAATAGTTTTGATTATTACGGATCAGAAAAGCAGAGCTTTCATAGGGATTCACATGGCTGAGGGTATAAGCAGTTGCCTGTAAAGGAGTATTGTCAAGCGGGACTTCTTTTCCAGGAACGAGAGTTTTGTAGGTATATTTGTTTAATGGTTTTTCACCTGTGTTGCCAAAGTTTGCCCAGTTGTCCCAGGTGAAATAGTTTTCCTGTAAAATTCTTAGGCAGTGTTCGGTTCCATAAATCGGTTTGGATGAATCATCAGGCGCGTTCAAAATGAGGCCGCTTACATGGTCGAGATGAGGATGTGAAATAAGGTAGCCTTTGATTTTCGTTTTCAGTAGCTCAGTTACATTGCCTTTCCAAACATTTCTTTCAACCGCTTTATTAATTCCGGAATGAATGGTTCCGGCATCCAGACAAACAAAATCTTCTGTGTCGGTCGCGGCAACGGCATATGCAGAAAGGTTGCTTTCATCGCCACCGCCTTTTACACCAAGCGGAATAGTTTTAAAAAAGGGTTGCGTTTGAGCGCTAGATCCGAAAGCAAGAAAAAGAAAAACCCCGGTAAAAATTCGCATCATTCAAAGGTAAGAATTTACCCTATGAGGGTGTACCGATACAAAGTTAGCCTTTTCCGATCTTATGACCTCTTGATGCAAAGAAGAGAATGAAAAGGTAGCATGGCAGCATGATGGCAAAAAATGTCCATTGAAAATCATAGTCATCTTTTAAGCTGGCAAAAATTTTGGGAATAACAGCGCCACCGGCAATACCCATAATAATTAACGCTGAACCACGTTCGGTAAACTTTCCTAATCCTTCAATGGCTAATGGCCAAATGGCAGGCCACATTAGCGCATTGGCAAGACCTAACGCTGCAACAAAACCAACCGAAATATACCCGGTTGTAAACAAAGCGGCACACGTAAATAAAATTCCTAAAATGGCCGAAGCTTTCAGTGCGGTTTGTTGCGAAATGATTTTGGGGATTGAAAACAGTCCTACCACGTAGCCAACCAGCATGGCTATCAGGGTAAATGAAGTAAAATATTTTGTCTCATCTGAAGAAATGTTAAATCCCTTTCCGTAGGTACCAATGGCATCGCCTGCCATCACTTCAACGCCCACATAAACAAAAATGCAAAAGGCGCCCAGCAGCAGGTAGGGGAACTGAAAAATACTTGTTCTGTTCTTTGACGAGGAGCCAATTTGTTCAACATTAACTTCCGAGGCTTTGATTTCCGGCAGGGCCGATCTCATGATCCAGATTGCCAGCAAAGCCAAAATGCCTGCCATTATCAGGTAAGGAACATAAATAGTGGAAGCAAACTCTGTAAGAATTTGATCTTTCACGTCAGGGGCTGCCTGGTTAACACGTTCTTCAAGTTTAGCGATATCTTTCAACACAAATGCGCTCAGCACGATGGGGCTGAGGATGCCTGCCACCTTATTACAAATGCCCATGATGCTGATGCGTTGCGCAGCACTTTCAATGGGGCCAATAATACTGATGTAAGGGTTAGAAGCTGTTTGAAGAATAGAAAGGCCTGAACCTATAATAAATAATCCAATCAAGGATGCTGTGTAATCGCGATGAGTGGCAAACTGTCCAAACACAAATGTTCCAATAGCCATTACAAAAAGCCCGAGAGCCATTCCCTTTTTCATTCCTGTTTTTTCCAATATCCACGATGAAGGGAGTGCCAGAAAAAAATAGGCCATGTAAAATGCGGTAGTAACTAGGAATGCCTTTGAATCAGTATCAAGGGAAAATGCCAGCTTAACATATGTAATAAGCGGCCCATTGAGCCACGTAACAAAACCAAAAATGAAAAAGAGTATGCCAATGATAACAATTGAGTAAGTGTATTGATTAGAGTTGCGGTTCATAAGTATGATGGTTAACTTTCGATCACTAAAACAAGGCATAAATGAGCAACAAAAAAAATCTGACATTATTGGTGCTGGCAGCCGGCATGGGCAGTCGCTATGGTGGAATCAAGCAAATTGACGGATTTGGCCCTGGTGGAGAGACGATTATGGACTATTCGCTTTACGATGCCATTCGGTCGGGCTTTACTAAAGTTGTGTTCATTGTTCGCGAGGAAATAAAGGAAACAGTGAAGGAAATATTTCTTCCACGGTTAAAAGGAAAGGTGGATGTGGAGTTTGTTGTTCAGGCGTTGGATACCGAAGTGCCAAAAGAATTCCGGAACACAGAACGAACCAAGCCGTGGGGTACTGCCCACGCGGTGTTGTGTGCTAGGCACGTCATTCATGAACCTTTTGCGGTAATCAATGCCGATGATTTTTATGGGCGTGCGGCATTTGAGTCAATTGCTAAATTTTTTACGGGAGATACCGGTGGAGCGCATGCTATGGTGGGATACACACTAAAAAATGTGCTTTCTGAAAACGGGAGTGTTTCCCGGGGGTGTGGCGAAACAGATGCGAATGGATATTTAAAGTCGGTAGTTGAACGAACCACCATTGTGAAAGAAAATGGCAAAATCATATCCAAAGAAAAAGATGGTGATCTTGAATTAAGTCCTGAAACACCCACTTCAATGAACTTCTGGGGATTTCATCCGGCTATTTTCGCGCTGATTGAAAAATTCTTTATCGAGTTCTTAAAAGAGAATGGACAGAACCCAAAGGCTGAATTTTTTATCCCGATCATCGGAAACCAAATGATTAAACAGGGATTGGGAAAAGTGAAAATTATTGGCGGAGGAGATATTTGGTTTGGGGTTACCTACAAGGAAGATAAGGACGAGGTATCGGGAAAGATAAATGGTCTGGTTAATAGGGGAGAGTACCCGAAAAAGTTGTGGTAAGGACGTTTAGGATTTAGGGTTCAAAGTTCACCGTTAAGATTTTGTTCTAAAACCTAACGCTGAACCATGAACCAGAAATTTTAAACTTAGAATTGTTCCGTCTTCGCAAAGAAGAAACTTCCCTCAATCTCCGCATTCGCATCACTGTCTGATCCGTGAATGGCATTGGCCTCAATTGATTTTGCAAATAAATTACGAATGGTTCCCGGGGCGGCTTTGGCTGGATCGGTTGCCCCAATCAGCTTACGGAAATCTTCAACAGCATTATCCTTTTCTAAAATCATAGGCACAATAGAGCCTGACGACATATAGGCAGTAAGATCATTATAGAAAGGGCGTTCCTTGTGAATGGCATAAAACTGACCGGCACGTTCTTTTGTCAATTGGGTTTTCTTCATTGCCACAATGCGAAACCCGGCCTCTTCAATCATTTTGGTAATTGCACCGGTGTTACCTGCGCCCACAGCGTCAGGCTTAATCATGGTAAAAGTTCTGTTAGTAGTAGCCATTGATGTATTGGATTTGAATCTAAAATCTTCGAATTCGGGCGCAAAAATAGTGTTTCTATTCATTATTCCATTAAAATCTTGCAATCAATCCCATAATCTTAAAATCCTGAAAATCCTGATTATTTTTGCCCCTTCAAAAACTGCCCATGCAGAATATCCAGGCATTTAAGGATTTTATGAGTCAGCCCCGGCAAGTGGTGATTGTGACTCATCATAAGCCCGATGCGGATGCGCTGGGTTCTTCACTGGGTATGGCCGGATACCTGAAAAAGAAGGGTCATTCGGTTCAGGTTATTACGCCCAGCGACTATCCTGAGTTTTTACACTGGATGCCCGGTAATGAGGATGTGCTGGTATTTGAAAAAAGTAAAGAGGCTCTGATTTCAGCATCTATTGCAAGGGCTGAAATCATCTTTTGCCTCGATTTTTCCGGACTAAGCAGAATTCAGGATTTAACAGAGATGGTTCGCAAGGCAAAGGGGAAAAAGGTCATGATTGACCATCACCTGGAGCCGGAAAATTTTGCTGACTTTGTTCAATGGGACGCCACCGCAGCTTCTACCGCAGGGCTTGTTTATAAGCTGATTATTGAATTAAACGATCAGCATGAAATCGACAAAGACATTGCCAATTGCCTGTATGCCGGACTGATGACCGATACCGGTGGCTTCCGGCATTCAAACACCCGGCATGAAGAATTTTTGATTGCCTCGGAATTGGTAAGGCTTGGAGCGAACCCAACCATGGTTTCGAAATATATTTACGATACAAACTCGATTGACCGCTTGCGCCTCATGGGATTTGTATTGAGTGAAAAATTGAAAGTCCTGCCGGAGTACCATACTGCTTACATGACCTTGTCGGCAGAGGAGTTGAAGAAGTTCGGATCACAAACAGGCGATACCGAGGGCTTTGTAAACTACGGCCTCTCCATTAAAGGAATTCGCCTTTCAGTGATGATTTATGAGCGCAAGGATAGTATCAAGTTATCACTGCGGTCGCTTGGCAATTTTTCAGTCAACGAAATGGCGCGTAAATATTTTCAGGGAGGCGGACATAAAAATGCCTCGGGCGGTACCTCCGACCTGTCGCTTGAGGAGACCTTGAAAAAACTTCTGAGCATTTTACCTGAGTATAAAAATCAATTAACTAACGAATAACTATAACTATGAAAATTACGAATGTGCTGGTGGGATTGTTAGCGCTGCTGTGTGTGGCCTGTAATCAGTCAGAGAAAGAAACGCCAAATGGCTTTAAATTTAACGTTCTAAAAGCTGGAGATGGAAAAGTGGGTAAGCCGGGGCAAATTCTTGTTCTGGATTTCCAAATGAAAGATTCTAAAGATTCGGTTTGGAGCGACACCTATCGCGATGGAATGCCAATCCCTGCCATGATTAATGACAGCGCTCAACTGGCAACTGAACCCGGCATGATGCAGGTATTGCGCATGATTTCAAAAGGCGACAGTATTTCGTTCTCCCTGCCCTTAAAGGAATTACTTGGTGGCCGGCCACCGTTGCCGGGAATGGATTCTACGTTAACGATTTATTACCACCTGGCTGTTCGCGATTTGATGGATCGCCAGCAGTATGAGGAGTTTCAAATGAAATTGGTGAAAGAAAGATCGGCTGAGCAATTAGCGAAAGATGTTGCCGCGATTGATGCCTATCTAGCAGAGAAAAAGATAACGGCAGAAAAAACGGAGGCCGGTGTACGGTATGTGATCACAAAACCCGGAATCGGTGAAAATGGAAAATCAGGGCAATCAGTGAAAGTTATTTATTACGGTTACATGCTGGATGGAACCCCCTTTGACAGTAACAACAAAACGGTAGCTCAGGAAAAAGGCTTTTATAATGCTGCCCGTGAACCGTATGCTCCATACGATGTAATTATTGATCAGAGCCAGGTAATACAAGGGTGGCACGATGCGTTAAAGGTGATGAACAAGGGATCAAAGGCAACGGTTTACATTCCTTCTACTTTGGCTTACGGACCCCAGCAAAGAAGCGAGGTGATTAAACCCAATTCAATTCTGGTGTTTGATTTGGAAGTGGTGGATCTAAAATAAAGAGTATGAAAAAATTAGTGGTGTTTGGTGCGTTCATGTTGATGTTCACGTTCTCATCGTGTCTTAAAGAAGACAATGGACCTGACACAGGAGCGCAACTCGAAAAGGAGATTAAAGCAATTGATGATTACCTCACGGCAAATCCCGGCAGTCCAACCGATATTATTGTCAAAGATGCTTCTGGTATCCGGCTGGTAATAACGGAAATGGGCACAGGTACTATTCCTCCTAATCAAGGCAATAACTTGAAAGTGGCGTATACAGGCAGGCTGTTTTCTGATGGTACTATTTTTGATTCTAACCCCTCCTATCTGCTCAAGTTATCAGACAATATCATTAATGGTTGGAAGATTGGATTATCATTAATAACCAAAGGAACAAAAGCGAAACTTTACATTCCTTCTTACTGGGGATATGGGCCTACGGGAAATACCGGAATTCCGGCTAATGCCACCCTTGTCTTTGATTTAAATTTGATTGAGGTGGAATCTACAGCGCAACAGCAAACCAAACTGCAAGATGACATTGCTGCTATTGATGCGTACCTTGCCACCAATAACATTACTGCTGTACAACATGGCAGCGGCATTCGTTATGTGATTACAGAGCCAGGATTGGGAGACTCACCTTCAATGTATGATCAGATAAAGGTTAATTATAAGGGATCCTTGCTTTCCAATGGAAACGTTTTTTATGATGAGCCCCTAGAGCCATCACCACAATACAGCAGTCGGTTGGTAAACTATGTTCATGGATTGATCATCGGGCTGCCACTCCTGAAAGAAGGAGGAAAAGCGAAATTTTATGTTCCATCAGGGCTGGCCTTTGGCACAGTGGCGTATGCCGACATTCCTGCAAATTCAAACATTATTTTTGAAATAGAGCTTTTGGATGTAATCGAATGATCACCCTTTGTTTTGCCACCAACAATGCGAACAAAATAGAAGAAATCAGGGCCCAACTTGGGTCCTTTTTTCTGCTTCATAATCTCCAGGATGTTGGATGTTTTGAAGAACTACCCGAAACGCAGCCTACCATTGAGGGGAATTCCATCCAAAAGGCTACGTATGTATTCGGGCGCTACCATGTTGCATGCTTTGCCGATGACACCGGTCTTGAGGTAGAGACGTTGAACAATGAACCGGGTGTATTTTCTGCCCGCTATGCCGGCCCCCAAAAGAACAGTGAGGATAATATTGATCTGCTGCTTTCGAAATTAAAAGGATGTGCTAACCGCAAGGCAAGATTTAAGACGGTTATCACATTGGCAGATGTACGCGGAATGAGTACTTTCGAGGGAATTGTAAATGGGGTGATAACAACGGAAAGACGCGGTTCTTCCGGATTCGGATATGACGCTGTTTTTCAACCGGAAGGATTTGAAAAAACTTTTGCCGAAATGAGTTTAACAGAAAAAAGTAAGATCAGTCACCGTGCCCTGGCATTTCATAAGCTGATTTCCTTCCTAAAAGAAAAATACGTATGACGTTACCGTACACCATTGGTATTACAGGGGGGAGCGGATCAGGAAAAACCTTCTTTATTAAAAATCTGGAAAGCAGGTTTACCAGAAATGAGTTGTGTTTGATTTCACAGGATCATTATTATCATCCGCGTGAAACACAACGGGAAGATGAACGGGGTATTAAAAATTTCGATCTCCCCGAGTCAATTGATTCAAAACAATTTCTTCAGGATATTTTGTTTTTGAAACAAGGTAATGTCCTGAAAAAACAAGAATATACCTTTAACAACCCCGGGGCAACACCCAAAACGCTTGAGTTTAAGCCCGCCCCCATCATTATTATTGAAGGCCTCTTTGTTCAGTATTTTCCCGAAATCGAAAAAGAGCTGGATCTTAAAATTTTCATCGAAGCCAAAGATTACCTAAAGCTCAGCCGGAGAATCAGGCGCGATAATGAGGAACGTGGCTATGACCTGGACGATGTCTTGTACCGATATCAGCACCATGTCATGCCCATTTACGAAACCCTTATTGGGCCACTCAAGCACCGGGCAGATATTGTTATTCCCAACAACAGCCATTTCGAAAGAGCCCTTGACCTGCTTACCCTGGCTATCCGGGCTAAATTGGCAGGTTTTAGTGCTGCTGGTACCTGAGTTTATTTTTGCCTTGCCCTTTCATTTTTTAGGTATTTCTCTACTTTTGTAGGCCTTTATGAAGGGTCTGTCTAAACATAGAATTCTAACGCTTTTGGCCGGCATTGCAACGGCCGCGGTTATTGTATTTAGCCAACTCTTCTATTTCCAGGCGGCCAATTATTGTCAGGAGAAAATCAAATCGGAGCAATCGGATCAAAAAACTGGAACATCCGAAAATTTTATTTCAATCCCGTCCAGTACCATTTCTTCCTCTACGCAAATCGTCATTAACCAGGAGCTTTCGTTTGTACTGGAAATTCTTTTTGAAGACGAATCCGCCCACGAAGGAGAAAGTCATTTTGCAATTCCAGTTCAGAAGTACTTTCAAACCTTATTCAGGTTTATAATTTCTCCCAACGCACCTTAAATAGCCATGAGTAGTGAGGTTTGAGTCTTAAGGAAGATACTTAAGACTAATGCCTATTCTCACCACTCAAGACCTAACAATCAAAATACTCAACACTAATTCTTATTACTAACGACTACTATGCAAAACAAAGGATTTATCATTTTACTTACGATCGTGGTTTCCACGCTCTGTATTTATTACCTCTCGTTCACTTTTGTGTCGCGGGGCGTTCAGCAGGATGCGGTAACGTATGCCGCAGATGCCGCAGGCAAAGTAAACATTGACAAAAAACAAGCCTACCTCGATTCGGTTTGGAATAAGCCTGTCTATAATTTACTTGGACTTAAAGAATACACCTACAAAGAAGTAAAGGCCAGTGAGATCAGTCTTGGCCTCGATTTGCAGGGCGGTATGCACGTAACGCTGGAAGTTTCACCGGTGGATATTGTAAAAGGGTTGGCCGGAAACACGACCGACTCGGCTTTTGTACGCGCTATCTCTAAAGCTGAGGTTCAACAGCGAACCAGTCAGAAAAGTTTTACAACGCTATTCTTCGATAATTTCCGTCAGGAGAATCCCGGAAGAAAGCTGGCCTCAATTTTTGCAAACGCCTCCACGCGCGGAAGAATTAGTTTACAGGATGCCGATGACCAGGTTATTAAAGTTGTAAACGAAGAGGTAGAAAATGCCATCGATCGCTCCTACACCATTATCAGAAATCGTTTAGATAAGTTTGGTGCATCACAGCCTAACGTTCAGCGCTTAATTGGTACCGGAAGAATTCAGGTGGAAATCCCAGGTGCTGAAAACCCACAACGTGTACGTAAACTTTTATCGGGCGTGGCACGCCTTGAGTTTTGGGATGTGGTCGAGCCCGGTACATTAACATCTTCTTTTGTTTCCATTAACGACCTGCTTGTAAAAGAACAAAAAGCAGCGGCAGCAACAACCACAAAGCCTGAAGGTGAAAAATCAGACCTGGCCTCACAGCTCGCAACACCAGGTGACACCACCTCCTCCGAGTTAGAGAAACAATTACAAAACGCATCAGACAGTTCAACCTCTGGATTGGACTCCCTTCAAAAACTTAACGTATCACCCTTGTTTGCGCTTAGTGTTCCGCAAGGCACCTATCGCTATAGCTTAAAGGATACCGCTCAGATCAACGCCATCTTTAAGCGTGCCGATGTGAGAAGTCTGCTCCCGCGAAATGTGGGCGTATACTGGTCAAACAAGCCCGATGATAACTACAAGCTGGGCGAAGCCCTTGAGCTTTATTTCCTCGACATCGGTAGAAATGGTGTAGCTAAACTTACCGGTGAGGTGATTAACAATGCCACGCAGGATTTAGATGAGTACGCCCGTCCGGCTGTAAGCATGACCATGAATACAGAAGGTACACGCATCTGGAGAAAAATGACAGCCGAGGCAGCCAATAAAACCCCGAAGGGCCGGATTGCGATTGTGCTGGATCATGCCGTTTACTCGGCTCCATTTGTAAATGGAGAAATTCCAAATGGTAACTCTCAAATTTCGGGGAACTTCACCACGGAAGAAGCAAAAGACCTGGCGAATATTTTAAAGGCTGGTTCGTTGCCGGCACCTACTAAAATAGTTGAGTTTACTTCGGTAGGGTCAACGCTTGGTCAGGAAGCCATCACCAATGGTTTAATTTCTATTGTGGCCGGCTTTATCATTATTATTCTATTCATGTTTGTGGTATACAGCAGTGCGGGATGGGTAGCCGATTTGGCGGTAATCCTGAACTTGATTTTCCTGTTGGGCGTGCTGGCTTCACTCAATGCTGCGCTTACGCTTCCGGGTATTGCGGGTATTTTATTATCGTTGGCGATTGCCGTGGATGCGAACGTGTTGATTAATGAGCGTGTGAAAGAAGACCTAAACTCCGGTAACGACCTCACCACCTCTGTTCGTAATGGTTACAAAAATGCATTTACAGCCATCATCGACTCCAACGTAACCACGCTGATAAAAGGAGCTGTTCTGTTGGTGTTTGGAACCGGATTAATTTATGGATTTGCCGTTACCCTGGTTATCGGTATCCTCTGTTCATTCTTTACATCGGTGTTTGTTACCCGGTTAACATTTGAATATTTTATTAAACGCAGGAAGAACATCAGCTTTACGCAAAGTTGGTCGAAGAACCTGTTCCGTTCCATCAATATCAATTTCATCGGAAACCGGAAGATTTACTATGCGGTATCGCTATCCATTATCGTGGCCGGAATGATCATGTTGGGCATTAAAGGATTTAACTACGGTGTTGATTTCAAAGGAGGACGTTCCTATGTGGTTCAATTTGAAAAGCCTGCAGACATTACAGAAGTTAGGGAAAATCTTTCAGCTACATTTGAAGGAGTGCCCACAGAGGTAAAAACATTTGGTTCCGACAGCAAATTTAAAGTAACGACCAGCTACCTGATTGAGGATGATTCGGAGGAAGCTACCGCAAAAGCAGAGCATCAGTTGAAACTGGGACTGGAAAAAATCACCGACAACAAAGCTGAGGTGGGCGGGTATGTAGCTGTGGGTCCAACCATTGCCAATGATATTAAAGTTTCAGCCATGTGGGCGCTTATCGTGGCGGTAGCGCTGATGTTCCTGTACATTTTGATTCGTTTCCGCAGATGGCAGTTTGCCATGGGTACGGTAGTAAGCTTGGTGCATACGGTATTGGTGGTGCTTTCTATTTTTGTGTTGCTGGAAGATGTGATGCCGTTCTCGCTTGAAATTGATCAGGCCTTTGTCGCGGCAATTCTGACGATCATTGGTTATTCGATCAACGATAGTGTGGTGGTATTTGACAGGGTGCGTGAGTTTTTGGCGAACAAACTTTCTTCGGAAGATACAGCTACTGTTGTGAACCGAGCATTGAACGATACGTTGAGTCGTACATTGATCACCGGTATGTCAACCATCTTTGTAATCATCATCCTGTTCTTCTTTGGAGGAGAAACCATTAAAGGGTTCACTTTCGCGATGTTGATTGGTGTGTTGATTGGTACGTATGCATCACTGTGCATTGGTACTCCGGTGCTGGTAGACTTCTCCAGAAAAGAGAAATAGGTTATACGGTGATAGAAAAAAAGAAACTGTCGGGGAAGCCTGACAGTTTTTTTATTTTGTAGCCTTCTCAACCCTTAGACCAACAGCCAAAACACCTTGCAAGGTGTCGGTACGCATGAATTGTTCGAATTGCAAAGTGTAGTTGCCGGACTTACTAAACGTAAATTCTTTCAGAAGAGGCACCTGCTGATCGTAGAGATCACCCAGCCCGCTGCTGCCGAAAGGTTTGCCGGTTTTCTCATCAAACAGGTAGGCGCTGACAAGATCTTTTTTTAATTCCGTTCCAACGGAATCCCGCAGTGTGTACGCAATAAAAATGCGTGAAAACGGATAGTCGACACCGTTTCGCAGGTTGCAATACAGATTATAAGGTTGCTGGTCGGAGATGGTAAACTCAAAGGAGGGTCTTTCCTGTACCAGCCAATAACGGTTGTCAAAATCCTGGTTCTTTTCGTACACACGGGAGCGGTCGCAGCCATTCAACAGCAGTATAATGGCGAAGAGTGAACAAATCCTCATCGTTGATTTCTTGGTTGTTGGTTTGAATTAGGGTTTTGACTCTTATTTTGATTCCGATGGTTACGGTTATCGCGGCTTCTCCGTTTCTTCTTCTTTTTCTTTGACTTATCTCTGAATTTCTGATCCATCTGGGCCAGGTCGCTGTTGAGTTTTTGAACAGGAACTTTTTCAGCCGCCACATCTTCTTTCAGGGTAGCGGGTTTTTTTCCTTCGCGGTTCATGGCCAGTATTTGGTTGACCCGTTCCACGTTTAACGGATACCAGGTGTTTTCTTCACTGAAACCAAACCACATGATTTTCCGGAAGATGTCGGTCTTTTGAAGGCGTGCCTCTCCTTGTTCGGTCAGCAGGGGAGCCTCAATTTTCGGGATGTCCTGCAGGGCATCCATATAGGTTTCCAGTTCGTAATTGAGGCAGCATTTTAACCGGCCGCACTGACCGGATAATTTGCTTGGATTAAGAGAAAGATTTTGATAGCGCGCAGCACTGGTGGCCACGTTTTTGAAATCGCCCAGCCAGGTTGAGCAACAAAGCTCCCGGCCGCACACACCAATGCCTCCTAAACGGCCTGCCTCCTGGCGCAAGCTGATTTGCCGCATTTCTACCTTGATCCTGAACTCTGTTGCCAGCCTTTTAATGAGTTCACGAAAGTCAACCCGGTCTTCAGCTGAGTAAAAGAAAGTTGCTTTTGTATTGTCGGCCTGATACTCAACATCCGATAATTTCATTTGCAGTTTGTACTCCCGGATCACCTCACGGGTGCGGTATAGTGTAGGAAGTTCACGCTTCTTTACTTCTTCTAATTTTTCCAGGTCTTTTTGATGAGCTAACCGGTAAATTTTTTTGATATCGTGATCGACCACAATTTTTTTCTTCTGCATTTGCAGCCGAACCAGTTCGCCTTGCAGGGATACATACCCAACGTGATGGCCGTTGGGCACCTCTACCACTACGGCATCTCCGGTGGTGAGGTCAAACTTTTCAGGATTTTTATAGAAATCCTTTCGCCCGTTTTTAAAGCGCACCTCTACAATATCGAATGAACTGGTTCCGGGCATTTCCATGTTGGAAAGCCAATCGAAAACATTCATTTTATTGCAACCACCGGTACCGCAGGCCCCATTATTTTTACAGCCGGCTACTTTGCCGTCTTTTTTTGTTCCGCAAGCACAACCCATATCCTTACTGAATAACGATTAGATTTAAATTCTTGATTTTCTGTAAATCATAGTCAAAGGTAAGTAGGGGGATATCAAGATGCAGGGCACTGGCTGAAATAACGGAATCCGGAAGTTTGATTTTTTGCTTTTGCCTGAGTTGGATGGCCAATTC
Organism: Cyclobacteriaceae bacterium; assembly: GCA_049306095.1. Lineage (GTDB taxonomy): Bacteria > Bacteroidota > Bacteroidia > Cytophagales > Cyclobacteriaceae > UBA2336. The sequence goes on from JBAQPU010000030.1 coordinate 108,640, forward strand.
CTTTACCGGTTTTGTTAATCCAACAATAGTACAGTCATTGAGAATGGCCTGGAAAAATCTTTTTTGTTCATCCGTTATTTTATGCCATCCTAATAACTCAATTTCTGTTACTACCGAAGCAAACAGGTTGTTACCTTCCAGATATTGATCAACTTCATTTTTTCCTTCAGCCAGGTTTATTAGAATATTGGTATCTACAAACAGGTCAATTCCATTCATTCCGAACTGCTTTTTGATACGCTAGCCCATCCAATCCTCTCACCAATTTTCCATAGTACTTTTTAGCATCAAATCCGCCTTTAGCCTTCTTTTTTGCAATTTTTTTCAATTGAAGCTGTATTTGTGTGCGTGAAGCTTTTTTGGAAATCTTGATTACCATTCTACTACTTTTCAATTAAAGTTAACAAATCCAATCCAATATCTTTTCTGAAATATAGTCCTTCCCATGAAAGTTGAGAAGCGCTCTCATAAGCCTTTTGACGGGCCGAGGCTAAATCAAGACCAGTTCCTGTGGCAGAAATAACCCGACCACCATCTGTTAACACATTGTTTTTGACTTTTTTCGTACCGGCATGGAAGAACAAACCCGTTCCATCGGCCAGCCCTGAAATTTCCAATCCTTTTTTATAATCGCCCGGATAGCCTCCCGAAACCATAGAAATGGTAACGGCAAAGTGATCATCCGATTCAATCGAAACTTTTTTTAACTCACCCTTTCCGGCAGCCAGCAGTAATTCAACCAAATCACTTTTGATGCGAGGCAGCACCACCTGCGTTTCCGGGTCACCCATGCGGGCATTGTATTCGATCACAAAGGGTTCGCCACCCACATTCATCAAGCCAATGAAAATAAAGCCTTTGTATGGAATGTTCTCTTTATGCAGTCCAGCGATTGTTGTTTTGATCACCCGCTCCTCTACTTTTTTCATAAAAGCTTTGTCGGCAAAAACCACCGGAGAAACCGCGCCCATGCCCCCGGTATTGGGCCCGGTATCTCCATCGCCTATGCGCTTGTAATCTTTTGCTTCCGGAAGGATCACATAATTTTTTCCGTCTGTCAGCACAAAAACAGAAAGCTCGATGCCTTTTAAAAATTCTTCGATGAGCACTTTGGCGCTGGCTTCACCAAATTTTTTATCCATCAACATTTCTTTCAGTGCCGTTTTGGCTTCTGCAGGGTCTTCCGTAATGATCACGCCCTTTCCTGCGGCAAGACCATCGGCTTTTAATACCAGAGGTGGTGTACAGGTATCGATATAGGCTGTGGCCTCTTTTAGTTGGCTGGCTTCAAAGGTTCTTGCTTTTGCCGTAGGCACACCATGACGAATCATGAATTGTTTGGAAAAATCTTTGCTTCCCTCCAATTGGGCGCCTGCTTTGCCCGGGCCAACCATCGGAATATTTTTCAGGGCTTCATCTTTTTCAAAAAAATCGCGAATACCTTTTACGAGTGGAACTTCCGGCCCCACTACCACCAATTCGATTTGATTTTCTTTGCACAATTTCCCCAGGCCTTCAAAATCATCCACTGCCACCGGAACATTCATCGCAATTGTGCCGGTACCGGCATTTCCGGGTGCTACGAAAAGCTTACCGCAGTGTTTGCTTTGCTTTATTTTCCAAGCGAAGGCGTGCTCGCGCCCTCCGCTGCCGATGATGAGGATGTTCATGAAATAAGTTAAATGAGCCGCAAAGATGAGGTTCAAAGTTCAAGGTTCAAAGCTAAACCATCAACTTTGAACCTTGATGCCTCAAACTTTGAACTTAATGCGCGTACTCGCTCATAAACTGTATCCGCATCAGACGGATGTCTTCCTCCGAGTAGTCAGACAGGCTTTCGTCATTTAAGGCGGCCTCCAGGTTATCGGTATCGGCATTCATGAAATAATCGTGAATGTCGTCCTGCTTGTGCTTGTCGATCATTTGATCGATATAATAGTTCAGGTTTAATTTGGTACCAGAATAGCTGATATTCTCAATTTCGTTCAGCAATTCATTGAAGCTGATTTTGGCCGTTTCGGCAATTTCTTCCAGGTCAATCTTTCTGTCAATTTGCTGAATGATCAAAATTTTTGTTTTTGATTTATTAACAGACGACTTGATAACGATTTCAGAAGCTGTTTCAATGTCATGCTCATCTACATAGTTTTGGATCAGCTCTAAAAATTCAGCCCCGAACTTATTCACTTTGCCCATGCCTACACCGTTGATCTGCGCCAGATCTTCTTTGGTGGTAGGGTAGGTAGTGGCCATTTCTTCAAGGGAAGGATCCTGGAAGATGACATACGGAGGAAGGTCTTTCTCCTTCGCAATTTTTTTCCGCAGGGTCTTCAGCATTTCGAAGAGTTTGTCATCGTACGACTTCGCGTTGGCGGGAGCTTTTTCAGTTGAAACCTCTTCTTCGTCAATATCGGTCGTGAAGTCGTGATCTTTTGCCAACTCGATGGCATGCGGTTTTTTCAGGAAGGCCTCTCCGCGAGGAGAGATCTTCAACACGCCAATGTTATCGATATCTTTTTCGAGGTATTGGAAAATCAAGGTTTGCCGAACCACTGATTTCCAGAAGTCAGGATCCTCGTCTCCACCCTTACCATAAATCGGCAAATCAAAATGCCCATAGCTCTTTACGTATTCATCTTCTACGCCACGAATAACATGTACCAGGTGTCCCAATCCAAAACGTTCGTTGGTTTGTTTCACTGCCTGCAACACCATGGTCACGTATTCCATGCCATCGAAGCGCTCGCGCGGGTGCATGCAGTTGTCGCACATGCCACAGTTATCCTGCTTAAACTCTTCACCAAAGTAGTGAAGCAACTGACGCCTGCGACACACGGGCGACTCGGCATAGAATTCCATCTCCTGTAACAGGATGCGGGCATTCTCACGCTCCTGAACGGATTTGTCTTTATTGAATTTCTCGAGTTTGTTCAGGTCGTTATGACTGTAAAACATTAAGCAATGTCCTTCCAGTCCATCGCGGCCACCTCGACCGGTTTCCTGGTAGTATCCTTCCAGCGATTTGGGCACATCGTAGTGCACCACAAAGCGAACGTCTGGTTTATCGATACCCATTCCGAAGGCAATGGTAGCCACAATAATGTCAGTCTCCTCATTCAAAAAATCATCCTGATTTTTTTCGCGCACATCCGGATCAAGGCCAGCGTGGTAGGGGGCGGCTTTAAATCCGTTAACTGATAGTAGTTGTGCAATCTCTTCTACTTTTTTGCGACTGAGGCAATACACAATGCCCGACTTGCCTTTGTGTTCGCGCATGAAGCGAATGAGTTGCTTTTTGGTTTCCTTCTTCGGGCGTACTTCGTAGTATAGATTTTTACGGTTGAAAGATGACATGAATACATCGGCATCTTCCATTTGTAAATTTTTCTGAATATCAAGCTGTACTTTGGGTGTAGCCGTGGCGGTTAAGGCAATCACCGGCAGGTTCCCAAATTGCTGGATGATGGATTTTATTTTTCTGTATTCCGGACGAAAATCATGCCCCCACTCAGAAATACAGTGCGCCTCATCAATGGCCACGAACGATACATTTACTTTTTTAAGAAACTCAACGTTTTCTTCTTTGGTCAGCGATTCAGGTGCCACGTACAGCAATTTTACAATGCCGTTCATGGTATCTTTTTTCAAACGGGTGATTTCTCCTTTTGAAAGGGTAGAGTTCAGAAAGCGGGCATTAACACCATAGGCATTAAGCTGGTCGACCTGATTTTTCATCAAGGCAATAAGTGGAGAGATGACAATGGCCAGGCCGTCATTCATTAATGCGGGCAGCTGGTAACAAAGCGATTTACCTGCCCCGGTAGGCATGATGACGAAGGTATTTCTGCCATCCAGGATGTTGCGGATCACAGTCTCCTGATTTCCGCGGAACTGTCCGTAGCCAAAAACCTCTTTGAGTTTTAATTTTAGCGCATCTTTCTCTTCAACCAACATCATAATTCCTAACAGTAATAAGTGTCAAATCGTGTGTCTTTGCTCATAGACAAAGCTAATTTTGACAGGAGATTGAATTTAGTAAAAATTATCAAAAAAATTGCACGGGATGTTTTATTAAATGAATCCCAGCAAGAGCAAAATCTGACTCAATAGAGTTAAGGCGCTGCCCTAGAAATTTATTCTGTTAAAGAACAGGTTACCATAACAGGCATTGGTAAAAACGACCTAAATGCAAATAAAATTGCGGCAATACTAAATTCTACCCGCCATCCGACTTTGTTAAGACATGCGGATGGATGCATTCATAGCCAAAGAGGCATGATTCAAGAGGAAATATTATGAGTGGGGTCGCCAAAAGTGGTAACACTTCATGGATAAAGGTACGTGTACCCAGCTCAAAGGAAATGGATGGTTCTCAACGTAAAAGTGCTCTTTGGGTGAGCAAGCCGATTGGATGCTCCATGGCACCAGGGTCGCTTTTGTGCAAAATCAAATTTCCATAGTAGGGCCTGGAACTCTGTTAAGGTGTCATTCTGAAAAATATCCTTCTGGCGATCGAAACTGATTTTAGTTGGATCAAGGATAATTTTTTCCGGTATCAAAATCGTACCTTGTAATTCTTAAATCTTAAACCTCTTCATGGGTATTTTAAAATCCCTGCTTGGCGACCGCCTTTCCAAACGGTCTTTTTACATGAATAAAAATCTATACATCGTATTAATGGCAGGAGGCGTAGGGGTGCGATTTTGGCCCTACAGCCGGAATGCGAAACCGAAACAGTTTCTGGATGTTTTAGGAACCGGAAAAACACTGTTGCAATCAACCTACGATCGGTTTGCATCCATTTGTCCGAAGGAAAATATTTACGTAGTCACGCATCAGGAACACGGGCATCTGGTACATGATCAATTACCAGAATTGTATCCGGATCAAATTCTGCTTGAACCCATGCGCAAGAATACTGCCGCGTGCATTGCGTATGCAAGCTATCGCATCCACCAACTCAACAACGATGCCGTGATTGTGGTGAGCCCATCCGATCATCTGATTTTAAAAGAAGAGGAGTTTAGTGAAACCATTTTGAAAGCGGCCGAGCAGGCCAAAGACCAGGATAAATTATTGACGCTGGGTATAACTCCCACACGGCCCGAAACCGGCTATGGGTACATTCAGTTTTTACCGGATAAAAAAGTTGCCAAGAAGGTTAAAACGTTTACCGAAAAACCCGAGCTGTCGTTGGCAAAGAAATTTTTAGAAAGCGGTGATTTTGTATGGAACTCAGGAATTTTTATCTGGGGCGTACAGGCAATCGTTAAAGCCATAGGGGAGCATTTACCTGAAATGACGGAAGTGTTCGAAGAAGCAAAACAATTTTTTAATACCCCGGGCGAAACCCAGGCGATTGAGAAAGCATACGCCCAGTGTAAAAATATTTCCATTGATTATGGTGTGATGGAAAAGGCCACGAATGTGTATGTGTGCCTCGGCAATTTTACCTGGAGCGATTTGGGTTCGTGGGGATCGATCCACGACCTTTCCATAAAAGATGAACACCATAATGTGGTCAAGGGAAAGGTACTTTTGTATGACACCCGAAACTCTATGGTGCGGGCCTCCACCGATAAATTAATTGTGGTGCAGGGATTGAACGGTTACCTGGTGGCGGAGTTTGGTAATGTGATAATCGTGTGCGAGAAAGACAAAGAAGAACAGTTCCGTAAATTTGTGAACGATGTGAAAGCCATGCAGGGAGGAGGGGAGTTTCTTTAATTTACAGATAGCTAATTTGCTAATCTCTGCCTGACAATTTCATACACCGCTATTCCGGTGGCCACCGAAACATTCAGCGATTCGATTTTTCCTTTCATGGGGATTTTTACAAGTTCATCACATTCACGCAACAGCGTATCTGAAATTCCATCTTCTTCCGATCCCATGATAAGCGCTACGGGCCTGTCGAATTTTACATCGTAAATATTTTGATCAGCTTTTTCGGTACAGGCCACAATCATAATACCGTTGTCGCGCAGAAATTTGATCGTCTTCTTTAAATCGGGTTCGCGGCAAACCGGCAGGTGGTTTAACGCCCCGGCAGATGTTTTCATGGCATCGCTGGTGATAGGGGCATTGCCTTTGTCGCCAATAATAATACCCTCTACGCCCGCGCACTCTGCGGTGCGGGCAATGGCTCCAAAGTTGCGCACATCGGTAATACGATCGAGTATAATAAATAATGGTTCGCGGCCTTCGCTGTAAGCAAAGTCAATTAAATCATTTAAGGAAGCGTAGGTTACAGCCGACAGCATGCAGATTACACCCTGATGATTTTTGCTGTTGGAATACAGGCGGTTTAGCTTTTCAAGCGGCACATACGTAATGGGCACGTTGTGCTCGCGGGCAGTGGAAGATAATTCACGGATTAAGTCGTTATTCAGTCCGGTTTGAATTAGTATTTTTTCAATTTGTTTCCCGGCTTTAATTGCTTCCATTACCGCGCGGGTACCGTAGATCATGTCACTCATCTTTTTAGATTTACGCTTTACGATTTACGATTTTTCTAAGACTAAATCGTAAATCTGAAATCTAAAATCGTAATTAGAATCGGGCTTTTCTCCACAGGTCAACCATATCCAACCAGGGAGTATTAAATTTTTTGTCCCTGATCAGCACGTAATTATCAGGGTCGAACAACGAAGGAGACTTGGTAAACTGAAACCTGATTTTAGTCTGTTCGTTTTTGTATTCCCATACTTCGCGGTCATCAAACAGATACACTTCTTCTGGAACTCCAAAGATGATGTAGATCATGCCGCGGTCGGTCTTCCATCCTTCTTTATAGGAGGTGAAGTATTGATTGGCCAGTTCCACTCGTTTAAAATAAGTGCGCATGAACGTGCGGGCGCGTTCGGCATTGCCCGTAATGGATAAAATAACCTGATCGAATTTCTTTTTATCGTTGCCGGCCTGCCGGAGCTTTTCATTTTCCTGTTTTGTACAGATGTAGAGGAGGGGCCCTGCCAATGTTTCAAGCCGGCCAAGTTTGGGGTAATCATCTTCGACCCGAAAAGCCAGTCCGGTTGTTGATGCCGTATCGGTTTGAAGAAGGTAAAGTCCCTTTTTTAAAAATTTTGTAGCTAAGGCAGGATCAATTGAAAAGAGTGAGTCGGGGGCAATGGTTTTCGAAACTTTGGCCTGTGCCGTTGCAAAGGGAGGAGCCGCAGCAGGGAAAAAATCGCTGTAATAACTGGCCGTAACAGGCCGCTGATCAAACCCCAAAAACTGAAGAGGCTCCTGAAGATGAACAAATCCGTTGAGAACAGGGCGCTGATTAACAACCAGGTATTGTGAATTTTGAGTTGGAAGCAGGTTGTAAAAAATGTACACAGTTGCCTTGTCGCCATCACCAGCCTTTACCTTCGCAACCAAAATATTTTGTTTTTCCTGAGCTTGAAAGTCTCTTGAGCCTGAAAGGGATGAGGGGGTTGTGACTGCGTTACCGCTTTTATCGCTCAACGATTCGCGTAATTCAAACTGAATGCTATAGGCATTCTTTTGGGTTGTATCGGTAAGCTGTAAATCGTAAAATAGCGTGTAGGTATCTCCTGAACGCGTGACGTTCCAATTCAGAAAGAAACCTATGCCGGGGTTGTACCGATAGGAGTAATTAATATCACGGAGCACCTGGGCATGGGCCCCCAGGCACACTAAGCATAAAATTCCGATGCCTATTCTTTTCATTGCCTTCTTCAAATTAAGCTGATAGTCCGTAAAGATACCTCTTTGAAGCCTTCGCGGGCTAGTCCCGCGATCTCCCCTTAATCGCGATCTCCCCTTAATAAGGATGCCGGAACAAGTCCGGCAAGATGTCCTGGGTATGGAAACGGATTATTGTTAATTAAAATATTCCTTTCCGGATATTTCTGTTTCATTCAATTAATTTTGCCCCCTGTTTGGTGCGGAAGTCGTTTGACCGCCTCTTTTTCGGTGTACAACTAAAAAATTAAATTCAAGAATGGCAAAAATCTATACAACCGAAATAACCTCTGATCAAATCCCTTCAGACAACCCGCTTCATCAACGTTTGTTTAAGGCTTATGTTGTGGCACAGGAATACGTTCATGGAAATGTGTTGGAAGTGGGCTGTGGCGAAGGCAGAGGCGTGGAAACACTCATGAAAAAATCAGCGCAATTTACTGCGGTCGATAAAATTGAAGAAGCCCTGGCTGTTTTACGACAGAAGCATCCAGAAGGAAAATTTATCAGTATGAACATTCCTCCGCTGGGTGGACTGCCCGATGATACGTACGACTGTGTCGTAAGCTTCCAGGTAATCGAGCACATACAAAACGATGGGCTTTACCTGAAAGAAATTCATCGGGTGCTGAAGCCGGGCGGCATTGCGTTGATCACCACGCCTAACCGGAAGATGTCGCTTTCACGCAATCCCTGGCACATTCGCGAATACCTGGCGCACGAATTAAAAGCACTGGCATCCGGAATCTTTCAGGCGGTAGAAATGAAGGGAATCACGGGTAACGACCGGGTGATGGAGTATTACGAACAGAATAAAAAATCGGTAGAGAAAATTACCCGGTGGGATATTTTTAATCTTCAATATAACCTTCCCGCGTGGCTGTTGCGCATTCCGTATGAATTACTGAACCGGATGAACCGCAATAAACTTCACACAAACGATGGGTCGCTGGTGAGCAGCATCCGCCATGATGATTACTTTGTTACGGATAAAGCGGAGGAGGCCTTGGATTTGTTGTTAGTTGTTAGGAAATAAGTTGGTCAAAATTCAAGGTTCAAAGTTTCGAGTTATTGAACTCTCTAACGTTGAACCCTGAATCGCGGAATTTTAAATTACTTCGTTTCCAACTGCATCCTGTCAGCGTAGGCAGTATACAGGTCTTCGTATTTTTTAGCCAAGTCAGCTTCGCCATACCGGTACAATACCCGCTGAATTTCCCCCAATACAAGAACACTATTGTATAAGTCAGAATTGTAATCTCCTTTTTTCAAATAGTAGCTGGCGGTTTCATCCATTGCTTTTCCAAGAATTTGGGTGAGCTCGACAGCCTTTTCTTTTTCACCTACCTCGAACAGCATTTCAATATTGCGGGCGTTGGTTACATCGTACGGAACGGAGCTGTTCGGCATTTTGGCAAGGCTGTACAACACCACTTCGCGGGCTTTCTCTTTATCACCTTTTTCAATCAGGGCATCAGCCAGATCGTTGAATGAGCTGCGATGGTTGAGTATAAAACTCCGGTGATCAACACTATAGTAAGCCGTTGAATCCTCCAGTCCGCGGAACTGGAATTTTTTGAGCATGTTTTCGTAAGCAACCTTTGTATTAACCAGCCTGGTTCTTGGATTGGCATTGAACACCGGCAATATGCGGAAGGTGTTACCCTCGGTAACAATATAAGGGGTTAAGTCAATATTGAATTGTGAAAGCGAAGTATGGTTGACATACAGCGGGCGTTCCCAATTATTGGTGAGCAGCAGATCCAGCAAGGCCAGGTCTTTCTTCTCCAGCGCATTGCCTTTTACCCGCAATAACATTTGAGGAACCACCAAACTATCCATGCCCTCGGGAATAATGCCCATCGATTTTACTTTTTCAACATCTACATTCAGCACGATATCTTTTGTAGGAACCACGTTAGCGGATGGATACAGTCTTAACCCTTGATAATCTTTCGCCAGCAACCCGATATACTGCTGGAGGTCCATCGCTTTAATCTTCAGATCTTCATAAGGAAGATAATCGTTAGGCCCGCCCTGACGGTATTGATCGAGCGACAAGGTGTACGGCAACGGCTTTGATTCATAATGTTGTTGCATACTCTGCTGGATGTACCAGTCGGTATTGTAGTAGCTAAGCACCACCACACGCATATCGGTACGAACGCCTTCTACTTCCTGTGCATACCACAACGGGAAGGTGTCGTTATCGCCACCGGTAAAAATGATGGCATTAGGAGCGCACGATTGCAGGTAGTTGATCGCGGAGTCGGTCGAGAAAAAGCGATTGGAGCGATCGTGATCGTCCCATCCCTGAGCAGCCATGATGGCCGGAGCCGAACTGCAAATCAGAATAGCCGCAATGGATGCGGTCTTTAAATTTTTAGTTACGGCCGACAGCCACTGCGCCAACGCGATAACGGCAAAGCCAATCCAGAAACAGTATGCATAGTACGAACCGGCATAAATGTAATCGCGTTCGCGCGGCTCAGATGCCGGACCATTCAAATAAACAACCAGGGCTGCACCCGTCAGTAGGAACAGCAGGCCTACCACGGCCATGTTTTTGTTATCGTTTACGGTTTGGTAAAACATGCCAATCAGCCCCAGTACAAAGGGAATCATGAAGTAATTGTTGCGAGCTTTATTTGAAAGTGCTTCCGGTACATCATCAAACCAATCCGATGGCCTCAGCCAGTTGGCTCCAATTTCGTCACTTTCTCTGCCGGCAAAATTCCACATGAAGTAGCGGGCGTACATCCAGCCGATTTGATGGGAGAACATAAAGCTGATGTTATCGGAAAACGTTGGTTTCTCACCCTCGCGCAAATTCAGCAGCTCGCGGTATTTTGCCACCTGTTGCGGATCGCGACTATAAATCCGCGGAAGGATGGTCATGTCCTTAGGGTTGTATTCGTAAGACGTTTGCCGCTGTTCAATTTCGTAGCGGTCTTTTCCTTTTTTATAAATGGGCGCGCCTTCTTTAATGCCTATGGGTTGGGCGGTAAAATATTCGCCATACAATAAAGGTCTGCTGCCGTACTGCTCACGCTTCAGGTAGCTCACGAAACTCATGATGTCGCTCGGATCATTTTCATTAATGGGTGTTTGGTAATTCGAGCGAACGACAATCACCGCATAGGAGGTGTAGCCGAGTAACACAAATGCGGTAGAGAGTAAAAAAGTATTCAGAACTTCTTTTTGATTTTTTTGAGAGTAGCGGATTCCATACACAAGCCCTCCGATGATCAGCAGGCAGAAGAAAATCACGCCTGATCCGAAAGGCAGCCGAAGCGAGTTAACAAAGAAAATTTCAAAGTTGCCGGCAATGGCAGGAAGCCCGGGCACGATTAAATCGTTGATAACCAGAATCAACATTCCGCTAATCAACAGCGTGGCAACAATGCCCCAGGTTGTGGGTTTATATTTTTTGAAATAAAAGATTAGTCCAAGGGCGGGAAGCGTTACCAGGTTAAGCATGTGTACGCCAATGGAAAGCCCCATCATGTAGAAGAGGAGAATCAGCCAGCGGTTGGCTTTCGCTTCGTCTTCAATAACATCCCACTTGAGCATGGCCCACACCACAAAGGCAGTAAAGAATGATGACATCGCATACACCTCCGCTTCAACGGCAGAGAACCAGAACGAATCGGAGAAGGTATAAGCAAGAGCGCCCACGGCACCGGCACCCATCAGGAGTAAAGTGTTCTTCGAAAGCTCTTCGTCTGTTGAAATTTTCAGGAGCTTGCGACCAAACAAAACAATAGACCAGAAGAGGAAAAGAATGGTAAAGGCACTGGACAGCACACTTACAAAATTGATCCAGTAGGCAACCTTGGTTACATCGCCAAAGGAAAGGAAGGAAAATAACCGGCCAATGAGCAGGAACAGCGGTGCGCCCGGAGGGTGGGGTACTTCCAATTTGTAGGAAACCGCAATAAATTCACCGCAATCCCAATAACTGGCGGTTTCTTCCATGGTAAGCCAGTACACTGCCAGGGCAATGGTGAAGAGTATCCACCCGGTAATATTATTTGTTTTCTGAAAATTCATGTGATGAGTCGTTGATGTGATAATTTGTTGATTCGGTAATGTGCTGATTGGTTAAGTCGACAACAGCCCTTAATGTCCTAAGTTCTAATGACTAAATATAAGGGGCGAAAATAGGGAAATTAGTCCATATGTTTCATTGCGTTTATACGGATGCCAATCGTCAGAAGTTCTTAGTAATGAGTCCCTCAGCATAATCTGTAATTGATTGATTTATTGGTGGAAATTGTGATTGCGGTTATACTCAGGACTAAACGACTCAAGACTACTTATAAACGATCACGTAAAAGACCAGCCACAGGAAGAAAAGCAGGATATACGAACTGAGTACAATGAACCAAACGTTGCGCTTTTCTTTTTGTGCGTAGTGATGGATGCCTGCAACCAGTGCAAACCAGTAAACAACTTCGAAGAGGTTCAATGCTCTTAGAGGATAAGCCCACTTCCTATCGATGGCATAGTAATCAAAAAAGTGCATGAGGGAGAGGGGGTAGAAGGAACCGATGTCCCAATAGGAGGGATCGGTTTCGACCGTCAGGAAATAAATAATTTTAAGAGTCTCAGGAATAAGAAAAATAAACTCGGCACCAATCACCACTCCCCAACATTGTGTGTAGCTCACCCGATAACCGTACATAAAACATCCTACCCAAATAACGAAAGCGATTACCGTGAACTTCCACAAGTAAACGATGGGTATGGAAATGAACTGAAGCGTACTGACAACTTTCAGAACCATGCCTTCGGGGCGATCTTGCAGAAACTCAAAGGCCGCGGTTTCGTTTTCTATAAAAGACTTTTTAATGTACAGAAGAAAGAGGGTGGAAACGCACAGTAAAACAAATAACAGTTTTTTGTCTGTAGCAAATATTGATTTAGTTTCGTTTGTTGTTGGCATTCGGGGTTAACATGGATTAAACTATGTGGCAATTTAGAAAAGTAGGCAGTAGGCAAAAAGCAGTAGGCAACCCTGTTTTTAATAGCCTATTGCCTACTGCCAATTGCTTACTGCCTATTGCCACCTACCTACTTTTGATATTCCTTCTTCAGTTAGTCGCTGTTTTTCCGGCTTCGTCACAAACAACGGTAAAAAAAGATACCACCATTATTTTGCTGAATGATTTGAGAGTTCAACTGGAATGTACCCAGGCGTTAAACGATTTATACAATTTTAAATTTGATGATGCCGAGAAAACATTTCGCCACTTGCGTCATCAGTACATCTGGCACCCGTTGCCGTATTTTTTAATGGGATTGATTGAGTGGTGGAAAATCATGCCCAATACCAAAGACAAATCGCACGATGAAATTTTCATAGCCTACATGGACAGCACCATCACCGTGGCCGAGAAGTTGTACGACAAGTACCCCGAATATAAAGTAGAGGCATCTTTCTTTCTGGCTGCGGCCTATGGGTTCAAGGGAAGATTGTATTCCGATGAAGAAAGAAAAAACTGGGGAAAGGCGGCATCGGCCGGAAAGAGTGCGCTGAATTACCTGGAAGAAAGTAAAAGCAAACAAAACCTGAGTCCAGAATTGTTGTTTGGCGATGCGTTGTTTAATTATTTTTCGGTGTGGGTTCCTGAAAATTACCCGGCCCTGAAACCAATCTTGTGGTTTTTTCCGAAAGGAGATAAAGCATTAGGACTGAAGCAACTCAGGGAAGTTTCGTATAATGCCTTCTACACCCGCACCGAAGCCATGATGTGGCTCATGCGAATTTTAAACAGCTATGAAAATAATCAGGCAGAGGCTTTTCAAATTAGTGAGTACTTGAGTCAAACCTATCCGGACAATCCTTTTTTTCACCGGTATTATGCACGCATTTTGTATTCGATGGGAAGGTTTACACAGGCCGAACCGGTTTGTAAAAGTATTTTGGCGTGCATTGATAGTGGGAAGTTAGGCTATGAAGCTACCAGCGGCCGGTATGCTGCTTTTTATCTGGGTGAAATTTATGATGCCCGCAAAAACTTCGATGAAGCAAAAAGATATTATCAGCTATGCGTAAAGTTTGCCGAGCAAATTGAAGCCACCGAATCTGGATATTATTTGTACTCGCTTATTGCACTAGGAGAAATAGCCGAGAAACAAGGGAATAAAGCTGAGGCGAAGAAGTATTTTAAAGAGGTAAAGAAAAAGGCTAAACGTAAAGATGAGGCATACAAAAGCGCGAAGAAGCGACTGAAAAAAATGGAGAAGGGGGACTGAATGTTATCATGAATTTGAAAAACCGATATTCTTTTCAAGATGTGCCCTGTTGTGTTATGTGTGGCAGCAAGTCTAAAGATCATAAAGTTTTAGGTCAACGATTGAATCAATCGCAAGGATTTACCCCACGAACAAAAACAGGAATTGCCATCACGGTGCTGAAGTGCACCAATTGTCATTTGATCTATGCAAATCCTCAACCCATTCCAGTTGATATCCAGGATCACTATGGAATTCCCGCTGAGGATTATTGGAAGCCGGAATATTTTCAATACGACTCAGACTATTTCAAACAGGAAATTGATCGGCTTAAAAAATTGATGGATGTAAAACCCGGAATGAAAGCATTGGATATTGGGGCCGGGCTTGGTAAATGCATGATCTCATTACAAAGTGCTGGGTTTGATGCCTATGGGTTTGAAGCCTCAGAGTCTTTCCATAAAATGGCGCTTGAAAAAATGAAGATCGACCCGAAGAAGCTTACCCGGGGAGCCATTGAAACAACAGACTATGAAGAGGGTTTTTTTGATTTTATAACCTTTGGGGCCGTACTCGAACATCTGTATGATCCGGCAAAAAGTGTAGAAAAGGCAATTAAATGGTTGAAGCCGGGCGGGATTATTCATATCGAAATACCATCCTCCCGTCATCTGCTTGCCAAATTAATTAATCTGTATTATCGGCTGATCGGCACAAATTATGTCACTAACATCAGCCCCATGCATGAACCTTATCACCTGTATGAGTTTGATTTAAAATCCTTTGAAGAACATTCCAAAAGTACCATGAACTATACGATTGTATTTCATCAATATTATGTTTGCTCGGCAGCTCCATTCCCGGTAATGATACACCCGTTTTTATCGTGGATTATGAAGGAGACAAACACCGGGATGCAATTAGCGGTTTGGCTGCAAAAGAAGTAATACCTTTATCTTGTGGAGCTACGAGACTTTATTGTAACGCCAATTATAGTTTTCCTCGTTTATGTGGCAGCGTATATCATCCGGCCACATGTAACAGACGAAGTTAATCGTAAATATTTTCTTCCGGCATTAACAGTAAGGATCATAGGAGCCCTGGCATTGGGTTTTATCTATCAGTTTTATTATAACGGAGGCGATACCTTCAACTATCATACCCATGGCAGTCGTCATATTTGGGAGGCGTTTATAGAATCACCTGCCACCGGGTTGAGGCTACTTTTCGCAGAAGGGCAGTACGGCCCGGGCTATTGGAACTATGCAGAGAAGATCTGGTACTACCGCGATCAGCATTCATATTTTGTAATTCGTATGGCCGCTGTATTTGATTTGATCACGTTCTCGTCTTACAGTGCAACAGCCGTTTTATTTAGTGTATTGGCGTTTGCCGGAGGATGGATGATGTTTCTGGCTTTTTACGTGCGGCACCGGGGGGCAGTAAAGTTACTGGCGATTAGTTGCCTGTTTGTCCCCTCTATTATTTTCTGGGGTTCCGGTATTCTGAAAGATACACTTACCGTGGCATTCATTGGTGTGGCTACTTATTGTCTTTCAAAAACAATTATCAGTAAAAAAATTCACCTCGGCTATTTCCTGCTCATGCTGTTTTCGTTTTACTGTGTTTATTCGCTCAAAAAATATGTCCTGATCAGCTTTTTGGCGGGCGCGATTGTGTGGGTTACTTCATCTTACTTCTTACAGGTGCGATCAACCATGCTGAGAGTAATGTTGATTCCCTTTTTTGTGATTTTCTGTATTGCCTCATCGTATTTTACTGTTGACCGGATAACCAAAGACGATGCTAAGTATTCGTTGGAAAAGATTGCAGAGACTTCACGCATAACAGCCTATGATATCCGGTACGGATGGGGAAAAGAAGGAGGATCCGGATACTCGTTGGGCGAACTCGATGGCACGATCGGCACGATGATAAAACTGGCGCCCAGGGCAATCAACGTTTCGTTATTCAGACCCTATGTTTGGGAAATCAGAAACCCCCTTATGGTTTTTTCTGCGATTGAAAGTTTGTTTACGTTGCTGATAACGTTTTATGTGATTTTTAAAATGCGAACAACCATATTTCGCTATGTGAATGCTGAGGTTGGTTTTTGCTTAGTCTTTTCCTTGATTTTTGCGTTTGGAGTGGGAGTCTCCACCTATAATTTCGGAACACTGGCGCGTTATAAAATTTTACTCATGCCGTATTATCTTGTTGCGCTCAGCCTGTTGTTCCATTATTGGAACAGCGACAGAAAAACAGCAGCGTTGGATTCAACAGAATAGTGACTGATAATTTTCTTTCGCCCCTCCTGACCGATTTGTTTTCGGAGGGCCACATCCTGAACAAGTAACTCCAGTGCTGCTACCCACTCCTCATGAGTGGAGCAAAGAAAGCCGTTTTTACCATGGTCAACGATGTTTGAATTCACGCCAACAGGTGAGGCAACGGTAGGAATTTCCAAGGCCATATATTGAAGAGCCTTAAACCCACATTTGCCTTTCGACCAGTCATCGTCTGGCAATGGCATAACGCCAATGTCTATCTTCATCAGATCGTGAACTTCCGAATTTTTCTTCCACGAAAGAAACTCCATTGATTGAATATTCAAAAGCGGTTTTTGATCAGCAATGACCAAAAATCGCAGGAGGGCATGTTTTTTTTCTAGTACTTTAATCGCCTCCTCCAACACCTTCAAATATTTTAAGGTTGAGTGTGAGCCCGTCCACCCAATCGTAATGAGTTGCCGACTGGCCTTTTCCGCGAACAGCTTCGGATTATGCATTGCTTCGGTATCAATGGTGGTCGGATTGACGATTACCTGCAGGTTAAATTGTTTCGCATAATCGGCCAGGTATTGATTGCCACAACTTATTTTGTAGCTCCACGAACAAATGGAACCAACCTTACTTCTCCACCGGATTATTTTTTGAAGAGTACTTTCTGAGGTTTTATCAGTCATCCAGATGGCATCATCAAAGTCGTAGATAATTTTCTTCCTGAAAATTTTACTGATGATCCATTCGAAAAAAGGAGGGCCAACCGGTGCTGCTTCGCGATGAATGAAAACAAAATCGTATTTCCCAAGGGTTGGAAGAAGACCAAGACGTTTAAAAAACCCTGATATAATGGAGAATGCTTTTGAAAAACTGTCTTCGGCCTGGTAAAGATTTTTCCAGGCTTCTAACGATAGGTACGATTGAAGATTGTAGGTGTGCCCTGCCTTTCTGAGATGCGAGAAATATTGTTCAAAACGAAAACGCTGCGAAGGGGCTTCACCCGGGGGATATGGAACAAGAAACAGAATGCGCATCCGGATAGAAAGTTACCGATCGTGTATGGTAAGGCAAAATTTAGCTTTTATGAAAGACAAGCGAATCAATATTTTCCAATCCTGCCTGTGAAAGACTTTCAACCGATACCTTATTCAGGTGTGTGTCGAAGACATCATAAAAATTTAGCTGACTAATTATTTTAATGATTTCATTATCGGCCATTTTTTTAAAGTGCTGTTGCGATGGAAATAAAAAACGATAAATCCTTCTTAATAAACCAACGGGCATGTACCTGAGTTGAAAAAATTCACAGAGGGCGGCATGATGAAATGAAATCAACAAGGTGGGCTTGTTTTTTTTCAAATATTCAAGCATGGTTGGCAGTAGAAAAAACTCACTGCCCTCTACATCCATTTTAATAAAATCGATTTTGGGTACTGCATGAATTTCTGTGAACCTGGTAAAGGTTAATGACTCAGCCTCCACAAAATCGTTTTTGGATTTTATTCTTTTAAGAAGGCTGGAACCGGAATCGCCATGGCTAAATCGTGAAAAGAGTTTAACCGGTTTGCCATCCGTGGTGATTGCTTTATTGAAGGCGGTAATCTTTGCTGCCAGCGAAGGATTAAGCTTGATATTTTCTGAAAATTCTTTATAGGCTACCGGGTCTGGCTCGAAAGAAAAACAATGGTTGGCCAGCGAAGCGCAGTAAAGCGTAATGGGCCCGATCCATGCGCCAATATCAACTACCGTGTGCGATGGTTTTATGTAGTGATCCAGTACAGCAAAAGTAGATGACTCCCAGGAATTGTCTTCCACTGTTTCCCATACCTCCAAACTTCCGTTAACATTGAACGTGACCTGATTCTTTTTTACCTGTTTGTGCATGGATAGTAAATGAGGTTCAAAATTAATGATTTCAGTGTCAGGATTTATTGGAGACTACTAACCATCTCAAAAAATAGTGAAAGTCATTCAGGCCTTGAGCCGGAATCTGTCAAAGAGCATCCAAATGAATGATTGCGGGCCACCGGTGTGGGGCAGACAAGCAATGACAGTTGTATTTTTTTCGATGGCTGCTGATAATTTTGAGGAACGTGTTCGTTCACTGTATCTTTCGGAACTTTTTCATGTGGCGTAATATTGGTTTGCAGATAAACAAGATCCGGCAGGAGGGAACGTTCATCCGTTACGTTTCCATTGTAACCTCATGGAATATTGCGATCTCACTTATTCAATTTGTATTATCCCCAATCATTACACGGTTATACTCCCCAGAGCAATATGGAGTATTTGCGCTATTTAATACCATCGTAACAAATTTGGTGTTGATTGGCAGCCTGAGATATACCGAAGCTATTGTAGTTACTGAAACTCCCGGGCAGCGTAACAATGCCATAGCACTTTCCTTCCTGTCAATCGTGGCAGTTTCCCTTCTGGCAACAGCGGTAATTTTTTTAGGAAGTGAGTACATCCTTCAATTTATTGGAGTTTCGTGGCCGGAGTATCTGCTCTATCTGGTTCCGGTGGCAACCGTATTGGGCGGTGGACTTGAAATTTTAGTTTCAACAAATGTCAGCAGAAAAAAATTTTTAAGTAATGGTCTGAGCGGCTTTTCGTTAAATCTATTGTCGCGTGGTTTTAATATTTTTTATGCGTTAAATATTCAGGCAAGAGCAATTGGGTTGGTATGGGGTGACATCACGGGTAAGGTTGCAGGTATTCTGGTTACTTTGTTTTCATTTGGGAACCTGAAGAATACGCTTGGTCGATTTAATCAATCGATTAGTTGGACGGGTGTCAGGAAAGTGGCGTACCAGTATAAAAATTTTCCTTTTTACACCCTTCCAACAAATCTGTTAATGCTTCTTTCAGGTCATTTACCCATTTATTTTTTTACCATTCAATTCAACTCACAGGTAGTAGGTAATTACGCGCTCTCTAGCAGCCTCCTTGAAATTGTCAATCGATTGATACCGTATTCAATTGCCGGGGTTTTTTTGCCCAAAGCGATGGAACTGAAGAAAATGTCGTTGCAGCATCTTTCTGAAAGCACCTATAAACTATACTGGGCTATGTTTTGGGTGGCGCTGTTGATTTTTTCAGGATTTGCCATGCTGGGAAAAATCATGTTCCCGTTTGTGTTTGGAGAATCGTGGCAAACAGCTGGAATTTATGTAGCGATACTATCCCTTCAATACGCTGTCAACTTTATTGCTATTTCCCTCTCTGACGTGTACAAGGTTTTGTCAAAACAACGCTTTTACCTTAACGCCATTATTTTTTCTGTGATACTAAAATTTGGAATTTTGCTATTATCGGTACAGATAGGCCTCAATGAGAAATATGCGTTGTTATGGTTCTGCCTGGCGGGTTGTATCGGAAGTATGGTTCAGATAGTGGGCATATTTAAAACACTTGATTTCAGAATTTTGAAAGTTGTTCTTTCGTTGCTCTCTTTGATGACGGCACTCACGGCAATTATTTTTATTGTAAACTGAAGCGAACTGCCCTCCAACCAGCATGGATTCTTTTTTAAAGGGCCAGTTTCAACTGATCAACCTGAGAACGTATCTTTACATCGTGGGTAAATGAATTAATAATCTTTTTAAGATCGACAGAGGTGTTAAGAAACATTATAGAGAAGTTTTCCGCTAAAATCCTTGAAATAGGTCTTCGCTATCACGATAAACGAATCCGAAAACAATTTTCATTACCGGATTCTGTGAGTATTTATCGTATTAGCCTTGAGGGCAATGTTACGATCGGTGAATTCAGTTACATCAATGAGGGGTCAAGAGTAGATACAGGACTGAACTCAAGTGTTAAAATTGGGAAGCATTGTGCTATCGGCCGTTATGTTCATATTACAGCCAAAACGCACGACCTTCGTCAGCCTACTACAGATGAGAATCATTCTAAAATTCCGCATAAAGAATCGGATGTAAGAATTGGTAATGGCGTTTGGATTGGTGATAAAGCTGTTATTTTACCTGGTGTGACGATTGGTAACTATGCGGTGATTGGGGCACATGCGGTTGTAACATCGAGCGTCAAAGATTTTGAAATTGTAGGTGGAGTACCCGCTAAACATATCAGGTTTAATACAGACCATTACCTCTTTCCAGAAGCGTAGAATTTCAGAGGATGAATCGCATACGTTTATTAGTAATCTCAGCTGACTATCCGGGTCCCGACCTGCTGTATGGCGATACATTCGTACACAGCCGGGTTAAACGCTATCAATCAAGTTGTGATGTGGCAGTGATCGGGTTCAACCCGCATGTAGTGAAGGATCGTATTTTTGAGTACGAAGGCATTTCAGTTTGCATTACCCGCGATCAATCTGTTTTCGAACAAAAAGTAATAGAGTACAATCCCGATGTAATTGCTGCTCACCTGATTCAGCATACCATTGCCAATGTGGTGTTGTCATTTCAAAAGCCTTTTGTGATTTTCATTCATGGTTTTGAAGCACTTTCGTGGAAGCGAAGATTGATGAACTACACCAAAATAGGTGACTTGCCATACCTGTGGAACTATATACATGAAAATAGAAAGCAGCTTAAGGGACTAGCAAAATTTGTTGAAAAAGCAAGAGGCCGAAGTGATGTACATTTTGTTTTTGTTTCGAGCTGGCTGAAAGAAGCAGCACAAAATGACCTTCGCATCAGGTTTGAAAATTTGCATGTTATACCAAACGGAATCGACACATCGCTTTTTGCATTTCACCACAAACCTCAAGACCATAGAAAGAAGATCCTCGTTCTCCGTTCTTTTAAAGCAAGAAATTATGCAAATGATTTGACCATTGATGCAATTAAACTGTTAAGTCAGAAAAATTTCTTCAACGACCTTGAGTTTTGCATTTATGGAGAAGGCTACCTATTCAAATCGTTAACCGATCAGGTTAAGCATTTCTCTAATGTTACACTCAGGAATTCTTTCGTTGAGAATAAATCCATACCGGCCATTCATCAGAATTTTGGAATCTTTTTATGTCCATCCCGACTGGACACTCAAGGTGTTTCCATGTGCGAAGCTATGGCGAGTGGCTTAGTGCCCATCACCAGTCCTACCGGTGGCATACCGGAATATGCAACCGATGGCGTTTCAAGTTTCCAGGTTAAAACAGCGAAAGAAATAGCTGATAAAATAGAATTTCTGTATCACAACCCTGATGTGTTTTTAAACATGTCGGTACAGGCGCGACAGGAAATTATTGCAAAGTGTGACCTGTCCGACACTATCAGGAAGGAGTTAAAAGTTATTAAATCGGTATTAAAAGAAACTCCGGTTACTGATGTTTATCAGCAGTGTGTGAATTGCGTGTTGGATGTACATGATGACCCTGAAATGACCTTTAACGAGGAGGGTGTTTGTTCATATTGCACGAATTATGCGAAGCAGGAACTTGCGTTTGTGAAAAAGGGAGAGGAAGGTGAGCAGGCATTGGTGGCTGTAGTGAAAGAAATAAAAGCAGCCGGACAAGGGAAGCCTTATGATTGCATTTTAGGATTAAGCGGTGGTGTAGATAGTACGTACCTGGCGTACCAAGCCAAGAAGTTCGGTCTCCGGCCCCTGGCCGTTCATTTTGATAACGGATGGAACTCTGAATTAGCGGTTCATAACATTGAAAACATTGTTAACAGGTTGGGGTTTGATTTACATACTTTTGTCATTGACTGGGAGGAATTCAAAGATCTTCAGCTTTCCTTTCTGAAAGCCTCAGTGGTAGATATTGAGCTGTTAACTGACCATGCTATTATTACAAAACTATATCAGTTGGCTATCAAGCATAATATTAAATACATCCTGAGCGGAACCAATGTGGTTACGGAAGCGGTGCTCCCATCTCCCTGGATTCACAACAAACGCGATCACATCCATATCCGGGCTATCCAGGAAAAATTTGGTTCTGTTCCCATCAATACCTTCCCACTTTTTACATCCTCGTTGAAGTGGTGGGTGGTGTGGAAAGGAATTAAAAGCGTCTCGTTGCTTGACCTGATGCCTTACAATAAGAAGGATGTAAAGAAAACCATCGCAATGGAATTGGGCTGGCGCGACTATGGTGGCAAGCACTACGAATCGGTCTTCACCAGATTTTATCAGGGATATATTTTACCTGCCAAATTCAAAATTGATAAACGGAAGGCACACCTCTCGAACCTGATTTGTTCGGGCCAGCTCACACGAGACGAAGCGTTGCAAGAGCTGAACCTGCCAGCGTATGACGAGGCCACCCGCAAATCAGATCATGAATTTGTGCTGAAAAAGTTAGGGCTCAGCCAGCAAGAGTTTGAAATAATTATGAAAGCCCCTGTGCGTAAACATGCAGAATTTCCGGTGGAAGATTCTATTTACAGCCGGTTTCCATTATTGAAAATAGTGCGTCCTTTCTGGCAAAAAATTAAGGGCATCCGCAAACTCTCATGATCACCATCATTGATTATAGTGTCGGTAATCTTGCATCGGTGCAAAACATGCTGAAAAAGTGTGGGATAGAGTCGCGGGTAACTTCCGATCCGGAAAAAATCAGGCAGGCCGATAAGTTGATCTTGCCGGGTGTGGGAGCTTTCGATGCGGCCATGCAAAAAATCAATGAGCGGGGTCTTCAGGATGCCATTCAAGAGGCATCAAAAAAAGGAACCTTTATTCTGGGTATTTGCTTGGGAGCACAACTTCTGTTGGAAGCAAGCGAAGAGGGCAACCTGAGCGGACTCTCGCTGATACCAGGAAAATGTAAAAAGTTTGATGCACAGCAGATCGCCCCGCTCAGGGTTCCTCACATGGGTTGGAGCGAGGTAAGCTTTCTGACAAACAACCCGATTACAAAATTTGAAGAACAGCCACGATTTTATTTTACGCATTCTTTCTACATCAATTGCCATAATCCGGCAAATCGTTTAGCGGTAAGCTTTTACGGTCATGAATTTACCTGCGGAGTGATTTGTGAAAATGTAATGGGGTTACAATTCCACCCTGAAAAAAGCCATAAGTTCGGAGCCCGGTTGTTTACCAATTTTGCTGCCATGTAAGCATGAGAAGAATCAGAGTCATACCGGTATTGCAGATTGAGAACAGGAAGCTGGTGAAGACTACCGGCTTTAAAACACCGGGTTATGTTGGTGACCCATTAAATGCCTTGCGAATTTTCAATGAAAAGGAAGTAGATGAAATTGCTGTAGTCGACATTGGGGCAACACGAAATAAGAAGCATCCCGATTTCGAATTTATCCGGCAAATGGCAAGTGAATGTTTTATGCCGATGTCATATGGAGGAGGAGTTCGTACGGTAGAAGATGCATCTGAAATTTTTCAATCGGGCATTGAAAAAATTATTATCGGAACGGCTTTCTTTAAAAATCCTGACATCGTAAAAAAAATCGCTGATAAGTTTGGGTCTCAGGCAGTAGCGGTTAGCATCGATGTGCATACCAATTGGCTTGGCAAACAAAAAGCCTATGTTGCCAGTGGAACTATCGATACAGGAAGTGAGCCCGTTGCCTATGCCAAAAATGCGGTACAGGCAGGAGCCGGTGAGTTGTTATTGCAAAGTATCGATAAGGAAGGCAGCGGTAAAGGATATGATGTAGCATTGATTGAACGAATGAGTAAAGCAGTGGATGTTCCGTTGATTGCCCTGGGCGGAGCGAATACAATGGACGATTTTTTGAAAGCCGTACAGGCAGGAGCATCGGCAGTTTCGGCAGGAAATATGTTTATTTATAAAGGCCCTCACAAGGCCGTGCTGATTAATTACCCTGATCAGAACAGTCTCGTTCAAAAATTGTACAGCAAAATCTGATGATGGAAAAAGATTATTTCCGCAATAAACGAATTCTGATCATCTCACCTGAAAACTGGGCACACCTGTTTGTTTCCAAGCATCACTATGCCATTGAGTTGGCAAAAAATAATCAGGTTTATTTTTTGAATCCGCCATCCGATCGGTGGTCTCATGAAAAAACGGATTACAAAAATGTTCAGGTGATTAACTATACCCCGTTCTTAAAGGGGTTAAGATTCCTCCCTCCCTTTCTACAACGATTTTTGATGCGAAGAAAATATCAGCAACTTCAGCGTTTGACTGCTGTTACTTTCGACTGTGTATGGTCGTTCGATAATTCTGTTTTTTTTGATTTTTCATTTTTACCTGACCGTGTTTTGACTATTTCTCATATTGTAGATCATAGCCAGGATTTTCAATTGGGGAAGGCCGCGGCTACTGCTCAGGTTTGCTTGGGCGTTTCGCAGAATATTGTAAAAAAATTGTCACGCTATAACCGCCATACTTATTTAGTACCACATGGTTTGGCGGGAAGCAACCGTGAAGCCCAACCTCAAAATTTGCCGGGAAAGAATTTGATTAAAGCAGTGTATGCCGGTAACCTCGATAGTAACCTGATTGATTTTGACGTGCTCTTTAAACTGGTGGATAAATTCCCCCAGGTCGATTTTGTTTTTTTTGGAACCGGTGGCAATGGCTGGCCCGGGCGGGCGAATGTGTACCGCGCAGGAAGGGTTTCAACTGAAAAACTGGGTGACTATCTTCGCTCGGCCGATGTGCTGCTGATGGTTTATGATTCTGAGAAATTTCCTGAGCAGCTTACCAATGCACATAAAGTGTTGGAGTATCTCCATGCAGGAAAAGTGATCGTGAGCAGTTTCGTAAGCGACTATGCTGCCCTACCCGAACTTCTGAACATGGCTAAAACGAATAAAGACCTGCCGGAACTTTTTGAACAGGTAATTGCAGATCTTCCATTCTATAATGATCCTCAAAAGATCATGCAGCGAAGGCAATATGCGGAGCGAAATTCATACGCTCATCGATTGTCAGAAATTGAAAACATTATTCAAAATCTTCCCCAGCGTTTTTAGGGTTGGGCAATATCTTCAGTAATCAATAACTTGCATGCCCAAAACCTCAAAAGGGCTTAAAACTAAGGTTGCTGTGCCGGTTTGATAATCACGTTCAGGTTTCATGAAGAAAAGAAAACTCGGAATATTTCTATACAATCGGTTATTCGATCCCCTTATTCAATCCAATTTCTGGTTATACATTAACGATTATCTCCAGCACAATGAGCAAGGCGAATATGTTCTTTACCTGATTACGTATGAAGACGATCGCATCCCGCTTACCGAAGAGCAAAAACAATTGGTGGAAGAATGGAAGTCGGGGGGCATCATCTGGAAGCAACTTAAGTGGAATCCCGGCATTGGAATTCTTTCGAAATTCATTGATATCATTCAAGGCTTCTTTTGTGTTTTGCAACTTCGGTTGCAGGGGTGCAAGCACTTTGTTTCCCTGGCTTCAGTGGCAGGCTCATATTTATACCTTTATCATGTTGTATTAAGGTTCAAATTTTTTTTGTATCAGTTTGAACCCCATAGTGAGTACGCCATTGATAACAAGATGTGGAAGCCCAATAGTCCGCAATACAAAATTGCCCACTTTTTGGAAAGGCGGGCAGCCATGAGTGCCCATGTAATAGCTTCAGGAACCCGCTTTATGGGCCATCGGTTGAAGAACGAATGGAAAGTAAAAGCTTCTTTTTTCAATATCGCTACGGTGGCCAACGATAAGAAATTTTTGTTTTCACAAGCGAACCGTACAGCCATGCGGAATAAACTTGGCTATGCCGATACCACACGGGTGCTTTTTTACCCGGGCAAGTTTGGTGATTTGTACTACCGGAACGAGACTGCTTTTATGTTTCGATGGCTGTGGGAAATGGACAATCGTTTTCATTTTCTGATCGTCACGCCTCATCGCGATGAAGAAGTAGTTAAGCTTTTTAACGAAGCAGGAGTTAGTCCGGCAACCTACACGATTGCCCACTCTGATTACGCCAATATTCATCATTATTTTGCAGCAGCCGATTTTGCTGTTATTGCTGTGCCACCGGGGCCTTCCAAAAAATTTATTTCCAATATTAAGGTGGGGGAATACTTAAACGCTGGCCTTCCATTTTTGATCACCGAAGGCATTTCAGAGGACTACTTGTATGCGCAGGAAAAGAAGGTGGGCGTGGTGGTGAAAGATTTTAAAGAAGAATACGTAAAGGCGGCTTATCCGGAAATTGACCACTACCTGAACATGAATAAAGACGAATTGCGTAAACATTGCCGGGGAGTAGGGCTGGATTACCGCGGATTTGAAAAATTAAATGAGATTTTTAAGAGTGCTATAAATTGCCTTTATTCATAACATGACCCTCACGAATAAAAATATACTCCTGATTGGCGGAACCGGTTCTTTCGGTACCGCTTTCCTGAATTACATTCTTGCGCATCACCCAGAAGTAAATCGTGTTGTCATTTTTTCACGTGACGAACAAAAGCAATATGAGTTGGCAAACTCACTTTCAACTGATCAAAAGAAGAAAGTTCAATTTGTTATTGGTGATGTTCGCGATAAAGAAAGATTGATGGAAATTCTTCCGGGAATTCATATTGTGATCCATGCCGCTGCCATGAAGCATGTTCCCATAACAGAAGCCAACCCGGGAGAATGTTACAAGACGAACGTGGTTGGCACGAAAAATTTAGTGGAGGCAACCATGGTTCATTCTACCGAAAGGGTAGTAGCGCTCTCAACCGATAAGGCCGTTATGCCAATTAATGTGTACGGCAATTCAAAGCAAGAACTTGAAAAACTGATTGTAGATGCACAATCGGGTGAGCAAAATAAAAAGACCATTTACAGTGTTGTACGCTATGCAAATGTACTGGGATCACGCGGATCAGTCGTTCCTTTCTTTCAAAGAATTAAAGAGGCTGGCGAATTGCCCATTACTGATTTTCGGATGACCCGCTTCAGCATCACCATGCAGCAGGGAATTGAAATGGTTCTACACGCACTTGAAAATAGTGTGGGTGGTGAAATTTTTGTCCCGAAAGCACCCTCTTACAAAATTGCCACGGTAGCAGAAGCCATTGCGCCCAAGAGTAAATTGAAAGAAGTGGGTATTCGGAATGGCGAAAAAATAAGTGAACTGATGGTATCGCGGCTGGAGGCCAGCAGGACGCTCGAAAAGAAATCGTGCTATGTTGTGTTACCCGAAAATGAGCCTGGAGAGAAGTACTACAGCCTGCATGGCGATAAACGTGTTCCGGTTAATTTTGAATATGATTCGGCCACCAACTCAGAATGGCTGAGCGTGGCACAATTAAAGGAACAAATAGGTAATTTATAACACAGCATTTCTCCTGTACACACGATGACAAATCTGCTTTTTGTAAGTATTGCGTTCCCGCCTAAGAACGATCCGGAATGTTTGCAAACAGCGAAATATTTTAAGTACCTGGTGCGTGACCCACGGCTTTCCGTATCCGTGGTTACCTCTACCGAGCCAACATTAAACATGGAGGTGGATGAAACGTTGAAAAAGTATGCAGAAGGGTATAAGCAAAAAATAGATATTCAGGTTTGGGAAACAAAGGTCACGAATTTTTTTCTCCGGAAAATTTTGTCGGGAGGAATTGATTACCCTGATTCCAAGTTTACGTTCCACTGGCAGGCAAATCGTGTTATTCAAAAACTTCACCATAAACCCGATGTTATTTATTCCCGCTCGAATCCGTTAAGCTCTGCGCTTATGGCCTGTAAGCTAAAACAATATTACCGGGTTCCGTGGATCATGCATTTAAGTGATCCGTGGGTTGGCTCACCGGTGCATCATTATCAGGGGCGGCAACTTTCATTTCATCAGAGATGGCAGGATAACTGTATGCAGCAAGCCGATGCAATTTGTCTTACCTCTGAAACCACTATTGAATTTTATCAAAAGCAATACCCGCAACTGGCGCATAAGTTTCAATTTTTTCCAAACGTATACGACCCCGATGACCTTCAGGAAAATCCCTTTCAACTGGGCAAGAAACTTAAAATAGTTTATACCGGTGGATTTTCAGGACATAGGACCCCGGAATTTTTTATCAAAGCCTGTGAAGAATTATTGAAAGAAGATCAGGCAGTAGTTGAAAAATTTGAAGCGCTTTTTGCCGGCCCGATGGATCGCATGAATAAAGAGCGATTTGAAGAGGCTGCCGTTCCTATGGTAAAACATATTGGAATGCTGCCCTTTAACAAGGCATTGGAATTAATTCGGGAGGCGCACCTTTTACTAACGATTGATCTTCCTATACTTGACCCTGCATTGGCTATGTTCTTCCCATCAAAAATTCTGGATTACTATTTAGCGAAACGCAGAATATTGGCACTGACAACAACGGGAAGTGCAACGGAACGAGTATTGAAGGGGGGCCACGCAACAATTTTAAAACACGATGACGTAGCGGGAATAAAACATTTTATTCTACAAGCAGTTGCGGAATATGAAAGAAACAATGTTGAATTTTTTGAGACGAACGAAATCCCATTGGAATTCAGTGCTCGTGAAAATACCACCAGGTTAGCCAACTTAATTTGTTCCTATTGAAAAAGATTTTACTCATAGTGGGTACGCGTCCCGAAGCGTTGAAGGTTATCCCGGTGTATCTGGCGTTTAAAAAAAAATCATTCGGTGAAGTAAAGCTTGTATCGACCGGGCAGCACAAAGAAATGTTGGATCAGATTTTTGACTTCTTTCAGATAAAGCCCGATGTAGAGCTCAACCTGATGAAAAAAAATCAAACACTGGCGCAAATCAGTTCGTTATTATTCAAAGAACTCGATAAGGTACTGACTGAAGAAAAACCCGATGTACTAATGGTGCAGGGCGATACAACTTCCGCGATGGTTGCGGGGATAACGGCCTACTACCATAAGGTAAAGGTTGCCCACATTGAGGCGGGCCTTCGAAGTTTTAATAACCTGGCGCCCTTTCCGGAAGAAGTTAACCGAAAGATAATATCGCAGATTGCCAGCATCCACTTTGCTCCAACCAGACAGGCGCAACACAATTTGAAAAAGGAGGGAGCCACCAATGTTTATGTTGTTGGCAACACGGCAATTGATTGCCTTTTATTGGGCAAGAGCAGCGTAAAGCAAAACATCGAATATTATCGCAGTAGGTTTTCAGGACTAAATAAGCATGGCAGAAAATTAGTTTTAATTACGGCTCACAGGAGAGAGAGCTTTGGAGAGGGATTGCAAAATATTTGTGCCGCGATTAAAACACTATCTGCTGAGTTTACGAAGTGCGACTTTGCATTTCCGGTCCATTTGAATCCAAACATTCAACAGCCGGTGCAACAGAAGTTGGGAAGCATAGAAAACGTTTTTCTTTTGCCTCCGCTGCCATATGACGATATGGTTTTTTTATTGAGCCGCGCATACATGGTACTCACCGATTCGGGCGGTATTCAGGAAGAAGCTCCCTCCATGAATGTTCCGTTGATCGTACTGCGGGATGTAACAGAACGGCCCGAAGGAATTAAAGCAGGCTGTTCGGTGCTGGGCGGAACTTCAGCAAAGCGAATTGTTGAAACGTTTAGGAAGATATTTTTAAATGACGGGCTGTATAAAAAAATGAGCACTGCTAAAAATCCGTATGGTGACGGCCAAACGGCCAGGCGCATTGTGTCGTTAATGGCAGCCCGGTAATAATTTGCAAAATCTAACGTGCAGCGAATGCGGATTTCCTCTCCAGAATAAAGGTTGGTGGAGACCGGTTTTTTCGATTTCCTTTCCATATTTTTACCAAATATTATTTGGTAACCAAACCCTCTTAAACAGATATGAAACCCATTAAGTTAGACGCTATCGATCGTAAAATTCTGGAGTTACTGCAGAAGAACTCAAACATTACCAATGCCCTGTTGGCAAAGGAAATCGGGCTGTCGCCCGCGCCCACACTAGAGCGTGTTAATAAACTGGAGGCAGCTGGCGTTATTAAAAGTTATCACGGTGTAATTGACCCTGCTTCGGTAGGCTTGGGTGTTAGTACGTTTGTAATGGCCACCTTGAAGGGTCACAACAAAGAGAATATCGATAAGTTTATGAAAGCGATTCAGAAAATTGATGAGGTGGTGGAGTGTCATCACATCACCGGTGCCGGAGATTTCATCTTAAAAATTGTGTGTGCCGATATCGCAGCTTATCAGCAACTCATGCTTGAAAAGGTTTCAAATATCGATGTGGTAGACAGCCTGCAGTCGATGGTGATCCTGTCAACCTTCAAAGACAGCAAAGTACTCCCGATTCCTAATTCCTAACACCTTAACTCCTAATGCCTAATGCCTAATGCCTAATCCCTTACTCCCTAATCCCTAATTTTTACTATCATGGTAGCTGAAAAAACGCTCGTTCTGGATGCCACTCAGGTAAAGCAAAAAATCAAAAGGATGGCCTTTGAGCTGTACGAGAATAATTTCAAAGAAAAGAATATTGTGATTGCCGGTATTGATGGACAGGGTTATGTGTTAGCCAAGTTACTGGCAAAGGAAGTGGAAGCGATTTCCCCCATTGAAGTAACGCTGGTTAAAGTAAGCTTAGATAAATTAGCGCCACAGCAAGGTGAAGTTCAGTTAGATTGTGATATCAAAGACGTGAAAAAGAAATGCATCATACTGGTAGATGATGTGCTCAACACAGGCCGCACCCTGGTGTACGGATTAAAGCCATTTCTTGATACTGAAATAAAGAAGATTGAAACAGCGGTGCTGGTGAACAGAAGCCACACGCTTTTTCCTGTTTACCCTCAGTATACGGGTTACGAACTTTCTACAACATTGAAAGAGCACGTGGAAGTTATTCTGGGTAAAGAATCAGCGGTGTATTTAAAGTAAATCTGGGTATGCAACTCCCATTCCATCAGCAGGCAAATCCCAAGACATTTAAGAATGCGAGATTCTTGAAAAAAGTAATGACAGAAGCCGAAAAAGACCTTTGGTATAAGCTTCGTGGAAGGGCATTCAAAAACTTTAAATTTAGAAGACAGCATCCGGTTGCATCATATGTTGTTGACTTTTATTGTCATTCGTGTAAGCTTGTTATTGAAGTTGACGGGAGGATTCACCATGTGAATGATAACCAGCAATATGATGAAGCACGGACGAAAGAGCTGGAGTCTCTCGGACTGAGAGTGATTCGTTTTGCAAACGATGAAGTGCAAACGGACATAACACGTGTATTAAAGAAAATTTTAGAAAACTTAACCTCACCCCCTGCCCCTCTCCTGTAAGGAGAGGGGGACTTTCCCTTCTCCTGATAGGAGAATGGCTAGGGATGAGGTTTAAATAAAAGAATATGTCTGTCCATAAGCAGGAAATAAAAAAAATCACCACGCATCAAATTCAGGAGATGAAGAATCGCGGTGAAAAAATAGCCATGCTTACAGCGTACGATTTCAGCATGGCCAAAATTATTGATGGTGCCGGCATGGACATCATCCTCGTGGGTGACTCTGCTTCGAATGTCATGGCAGGAAATGAAACCACGTTGCCGATAACATTAGATCAGATGATTTACCACGCATCTTCGGTAGTTAAAGCCGTGAAAAGAGCGCTGGTAGTGGTTGATTTGCCTTTTGGTTCTTACCAGGGAAGTTCAGGTGAAGCATTACGGTCATCTATCCGCATTATGAAAGAGTCGGGGGCGCATGCCGTGAAGCTTGAGGGCGGAAGCGAAGTGAAAGATTCGATTGAAAGAATTTTAACGGCCGGAATCCCGGTGATGGGGCATTTAGGGTTAACCCCACAATCCATTTATAAATTCGGAACCTACACGGTACGCGCAAAAGAGGAAGCAGAAGCAAAGAAATTGTTGGAAGACGCCAAACTGTTAGAGGAGTGCGGGTGCTTTGCCATGGTGTTGGAGAAAATTCCGGCTGAGCTGGCAAAAAAAGTTTCACAATCCGTTCAAATACCAACCGTTGGAATTGGCGCAGGACCGTATACAGACGGCCAGGTGCTGGTGATGCAGGACATGCTGGGAATCAACCAGGATTTCAAACCAAGATTTTTAAGACGCTATGCCGATCTGCATTCTGAGGCAACCAAAGCCGTGAGCAAATACATCAGCGATGTGAAAGCAAAAGATTTTCCGAACAAGGAAGAGATGTATTAAGTAAAAATATGTACTGCCTACTCATTTTTAGCGCTAGTTGCAGTTCACAAGCGGAGCATCATCTTTCAACGTACCAAACCACACCACCCCGTATTCTTTATAAATACCAATGCCAATGGCATTCCATTTCACCTGCTTCCAGGTACCCTCATTGATCATCACCTGGTTGTGCCCCGGACTGATTTTCCAACCTGCGATGCCATCATCTGCATTGGCCCCGGCACTGCTGAAATAAGAAATTTCGAAACCGTCACTTTCGTAGCCGGCAATTTCACGTGGTTTCTTCCACATACAAGATGCTTTTTTGTGATCATCGGTATAACAGCACGATTCCCATTTCCCCTTTTTCGACCAGCTATGAAGGTTGCATTTTTTATTTGACAGATCAAAATTTTCAGAAAGATCCCTGGCGTGCGTTTGAGCCACAAGTGTGAGCTTGGATGAAAGCGGAATTGCCTCTAGTGTCTTTTCTTTCCGGTATGCCATGATCAGGTTATAGAGTTTCAGTTCTTCAGCGTTGAGGCAAACCCGCGTGGATTCCGGGGAAGTCATTCGGAATGAAACCAGGGCGACTGCCAGTAAAATTGGGAGAGACTTTTTCATCCTTTATTTTGGTCAAAAATCATTTTCTATCATGGAAATAGCTTCCTTTGTAAGGCTATTTTTATAATTTCGAAGCTGCCTGTTAACAACAACAGCCACCGAAAACGTATTTTAAATTAACGAATATGAGCGATCAGAAGATTACTATCAGTAACGGAAAATTAACGGTACCGGATAACCCAACCATTCCTTTCATTGAAGGCGATGGAACCGGGGTAGATATTTGGCCAGCCGCCCAGTTGGTATTTGATAAAGCTGTAGAGAAGGCCTACGCAGGCAAGCGTAAGATCAATTGGAAAGAGGTGATGGCCGGTGAGAAATCTTTTAATAAAACAGGAAATTGGCTGCCCGATGAAACGCTCGATATTTTTAGAGATTATCTGGTAGGAATTAAGGGGCCTCTTGCTACACCAGTAGGCGGAGGTATCCGCTCGCTCAATGTGGCATTGCGCCAGATTCTCGATCTCTATGTTTGCCTTCGTCCTGTTCGTTGGTATGATGGAGTGCCTTCACCCGTGAAAAATCCGGGCGCGGTAGATATGGTCTTGTTCCGTGAGAATACAGAAGATATTTACGCAGGTATTGAATTTGCGGCAGGCTCTCCTGAATCACAAAAAGTTCTCGACTTTCTGGCAAAAGAATTTCCAAAAGAATTCAATAAGATCAGGTTCAATACCAAAGAGAAGTCCGAAGAGTTTTGGAAGATGGTGGGCGCACCTAATGTGAAGAATGAAGTGAACGTGGGTATTGGCATTAAGCCGGTGAGTTGGAGCGGCAGCGTAAGATTGATTCACAGTGCCATTTCTTATGCGATTACGCACAAAAGAAAATCGGTAACACTCGTGCATAAAGGTAACATCATGAAGTTTACCGAAGGCGCTTTCCGCGATTGGGGGTATGCTATCGCTGAACAATATTTTGGCGATAAGGTATATACCTGGAGCAAGTGGGAAAAAACAAAAAAAGAAAAAGGAGAAGAGGCTGCCAATGCAGAACAAAAAGCAGCGGTTGCAGCCGGTAAGATCGTGATCAAGGATTCAATAGCCGATATAACCTTGCAGCAAATCCTTACTCGTCCGGAAGATTTTGATGTGATTGCAACCTTGAACTTAAATGGCGATTATGTGAGTGATGCACTTGCGGCACAGGTTGGCGGTATTGGCATTGCTCCGGGTGCAAACATCAACTACATTACAGGTCACGCGATTTTTGAAGCTACACATGGTACAGCACCGAAGTATGCCGGTCAGGATAAGGTAAACCCGGGTTCTGTCATTCTATCTGGTGTTATGATGTTCGAATACATGGGTTGGCAGGAAGCAGCAGACCTTATCAATAAAGCGATGGGAAAAGCGATTGCCTCCAAGCGCGTAACGTACGACTTCCACCGTTTAATGGAAGGGGCCACTATGCTCAAGTGCTCGGAATTCGCAAAAGAGATTGTGAAAAATATGTAAAACAGCAGAGGCTGTCTTAAAAGTAAATTACTGTCAGGGTTGAGTCCCGAAGCTTCGGGAAGACCAGATTTCGGCTCCAAAAAAATCTTCGACTACGCTCAGACTGACATTTGGGATATTCTTTTGAGACGGCCTCTTTTTTTATTATTAGTGAGAACAAGTATTAGAAATTTGGTCACTTACAAGACAGAATTCTACATTACCTCGGTTCGTGTCCTCACGAACCGAAAAAAACTCCTCACCAATCAAAACTGACTTTAAAACTCTTAGAATTATCTGATGAGTATAAAAAGCAGGCAAGTAAGGGCTGAGAGTTGTCTGAACTCAAAAGTTCAACATGCTAATCGCGGTTAACGCTGCCTCCTCACCTTTATTTCCAAATTTTCCTCCGGTACGTTCCAAAGCTTGTTCTTTGTTCAACGTAGTGAGCACGCCAAAAATCACCGGCTTTTTAGTTTTGATATTTACTTCGGTAATGCCATTGGCAACTGCCTGGCAGATGTAGTCAAAGTGGGGCGTGTCGCCTTGGATCACGCACCCTAAACAAATGACTGCCGCAATATCTTTTCTATCAGCCATCCACAACCCGCCAAGGGTAAGTTCAAAACTTCCCGGAACATTTTTGCGAATGATGTTTTTTTTCTTTGCTCCGTGCGAAAGTAATGAAGCAACTGCGCCTTCATAAAGTGCCTCCGTAACATCCTCATTCCACTCTGCCACTACAATGGCGAATTTCTTTTGTGAGAGATTGTTACTTTTTGCTTTTCCTGATTTAAAGGTGCCAGCCATACTATTTAAAGTTCTGATCAATAAAAAAGCCCCAACTTTGTCGGGGCTTCCAAGTTAGTCTAAATATTTTAAGAATTTGTTTCTAAGCGAGCCTTCAACTTAACTGCATTTTGGTATTCGGCAGAATCCCAGAATTCTGTAATAATTTTATCGTAGGCTTCTTTAGCCTTATCGTTTTGATTTAACTTTTCATAGGCCAGTGCGGCCTTCATTAAATACGTGGGAGAGTAGAATTTATTAGGCTCGTAATTAGCAGCCTTGTTGTAGTACGTTACAGCATCTTCATATTTTTGAAGTTCCGAGTATGCATCGCCAATCAGGCTATACGCCCGGGGCTGAACTAATAAATCATTCGTGCTAAAATCCTTCAAATAAAGAATGGCTGCATCATAATTTCCTTGTTTCAAATAGCAAGTTCCGGCATAAAAATGAGCCAGGTTGGCAGCATCACTGTATTTGTAGTCTTCAATAATATTAATAAAACCCAAGTTATTGCCATCACCGTTTAGGGCTAGGTTCAGACTGTCAGCTTCGAAATAGTAAACGGCCTGAAACATCTCTTTTTGAGCTTCACCATCTTGTGAGCTTTTAAAATAATGGAATCCAAAATAGCCGGCAACGGCCAGTAATAACACACCTACAATACTGAAAACGATTTTGGGATGTTGTTCAATCCAATGTTCAAACCCCATTACTTTTTCCTGCAGTACTTCCTGATTCTCAATGACGCTCTTGTTTTCTTCTTTCTTTGCCATGACAATAAAAAATAAGTCCCCCGGGTACTCGGGGGCGCAAAACTAATCAATACTCAATTATGAAACAAAGCGCGAATTAATCCTGAATAAATGGGTAATCAGGTTCCTGGTAGATGTCGGTGAGTGCTTCACTGGCATTCGGAAACACAGATTCTTCAGCAAATTTTACGCTTTCTTCTACCTGTTGATTTACTCTGGATTCAATCGCTTCCATTTCCTTATCGGTGGCGAGTTTTCGCTCAACCAGGGTGCGCTTAACAACTTCAACCGGATCGCGCTGTTTGTAATCTTCAACTTCTTCTTTTGTTCTGTACTTGGCCGGGTCTGACATGGAGTGGCCTTTATAGCGGTAGGTTCTGAATTCAAGTAAGGTTGGGCCTTCTCCTTTGCGGGCACGTTCTGAGGCCGCAAAAACTGCTCGATGAACTTCTTCTACGCTCATGCCATCTACTGGGAATGATGGCATGTCGTATGACTCACCCAGCGTATACAAATCTGTAACATTCGAAGTACGCTTTACGGAAGTACCCATCGCATAACCATTATTTTCAATCACAAAAATGACCGGCAGTTTCCAAAGCATCGCCATGTTAAATGTTTCGTGAATAGCACCCTGCCGCACAGCTCCGTCTCCCATGTAACAAATACATAAGTGGCCAGACTTGTTATACTTTTCTGCGAAAGCAATGCCTGCCCCCAGCGGCACCTGGCCACCAACAATGCCATGACCGCCTAAAAAATTATGTTCCTTATCAAACATGTGCATGGAACCACCCTTCCCTTTTGAAACGCCAGTTTCCTTGCCGTACAACTCTGCCATTAAGGCTTTAGGATCCGTACCCAAAGCAAGGGGGTGAGCATGATCTCGATACGCAGTAATCCACTTATCATCTTTTGTTAAGGCGGTAACCGCCCCTGCAACACAGGCTTCCTGCCCAATGTACAGGTGACAAAAGCCTTTTATTTTCTGCTGTCCATACAACTGGCCGGCCTTCTCTTCAAACTTGCGCATCAGCAGCATGCTCTCATACCAAAAAAGATACGTTTCTTTTGAGAACTCCATCTTCTTGGTCGTGTCGGTCTTATTTGCTTTGGTTGTCGTGGACATATCCCTATTTTTGATTTAGAACTGCGAAATTAACCCTCAAATACTCAATAAGCAAAAAAATGGGGCGGCATACCCGGTTGTCGCCAAACGGTTAAATCGGTACGAATTTGTGCGTTTAGAGAAACTCAGACTGATCAATTTTAAGAACTATCACGAGGCAACCATCGGGTTCCCTGCTAAAGTGAATTGTTTGCTCGGGCTGAACGGAAGCGGCAAGACCAACCTGCTTGACGCCATTTATTATTTGTCCTTCACGAAAAGTTTTCTAAGCACCAGTGATAGTCAAACGATCCGACATGAGACTGACTCATTTTTAGTGTCTGGAAGTTTTGATTTTGATGGGACAAAGCGCGAGGTCTCGTGCCAGATTCAAACAGGGCATAAAAAAATTTTCAGGGAAGACGGACGGGATTATGAAAAAATTAGTGATCACATTGGTAAGTACCCCGTAGTATTAATTTCCCCATCGGATATTGATTTGATTAAAGAGGGCAGTGAGGTCAGGCGCAAGTTCTTTGACAGCATGATTGCCCAAATCGATCAATCGTATCTACAATTCTTAATGGAGTATCACCACTGCCTGAAACAACGGAACAGTTTATTGCACATGTTTCAGGAGCGTCAACACTCCGATCCGGTGCTGATCGACACCTATGACCAGCAGTTGGTACGCACAGGTTCTGAAATTTTCAAAAAAAGAAAAGAGTTTGTCGCTGAATTTTTACCTGTTCTGAATTCATCTTTTAATATTCTGGTCGATCAGAAGGAAGCGGCAACCCTTACCTATCAATCGGATCTTTTTGAGGGCGATTTTATGGCAGCGCTCAAAAGCAGTTTTGGAAAAGATATGGCGTTGCAACGGACATCGGTCGGTGTTCACCGCGATGACTATGCGTTTGGATTTGCCCATGGGGACCTGAAACGATTGGGTTCTCAGGGCCAGCAGAAGTCCTTTTTGGTAGCACTCAAACTGGCAAACGTGGAGGTTATTAAAAAGCATAAAGGCTTTAATCCCATTCTGCTCCTCGATGATATTTTTGATAAATTGGATGACCTCCGCATCGGTCGCCTGCTAAAGATTGTGGCGGGTAAGAATTACGGCCAGTTATTTATTACCGATGCCGGACCTGAACGTACCGAAGCGTTGTTGCGTGAAATAGGTGTGCAAGCCGATATTTTTGAGGTTAAGGCAGGGTCGATAAAGCAAAAGTCATGAGTGTAAAGGGCAAAAATGAATTTCAAACCATTGGCGATGCCGTCAGGCAGATGCTGGGTCAGTTCCGGATCGAATCGAAATTTGATGAGGCAAGCCTGGTAGCCTCCTGGGAAAGATTAGTGGGTGTGCCTATTGCCAGGCGGACCAAAAAAGTATTCATTAAGGATAAAATCCTGTTTGTTGAGTTCAAATCACCCTCCATGAAAAACGATTTTTTGCTTCATAAATCGCATGTTTTAAAGGTTTTTCAGCAGGAATTTGGAAAGGAAGTCGTAACAGATATTGTGATCCTGTAAAAGTCATTTACCTGAGCATCAGGCAAACGGAATTTAAACCAGTGTTCAGGCCGGAGGAAGGCGCCCGCCCTAAAATCCCCTAAATCCATATTGAGGATTTGACTAAACCAAAAAAGCGTATAATTTTGCACCTCACTTTTAAAAAGCCCTGCCAAAAACGGGGTCTTTTTAGTCGTTCTTAAGAAATGTTGAAGAGGGTTGAGAGGGTCGTCCACTGGTTGGGTAACACCGATTACACCCGAAATACCAATAGGGGAAGTACCAAAGCGGCCAACTGGGACAGACTGTAAATCTGTTGACTTATGTCTTCACAGGTTCGAATCCTGTCTTCCCCACAAGTCCGATTTACGATTTGAGAGGTACGATTTACGATTTGAACCACCTAAAATCGTACATCGTAAACAAGAAAACTGTACTTCGAAAAGCGGGAGTAGCTCAGTTGGTAGAGCGATAGCCTTCCAAGCTATAGGTCGCGAGTTCGAGCCTCGTTTCCCGCTCAATTCTTAGGCCTTGGGCATTAGGCATTAGGATTATTCCTAAGTCCCAATGCCTAAGTCCTGAGTTGCTGTTGTAGCTCAGGGGTAGAGCACTTCCTTGGTAAGGAAGAGGTCGAGGGTTCAATTCCCTTCAACAGCTCTGCTTCTGGAAAAGAAGTTTGGGGTAGAGCATGGCGCGTTTCGCGCCAAGGTCGAGGGTTCAATCCTGATGTGATGCATAGCATCAATCAGGATGCTGACCGTGAGCGTCAGTATTCCCTTCAACAGCTCTGCTTGATTTATAAATTCAACATTCAAAATCTTGAATTTTGAATTTGAAACTTTGAATTAACCTTCCTGAAGATGTCAGGAAATTTGTATTGAATAAAATAACTTCCTGATCACCGATGCCTAGCGAACATCAAAAAAGTGATCAAATGAACTTGTTTTTTAGCTGCCGAAAAAGGCAGAAATAACCCATATCCGAAAGGCTTAACATGTTTAGGGTGATGCTTCTTAGATGAAGAAGCTTGAATAGTAACTATTTTAATAAACTATACACTTTAAACTTTAACAGGAATTTTCAAATATGGCTAAAGAAACATTTGATCGTTCGAAACCGCACGTAAACATTGGTACCATCGGTCACGTTGACCACGGTAAAACCACGCTTACTGCTGCAATTACCCAGGTTCTTTCAAAAAAAGGACTTGCTGCTGTTCGCGACTTCTCTTCAATTGACAACGCGCCTGAAGAAAAAGAACGCGGTATTACCATCAACACCTCACACGTTGAGTACGCAACTGACAAGCGTCACTATGCACACGTTGACTGTCCAGGTCACGCTGACTATGTGAAGAACATGGTTACTGGTGCTGCCCAGATGGACGGAGCTATTCTTGTAGTAGCTGCTACTGACGGACCAATGCCACAAACTCGTGAGCACATCCTTCTTGCTCGTCAAGTAGGTGTACCTGCTCTTGTTGTATTCATGAACAAGGTTGACTTGGTTGATGATGCTGAATTGTTAGACCTGGTTGAAATGGAAGTGCGTGAATTGATGTCAGCTTACTCTTTCCCTGGCGATACCATGCCGGTGATCCGTGGATCAGCTCTTGGTGCACTTAATGGTGAGCCAAAGTGGGTTGCTAAAGTTGAAGAATTGATGGATGCGGTTGATAACCACATTCCAATTCCGACTCGTTTGATTGATAAAGATTTCTTGATGCCGGTTGAAGACGTGTTCTCAATCACGGGTCGTGGAACGGTTGCCACTGGCCGTATTGAACGCGGTGTTATTAAGACTGGTGATCCAGTTCAGATCTTAGGTATGGGTGCCGAGAACTTGACTTCTACCATCACGGGTGTTGAAATGTTCCGTAAGATTCTTGACAGAGGTGAAGCTGGTGATAACACGGGTCTTCTGCTCCGTGGTATTGAAAAAGAACAAATTAAGCGTGGTATGGTTATCTGTAAGCCAGGTTCTGTAACGCCTCACGCTAAGTTTAAGGCCGAAGTGTACGTTCTTTCTAAAGAAGAAGGTGGTCGTCACACGCCATTCTTTAACAAATATCGTCCTCAGTTCTACTTCCGTACGACTGATGTTACCGGAGAAGTAATGCTTCCTGCAGGCGTTGAAATGGTTATGCCTGGCGATAACATCTCTATTGAAGTACAGTTGATCAACAAGATTGCTATGGAAAAAGGTCTTCGTTTCGCGATCCGTGAAGGTGGCCGTACTGTAGGATCAGGTCAGGTAACTGAAATTTTAGATTAAGACTTCAGTACTGCTGAAATAAGGCAGAACACTGAAAATCAATAAGATAAGGCGTTTCTGAATTTTTAAGAAACGCCTTTGCTTTCTCTTGTAGTATTTCTACCTTTGCAGTCCTTTTTTGGACTTCTGGGTTAGATATTGTTTAATCTGATGTGGTTCAAGGGGGTTAAGGGGTCCGAAACGATGCTTTACCTGAATTGAGTCCGAAATCCGGTTAAAAACGGGCGTAGTTCAATGGTAGAATAGCGGTCTCCAAAACCGTTGATGGGAGTTCGAATCTCTCCGCCCGTGCGTAGTTAAAAATTGTAGTACCGATGCAGAAAATTGGAAATTATTTCGCTGAATCTTGGGAAGAAATCAAGAACAAAGTGTCTTGGTCTACCTATAAAGAGTTACAAAGCAGCGCCATACTGGTGCTGGCGGCTTCTACCATTTTCGCATTGGTGATTGGTGCCATCGATTGGATGTTTAAGACGGGATTGCAGTGGTTTTATCGTGAATTTTAATCACGCAAGGCAATGGGCGAATTAAAGTGGTATGTATTGCGCGTAATCAGCGGCCAGGAAAAGAAGGTAAAATCGTACCTGGAGAATGAAATCGAGCGCGAAAAATTAACAGAATATATCCCTCAGGTGCTTATACCATCTGAGAAAGTATATGAGATGCGTGGCGGAAAAAAACGCGTGAGAGAAAGAAATTTCTTTCCGGGTTATGTACTTCTGTCTGCGGATCTATCAAATGGGGAGGCTTTCCATACGGTGAATAATATTCCCGGTGTGATTGGTTTTCTCGGCAACAACGGAACCGGAGCTTCCAAAGATCCCGTAGCCTTACGTCAGTCTGAGGTGAACAGGATTCTCGGTAAAGTTGATGAGATTGACAGCTTCGAAGAAAAACTGGGTACTCCTTTTATAAAGGGAGAATCTGTGAAGGTAATGGACGGCCCATTCTCAGGCTTTACCGGAACCGTAGAGGAAATATTCGAGGAGAAGAAAAAGTTAAATGTCATGGTGAAGATTTTCGGCCGGAATACTCCTGTCGAATTGAATTACATGCAGGTTGAAAAACAAGAGTAATTATTAGCAAAGCAAAATGGCAAAGCAAATTACAGGATATTTAAAACTGCAGGTAAAAGGAAACTCCGCGAACCCCGCTCCTCCAATTGGACCAGCACTGGGTAGCAAGGGTCTTAACATCATGGATTTTTGCAAGCAGTTTAATGCAAGAACCCAGGATAAGCCCGGACAACTATTGCCTGTATTGATTACGATCTACAATGACAAGTCGTTCGACTTCGTTATTAAAACTCCTCCTGCCGCAAACCTCATTTTAGAGGCTATGAAAAAACAGAAGGGGTCTGCAGAACCTAACCGTAACAAGGTTGGGTCAATCACTTGGGATCAAGTGAGGAAAATTGCGGAAACGAAAATGCCTGACCTCAACGCATTTAAAATTGAGTCAGCAATGAAAATGATTGCAGGAACTGCACGCAGCATGGGTGTTACCGTGTCTGGAACAGCGCCTTGGAACAATTAATCTTTTGAGGTATGGCAAGAATTTCAAAGAATAGAAAAGCAGTAGCATCGAAATTCAACCTGGAGAAAGAATATTCTCTTGAGGATGCAACCAACATGCTGAAAGACATCACATTCACAAAATTTGATGCTTCAGTTGACCTGGATATTCGCCTGGGCGTTGACCCAAAGAAATCTGATCAGATGGTGAGAGGCGTAGTAGCGCTTCCTCATGGATTAGGTAAAACGGTTCGTGTACTGGTATTGTGTACGCCTGACAAAGCGCAGGATGCAAAAGATGCAGGTGCCGAGCATGTAGGTCTTGATGAATACATCACCAAAATTGAAGGTGGATGGACTGACATCGATGTGATTATCTGTACGCCTACAGTAATGGCAAAGGTTGGTAAACTTGGTAAAGTGTTGGGCCCTCGCGGCTTGATGCCAAACCCTAAATCAGGAACTGTTACACTCGAAGTCGGCAAAGCGGTAAAAGAAGTAAAAGCCGGTAAAATCGACTTCAAAATTGATAAAGCTGGTATCATTCACGTAAGCATCGGGAAAGCTTCCTTCTCCCCTGACAAAATCAGAGACAATGCTTCTGAAATGATCCACACGATCGCTAAACTGAAACCCGCATCTGCGAAGGGCACATACTTCAAAAGTATTGCTATCTCTACCACGATGAGCCCGGGTATCAGAATTGACGCAAGTTCCATTACTGGTATTTAAGATATAGTAACATGACCAGAGAAGAAAAAGCACAAATAATCGAGGGACTTAGTCAGAAGTTTGCAGACAATGCCCACTTCTACATTACAGATGCCAGCGGTTTTACCGTAGAGCAGATTAATGCGTTCAGAAGGATGTGTTTCAAAGGTGGCGTTGAATATAATGTGTACAAAAACACTTTAATTCAAAAGGCACTGGAGAAACAAGAGGGGGTTGACTACTCTCCAATTTTTAAAGTATTGAATGGATTTTCAGGCATTATGTTCTCGAAAGAGGTCGGCAATGCGCCTGCAAAAATTCTGAAAGAATACCGTAAGAAAGTGGAAGGCAAACCTGTACTAAAGGCAGCCTCTATCAAATCCGAATTGTATATCGGAGATGAAAACCTGAATACGCTTTCTGAGTTGAAGTCGAAAAACGAACTCATTGGCGAAATTATTTCCATGTTGCAAGCACCGGCACGAAACATCGTATCTGCTCTTCAGAACAGAAAAGATGCTTCTGCAGGAGAGTAACCTGGTACACTTAATTTATTTGAACTAAAAAATTAAATTTTAATAAAATGGCTGACGTAAAAGCTCTCGGAGATCAACTAGTTGAACTCACTGTAAAAGAAGTGAACGAATTAGCTTCTTATTTGAAAGAAACATATGGCATCGAACCTGCAGCCGCTGTGGTTGTAGCAGGTGGTGCTGCTGCTGGCGGTGGCGCTGCTGCTGCAGAGGAGAAAACCAACTTTGATGTTGTGTTGAAGGCATCTGGCCCTAACAAACTTCAAATCGTGAAGCTTGTGAAAGAACTCACCGGTCTTGGCTTGAAAGAAGCGAAAGACATGGTAGATGGTGCTCCTAAAACTATCAAAGAAGGATTACCTAAGGACGAAGCAGAGAACCTTAGAAAGCAACTTACTGAGGCTGGTGCCGAAGTTGAGTTGAAGTAATCTCTTCTTGAGGCGCGGGTACTGCCTCAAAAAAAACTCGATTAGGCCTCGTCCCGCGTCTCGCGGGATGCGGTCTATTCGTATTTGTACCAATCATATTAAGTCGCGTCCAGGATTAACCTTTAAACGTTACAAGCACTTGGCAAAGAAAACTAATACCGGTAGAATCGATTTTTCAGCCATTGAGAAAATCATCGACTACCCTGACTTTCTGGACTTACAGCTCCAGTCATTTCAAGATTTCCTGCAGATCGATACCCCTGCCGAAAAAAGGCAGAACGAAGGCTTATACAAAGTTTTCGCTGAAAACTTTCCAATCTCAGACTCACGCGAAAATTTCGTGCTTGAGTTTGTGGATTACACCATCGATCCGCCAAAATACAATGTAGATGAGTGCATCGACAGAGGCTTAACATTCTCTGTTCCCTTGAAAGCAAAACTTCGCCTCACCTGTAACGATGAGGATAACGAAGATTTCGAAACCATCGAACAGGAAGTGTTCCTGGGTAACATTCCATACATGACCGAAAAAGGTTCGTTCGTAATCAACGGTGCTGAACGCGTTATCGTATCGCAGCTTCACCGTTCACCGGGTGTGTTTTTTGCGATGAGCAAGCACACCAATGGAACGAAACTTTACTCTGCGCGTATTATCCCGTTCAAAGGATCGTGGATTGAATTCGCCACCGATGTGAACAGCGTGATGTACGCTTACATCGACCGTAAGAAGAAATTCCCTGTAACCACGTTGCTTCGCGCCATTGGTTATGGTACAGATAAAGATATCCTTGACCTCTTCGGACTTTCTGAAGAAGTGGAGGCTAACAAAAATACGTTGAAGAAAGTGGTGGGCCGCAAGCTTGCTGCGCGTGTACTCCGCACCTGGACAGAAGACTTTGTGGATGAAGATACCGGTGAAGTGGTATCCATCGATCGTAACGAGGTTCTG
The DNA here is from genome assembly GCA_049306095.1 of Cyclobacteriaceae bacterium. Lineage (GTDB taxonomy): Bacteria > Bacteroidota > Bacteroidia > Cytophagales > Cyclobacteriaceae > UBA2336. The sequence goes on from JBAQPU010000030.1 coordinate 153,502, forward strand.
TTGGAGCGTGATCATTTGATCTCTGCTGAAGATGCGGATACCATTCTTGAATCTGGTGTTAAGTCAATCATTCTTCACCGCGAAGATGTGAACGTGGCTGACTACCTGATCATCTTCAACACACTTGCAAAAGATAATTCAAACTCAGAAAAAGAAGCGGTTGAGCAGATCTACCGCCAGCTGAGAAATACAGAGGCTCCTGACGAACAAACCGCGCGCGATGTTATCCAGAGCTTGTTCTTCAGCGAAAAGCGTTATGACTTAGGGGAAGTTGGTCGTTACAGAATCAACAAGAAATTAGGTCTTGACCTAAGCTTCGATCACCGCGTATTAACGAAAGATGATATCATCTTAATTGTGAAATATTTGATCGGTTTGATCAACTCAAAAGCGTTGATCGATGATATCGATCACCTTTCGAACAGGCGCGTACGTACCGTTGGCGAACAATTGTACTCACAATTTGGTGTTGGTCTTGCCCGTATGGCGCGTACCATCAAAGAAAGAATGAACGTTCGCGATAACGAAGACTTCAAGCCGGTTGATCTGATCAACGCGCGTACGTTGTCTTCTGTGATCAACTCGTTCTTCGGTACCAACCAGCTTTCTCAGTTCATGGATCAAACCAATCCATTAGCCGAGATCACACACAAAAGAAGAATGTCGGCACTCGGGCCAGGCGGTCTCTCCAGAGAGCGCGCAGGCTTTGAGGTTCGTGACGTTCACTATACGCACTACGGTCGTCTTTGTACGATCGAAACTCCGGAAGGTCCGAACATCGGTTTGATTTCGTCTCTCTGCGTTCACGCCAAGGTTAACAAGATGGGCTTTATCGAAACACCTTACCGCAAGGTTGAAAATGGAAAAGTGAAAACAAAAGATCTTATTTTCCTGACGGCCGAAGAAGAAGATACACACAACATCGCGCAGGCGAATGTGAAGTTGAAGCCAAACGGTGAGTTCATTGAAGAAAAGGTGAAAGCTCGTTTCGAAGGTGACTTCCCTGTGGTAGAGCCTAAAGATTTGAAATACATGGACGTTGCCCCGAACCAGATTGTTTCGGTAGCCGCTTCTATGATTCCTTTCTTAGAGCATGATGATGCGAACCGTGCATTGATGGGTTCAAACATGCAGCGCCAGGCGGTGCCATTGGTGCGTCCGGAAGCTCCGATTGTTGGAACTGGTCTTGAAGGCCGTGTGGCGCTTGACTCACGTGCGTTGATGGTGGCTGAAGGTCCCGGAGTTGTTGACTTTGTTGATGCTAAGAAGATCACCATTAAGTACGATACCAACGAAGAGCAAAAGCTTGTTGCGTTTGATAATGAGTACAAGTCCTATAGCCTGATTAAATTCAGAAGGACGAACCAGGACACCTGTATTAACCATACTCCGCTTGTTCGTAAAGGCGATCGCGTTGTAAAAGGTCAGCCACTGGTGGAAGGTTACGCAACCAACAACGGTGAGCTTGCTCTTGGAAGAAACTTGTTAGTGGCATACATGCCATGGCAAGGTTACAACTTCGAAGATGCGATTGTAATTTCTGAGAAAGTTGTTCGTGATGATGTGTACACTTCTATTCACGTGGAAGAGTTCGAGCTTGAAGTTCGTGATACCAAACGTGGTGAAGAAGAATTGACTTCTGAAATCCCGAATGTTAGCGAAGAAGCTGTTAAACACCTGGATGAAAACGGTATCATCCGCGTTGGAGCTGAAGTAAAAGAAGGTGATATCCTGATTGGAAAAATCACTCCGAAAGGAGAAACCGATCCTACTCCGGAAGAAAAACTTCTGCGGGCAATCTTTGGTGACAAGGCAGGTGATGTGAAAGATGCTTCCATGAAGGCACCTCCGTCATTAAAAGGTGTTGTTATTGATACCAAACTTTTCTCAAGACCAAAGCGCGACAAAGATGTTCGCTCGAAGTCAAAGAAGGAGCTGGATGCCCTGAAAAACAAGTACAGTAAGCAATTGAACGATTTGCGTTCAGAGATCATCAAAAAGCTTTCTGCTATCCTAAATGGCAAAACCAGCAATGGCGTAAAACATAAATTTGGTGATGAATTAATCAGCAAAGGGGTGAAGTTCTCAGCAAAAGTGATTGAGAACAACTTGTTCCCTGATAAGAACATCTATCGCGATGAAAGTAACTACAGTGTTCCTGAAGAAGTGAACCTGATCTCTGACATTAGTCTGGAGAATTGGGCGAATGATGATCATACCAATGATTTGATTGCAAAAACCGTGAAGAATTACCTGGTGAAACGTAACACGTATGCCGGTGAATTCAAGCGTGAGCGATTTACATTAGAGGTTGGTGACGAGTTGCCAACCGGTATCGTTCAACTGGCTAAAGTTTATGTGGCGAAGAAGCGTAAACTGAAAGTTGGTGATAAGATGGCGGGACGTCACGGTAACAAAGGTGTTGTGGCACGTATTGTTCGTGAAGAGGATATGCCATTCCTGGAGGATGGAACACCGGTTGATATTTGTTTGAACCCATTGGGTGTACCTTCTCGTATGAACCTGGGCCAGTTGTATGAAGCAGTGTTGGCTTGGGCTGGTCTTAAACTTGGCCGCAAGTATGCCACGCCAATTTTTGACGGTGCCTCTATTGATCAGGTGCAAAATGAATTGAAAGAAGCGGGCTTACCGGATTTTGGAAGATCCTACCTGTTTGATGGATTGACAGGCCAGAAATTTGACCAACCGGTAACAGTAGGTGTTGCCTATATGTTGAAACTGGGTCACTTGGTTGATGATAAAATGCACGCACGTTCTATCGGGCCGTACTCCCTTATCACGCAGCAACCTCTTGGAGGTAAAGCACAATTTGGTGGCCAGCGTTTTGGAGAGATGGAGGTTTGGGCGATTGAGGCATTTGGTGCATCTCACATTCTACAGGAGATTCTGACAATCAAATCGGATGATGTAGTGGGTCGTGCGAAGGCATACGAGTCAATCGTGAAGGGCGAGAATATGAGGAAGCCGAATATTCCTGAGTCGTTCAACGTACTCGTACATGAACTCAGAGGCCTGGCACTTGAGATCACCATGGATTGATTTGTGATTTAAGAATTTAGATTTTTGAATGAGTAAATCTTAAATCTAAATTCTTAGTTCTAAAATATACTTGAATAGAATTTTAAACCTGAAAACTTAAAATATGTCTTTCAGAAAAAATAAAAAGATTAACAGCGATTTCTCTAAAATCACCATCAGCCTGGCTTCTCCGGAGTCTATCCTGGAAAGTTCTCATGGTGAAGTAACACAGCCTGAGACAATCAACTACAGAACCTACAAGCCTGAAATGGGCGGGTTGTTCTGCGAGCGAATTTTCGGTCCGGTAAAGGATTGGGAATGTCATTGCGGTAAATACAAGAGAATCCGTTACAAAGGAATTATTTGCGACCGTTGCGGGGTAGAAGTTACGGAGAAGAAGGTAAGACGCGAGCGCATGGGTCACATTGAGTTGGTGGTTCCGGTTGCCCACATCTGGTATTTCCGTTCGTTACCAAATAAAATCGGTTACCTGTTAGGGCTTCCAACCAAGAAGCTTGATCAGATTATTTACTACGAACGGTTTGTTGTCATTCAGCCTGGAGTGAAGGAAGAAGATGGCGTGAATAGAATGGACTTCCTTACAGAAGAGGAGTATCTGGACATCGTTGATAAACTTCCGCGCGAGAATCAGTTGTTGGATGATAATGACCCGAAAAAATTCATCGCGAAGATGGGTGCCGATGCGTTGGAGATGTTATTGTCTCGCCTTGCATTGGATCAATTATCCTATGACTTACGTCACCAGGCCGCAACCGATACTTCACAACAGCGTAAGGCCGAGGCGTTGAAGCGTTTGAAGGTAGTGGAGGCTTTCCGCGATGCCAATACACGTGTTGAGAACAAGCCCGAGTGGATGGTGATTAAGATGGTACCGGTGATTCCTCCGGAATTACGCCCGCTTGTGCCGTTGGATGGAGGTCGTTTTGCAACATCAGATTTGAATGACCTTTACAGACGTGTTATTATCCGTAACAACCGTCTGAAGCGTTTGATCGATATCAAAGCTCCTGAAGTAATTCTCCGTAACGAGAAGCGTATGCTTCAGGAAGCGGTTGACTCCTTGTTCGACAACTCACGTAAAGTGAATGCTGTTCGTTCCGATGGTAACCGTGCGTTGAAATCATTGAGTGACATGCTGAAAGGTAAGCAGGGACGTTTCCGTCAAAACTTGCTTGGTAAGCGTGTTGATTACTCAGGTCGTTCAGTAATTGTCGTTGGACCTGAGTTGAAACTTCACGAGTGCGGTCTGCCAAAAGATATGGCGGCTGAATTATTCAAGCCGTTTATTATCCGCAAGCTGATTGAAAGAGGTATTGTGAAGACGGTGAAGTCAGCGAAGAAAATCGTTGACCGCAAGGATCCGGTGATCTGGGATATTCTGGAAAACGTATTGAAAGGACACCCCGTTTTGTTGAACCGGGCTCCAACGCTTCACAGATTAGGTATCCAGGCTTTCCAACCGAAGTTGATCGAAGGAAAAGCTATTCAACTTCACCCGCTCGTATGTACAGCGTTTAACGCTGACTTTGACGGTGACCAAATGGCTGTTCACGTGCCGCTTGGCCAGGAAGCAATTCTGGAGGCCTCTATGTTAATGCTTTCATCGCATAATATTTTGAACCCCGCTAACGGTGCCCCGGTAACGGTACCTTCACAAGACATGGTTCTTGGGTTGTATTACTTAACAAAAGGAAGAAAGAATACGCCTGAAGAACCCATCGTTGGAGAGGGCCGCAAGTTCTACTCAACAGAAGAAGTGGTTATCGCGCACAATGAAGGTAGGCTTTCTAAGCACGCCAATATTAAAGTTCGCGTACGGGCGAAGGATAAGAAGACAGGCGAATTGAAGTTCCAGTTAGTAGAAACAGTGGCAGGTCGCGTATTATTCAATCAATACGTTCCTGAAGAAACTGGTTTCGTAGATGAACTTCTCACGAAGAAAAAGCTTCAGACGATTATCGCTGATGTTTACAAAACAGCCGGTCCTTCAAAAGCCGCCAAGTTCCTGGATGATATTAAGGAATTAGGTTTCCAAATGGCATATCGTGGTGGTCTTTCTATGGGCTTGAACGATGTGAAAATTCCTGCGGAAAAACAGAAATATGTAACCGAAGCTCAGAAAGAAGTTGATACCGTTTGGAACAACTACATGATGGGTCTTATCACGGATAACGAACGTTACAATCAGGTGATCGATATTTGGACGCGTGCTAACACCATGCTGACCAACACCCTGATGCGTCAGTTGGAAGAAGACAGACAAGGATTTAACCCGATCTACATGATGATGCACTCCGGTGCCCGTGGTTCACGTGAGCAGGTGCGTCAGTTGGGTGGTATGCGTGGTTTGATGGCGAAACCTCAGAAGAACCTTGCCGGTTCAGTAGGTTCCATTATCGAAAACCCGATTCTTTCAAACTTTAAAGAAGGATTGGATGTGTTAGAGTACTTTATCTCTACCCACGGGGCGCGTAAAGGATTGGCCGATACAGCGTTGAAGACTGCCGATGCGGGTTACTTAACCCGTAGGTTAGTTGACGTTGCTCACGACCTGGTTATTACGGAGGAGGATTGCGGAACACTTCGTGGATTGAAAGTGACTGCACTGAAAGACAATGAAGATATTGTTGAGCCGCTTTCTGAAAGAATTCTGGGACGTGTAACAGTTCACAATATTTATGATCCGTTAACAGAAGAGTTGATCTGTTCTGCTAATGAAGAGATTACTGATGAAGTAGCTAAACGCATTGAAGAAACTTCTATTGAGGAAGTTGAGATTCGCTCCATCCTGACCTGCGAATCAAAGGTGGGCGGTTGTGCAAAATGTTATGGCCGTAACCTGGCTACCGGTAAAATGGTGCAGGCTGGGGAGGCAGTTGGTGTGATTGCAGCCCAGTCAATTGGTGAACCGGGTACACAGCTTACACTCCGTACCTTCCACGTGGGTGGTACGGCATCTAACATTGCGGTAGATGCTAATATCAAGGCGAAATTCCCGGGTGTGGTTGAATTTGAAAGTATTCGTACCATCGAGACCACCGACAGAGAAGGAAATAAAGTGTCGGTAGTGATGGGGCGTACCGGTGAAATCAGAATTTTAGATAAAGAAAAAGGACGCGTACTTATTTCAAATCACGTTCCTTACGGTGCGTACCTGAAAATTAAAGACGGCAAGAAAGTGGAGAAGGGTGAGGAGCTTTGCTTCTGGGATCCTTACAACGCTGTGATTCTTTCTGAATTTGATGGAGAGATCGGATACGAAGCTATCATCGAAGGTATCACGTATAAGGAAGAGTCTGACGAGCAGACAGGTCACCGTGAAAAGGTGATTACTGAAACCCGTGATAAAACGAAGAACCCTGCCATTGTGGTGAAGGGTAAGACCGATACGAAATCTTACAACATTCCGGTAGGTGCTCACTTAGCGGTGGATGAAGGCGATAAGATCAAGGCAGGTCAGGTGTTGGTGAAAATTCCTCGTACCTATGGTAAGTCACGCGACATTACGGGTGGTCTTCCTCGTGTAACAGAATTGTTCGAGGCGCGTAACCCTTCCAATCCTGCGGTAGTGAGTGAGATTGATGGTGTGGTAACATATGGCGGCATCAAGCGTGGTAACCGTGAGATTTTCATCGAGTCACGGGATGGAGTTCAGAAGCGTTACTTGGTGCCGCTGTCGAAGCACATTCTTGTTCAGGATAATGACTTTGTGAAAGCCGGCCAGCCGTTATCGGATGGGTCAATTTCTCCTGGTGATATCCTGGCGATTAAAGGACCAACCGCTGTGCAGGAATACCTGGTGAACGAAATTCAGGAAGTATACCGTTTACAGGGTGTGAAAATTAATGATAAGCACATCGAAGCGATTGTGAGCCAGATGATGCAGAAAGTTGATATCATCGATCCGGGCGATACGACCTTCCTTCCTGGCGAGTATGTTGATAAACTTACTTTCCGTGAAGAGAACGACTTGATTCTTGATAAGAAAGTAGTGGTGGAAGCCGGAGATTCTGAAAAGTTTAAGCCGGGTCAGATTATCACCGCTCGTGAATTGCGTGATGAAAACTCACAATTGCGCAGAAAAGATGCGAAGCTGGTTGAAGTTCGTGATGCACTGGCTGCGGTTTCAAGACCAACGCTTCAGGGTATTACCCAGGCTTCTTTGAAAACAGAGAGCTGGTTGTCTGCAGCATCGTTCCAGGAAACAACGAAAGTGTTGAGTGAAGCTGCGATCCGCGGTAAGCGGGATCAGCTGATGGGTATGAAGGAAAACGTGATCGTGGGTCACTTGATTCCTGCCGGTACAGGTCAGCGTAGATTCAACGATTTGATTGTTACCCATAAAGATGAGTACGATGCATTTGTTGAGCGCTCTGAAGCAAAAGAGAAAGACAAGCAGAAGGAACTGCAAGACTAATTCGATAATTTGATAATTCGGTAATGTGCTGATGGGTAACTTCATCAGCACATTTTGTTTAAACGAGGACAAAACCGCAATCATCATATCAGCACATCATCAAATTAACAAATTGACCCATGGCAGACGACAAGAAAGACAACCTAAACCCAAACCAGATCAACATCGAGTTATCGGAAGAGATTGCGGAAGGGATATACTCCAACCTGGCCATGATTGCCCACTCCAACAGTGAGTTTGTAATTGACTTTATCCGGTTGATGCCGGGCGTAACAAAAGCCAGGGTTAAGTCAAGAATTATTATTACGCCAGAACATGCGAAGCGCCTTTTAGGGGCCCTAAAAGATAACATAGATAAGTATGAGGCGATGTTTGGGCCAATCAAGCAAACCCATGACGCGCCCAAATTTCCCATGAATTTTGGGGGTACCGTTGGTGAGGCGTAGGCTCAAAAAGTTAGCCCCTCTTAAATCTGCTTTTTTATCAATTTTGATAGAAAAGAAGGGTTAATAGGCTAAAATCAGCCAATTTTTAAGGTTTTGCTTATAAGATTTAACGCAAAAATCTGAAATCCTCAATTCGAAATCTGAAATCTTTTGATACCTTTGCAGTCCTAATTTTTGAAAGGTTACAAAAAGATATCATAAATGCCTACCATTCAACAACTTGTAAGAAAAGGGCGCAAGAAATTGGAGTTCAAATCGAAGTCTCCAGCGCTTGATTCATGCCCTCAGCGCAGAGGAGTATGTACGCGTGTATATACCACTACGCCTAAGAAGCCTAATTCGGCTATGCGTAAAGTGGCTCGTGTACGCTTAACCAACCAAAAGGAAGTTAACGCATACATTCCAGGTGAAGGCCACAATCTTCAGGAGCACTCAATCGTGCTTATCCGCGGAGGTCGTGTTAAGGACCTTCCCGGTGTTCGTTACCACATCGTTCGTGGCGCGTTGGATACTGCCGGTGTAAATGGCCGAAAGCAAAGCCGTTCTAAATATGGTGCAAAACGTCCTAAAGCAGGTGCAGCAGCTCCGGCAGCAAAGGGTAAAAAATAATTTTCAGAAGCGATGAGAAAGTCAAAACCTAAAAAGAGATACTTACTTCCTGATCCCAAATTTCAGGATACGCTTGTAACCAAGTTTGTAAACTACCTAATGGAGCAGGGTAAGAAAAGTACAGCTTATACCATTTTCTATGATGCCGTTGCGCAGGTGGAAAAGAAGACTAATGAAAGCGGTCTTGAAGTTTGGAAGCGTGCTATGAACAACCTGATGCCTTCTGTTGAAGTAAAAAGCCGCAGGGTAGGGGGTGCTACATTCCAGGTTCCGGTTGAAATCCGCCCCGAGCGTAAAATCAACCTTTCTATTAAGTGGTTGATCGACTACTCAAGACTTCGTGGTGAAAAAACCATGATGGATAAATTGGCGAGCGAAATCATCGCTGCTTCAAAAGGTGAAGGCGCGGCTATCAAGAAGAAAGACGATACACACCGTATGGCTGAAGCCAACAAAGCTTTTTCTCATTTCAGATTTTAATTTGAACAAGTCCTTAGTCCTTAGTCTTTAGTATTTAGAGGTAAGGAGCGAGGGTGATAAAAATATAATTGAGCCAGTCTATGGACTAAAGACTCAATACTAAAGACTAAAAAATGGCGAGAGATTTAAAATTCACCAGAAACATCGGAATTGCTGCGCACATTGATGCGGGTAAGACTACAACAACAGAGCGTATTCTTTACTATGCCGGTGTAACACACAAAATTGGTGAAGTACACGATGGTGCCGCTACCATGGACTGGATGGCACAGGAGCAGGAGCGTGGTATTACCATTACCTCTGCTGCTACAACCGTATTCTGGAAGTACAGAAATAACGACTATCACGTAAACATTATTGATACTCCCGGTCACGTTGACTTTACCGTTGAGGTAAACCGTTCGTTACGTGTATTGGACGGTCTGGTGTTCTTGTTTAGCGCGGTTGATGGTGTTGAGCCTCAATCTGAAACTAACTGGCGCCTGGCTGATAATTACAAAGTTGCGCGTATCGGTTTCGTTAATAAAATGGACCGATCAGGCGCTGATTTCCTTGGCGTTTGTAAGCAAGTAAAAGAGAAATTAGGCAGCAAGGCAGTTGCATTACAGTTGCCAATTGGTGCTGAAGATCAATTCAAAGGTGTTGTTGACCTGGTTAACAACCGTGCAATCGTCTGGAACGAAGCTGATAAAGGCATGACCTTTACTGAGATCCCAATTCCTGATGAAATGAAAGACGAGGTAGCAGAATACCGCGAGAAACTTCTTGAGGCTGTTGCTGAGTACGATGAAACATTGATCGAGAAATTCTTCAATGATCCTAATTCAATCTCTGAAGCTGAAATTTTAACAGCCCTTCGGAAGGCAACAATCGATATGGCGATTGTTCCGATGGTGTGTGGTTCCTCTTTCAAGAATAAAGGTGTACAAACCATGCTTGACTATGTGATGGAACTTCTTCCTTCACCGATGGACAAGGATGTTATTGTTGGTACAAACCCAGATACTGACGAGCCGGTTGAAATCCGTCCAAACGAGAAGGAGCCATTCGTAGCGTTAGCATTTAAAATTGCAACCGATCCATTCGTAGGTCGTTTGTGCTTTGTACGCGCTTACTCCGGTCAGCTTGAGTCTGGTTCATACGTGTACAACACACGTACTGAAAGCAAAGAAAGAATTTCCCGTGTGTTCCAAATGCACGCCAACAAGCAGAATCAAATCGAACGCTTGCACTGCGGTGATATCGGTGCGGTAGTTGGGTTTAAAGATATTAAAACTGGCGATACGCTTTGTGATGAAAAGCGCAAGGTTATCCTTGAGTCAATGGTGTTCCCTGAGCCCGTAATTGGTTATGCTATCGAGCCTAAGAAGCAGGCTGATGCTGACAAGTTGGGTATGGCGATCGCTAAGTTGGTAGAAGAAGATCCAACGCTTCGCGTTAACACCGATCAGGAAACTGGTCAGGTTATCCTTCGCGGAATGGGTGAACTTCACCTTGAAATTATTATTGATCGCTTGAAGCGCGAATTTAAAGTTGAAATCAACCAGGGTGCTCCTCAGGTTGCTTACAAAGAAGCGCTTACCAAATCGATTGAACATAAAGAAGTGTACAAGAAACAGACCGGTGGTCGTGGTAAATTCGCTGATATCGTATTTGAACTTAGCCCGCGCGAGTTGGGCCCTGAAGATAAGCCAGGTTTAGAGTTTGTGAACGATATCGTGGGTGGTGTTATTCCACGCGAATTCTTCCCAGCTATTCAAAAGGGCTTTGAACAGTCGATGTCAAACGGGCCTCTTGCTGGATACCCGATTGACTCGATGAAAGTTCGTTTGTTCCATGGTTCTTACCATGATGTCGATTCAGACGCGTTGTCATTCGAATTGGCCGCTCGTATCGGCTTTAAGGAAGCTGCACGCAAGTGTGCTCCGCAATTGCTTGAGCCAATCATGGGTGTGGAAGTTATCTCTCCGGATGAGTACACAGGTTCTGTAACCGGTGACTTGAACAGAAGAAGAGGTTTGATGAAAGGTATGGATACCCGTGGTGGTGCACAGGTTATTAAGGCCGATGTTCCATTAGCAGAGTTGTTCGGATATGTAACGGATTTGAGAACGATCACTTCAGGTCGTGCATCAGCTACGCTAACATTCTCACACTATGCACCGGTTCCTAAAAACCTTGCTGAAAAAGTTATTGACGAAGTAAAAGGCGCTGTTGCCGCAAAATAGATCAGGATTAACGGATTTAAGGATTAACAAGATTTAATAAATAGGATTTAGACGATTTCCTAAACAACAGAAACATGAACCAGAAAATCAGAATCAAATTAAAGTCTTACGATCATACATTGGTTGATAAGTCATCTGAGAAAATTGTACGTGCCGTAAAGGCAACAGGCGCTGTAGTAAGCGGTCCGATTCCATTGCCAACAGAGCGAGAAGTATTCACGGTTCTTCGTTCGCCACACGTTAACAAGAAAGCGCGTGAGCAGTTTCAACTTTGCACCTACAAGCGTTTGGTAGACATCTACTCAAACAGTGCTAAAACGGTAGATGCCTTGATGAAGCTTGAGCTTCCGAGCGGAGTTGATGTGGAGATTAAGGTGTAGTTAGTTCTAAGAGTTATATTGAAAGCCATTCTGAAAGGGATGGCTTTTTTGTTTCCTTGTCATTTTGATTCGCCAGTTGGTGGAGAGAAATCTTCTTATGTTGAATAAGAATTTTTTACTGACTCATCATCGACTGGATTAATGAGAAAACGATAATAAGAATTTCCTACTCCAACCTCTTATGAAAGTACAGCTTATACTCTGGCAGTAAATCAGGGTGAGCAATCTTTACTAAGTCATTTAGAATTAGATCAGGCCTCAGGTATCCTAGTTCCAGAAACTCGCTTCCACCTTTTGCTCCTTTTCGCGCATTGTACGTATAAACTTGTTTTGTTTGCCAGGGGTTGAATTTCGCATAGCGTTCGTCAGCATTTTTGATTTCCTCCAATGTGGTGAAAGAAGCCACGCCAATCCACAGGTCTGCGCTATGTGCTTTTTCGTAAACCGCCTCAAAACTTAATTGTAGAAAACCGTTGGTGGAATCAGAATGCCACAGGTAATCACAGCCAGCATCTTTGAAAAATTGAGCGGCATAATTCTGACCTCCGGGCAAATACCAGGCATCGTTGTAAAGTACTCCGCTCAAAACAGAAGGTTTTTTGCTTGACTTTTCTGCCATCGATTTTGTGTTCAGGTAGTTTTTTTCAATCATTTGAAAGACCTCGTTGGCTTCTTTTTCCTTTCCTAAAAACAGGGCCATGAATTTGATCCATTCTGCCCGTCCCAACGGAGTTTCTTCTAGGTATTCTGCATTGATCACAACCGGTATTCCCAGCTCTTCAATCTTCCTAAACTGTCCGTAATCGGCTGTCATGCTGTAGCCCATCACTAAATCAGGCTTGATCACCGCCAATTTTTCAATGTTCATACCTTTATCGGTTCCCAGTTCCTCTACCTTTCCTGAATCGATGCGTTGACGCATCTTTTCTGAACTGATGTAATCGGTTGTTGGGAAGCCGATTAATTTATCGCTTGCATCAAGATAGTCAAGCAACGGAATGTGTGTAGTGGAGGTGCATACGATGCTGGCAATGGGAACAGAAATTACTTTTACATCAGCATCATGAGCAGGCACTAGTTCCCCCTTCTGTACCAGTAAATATTTGTATCCGGAGGTAGCTCCCTGGTAAGGGGAGGTAATTTCCACAAGGTTTGCGTTACCAATGTTGGAAACGCGGAAACCCTTTGCGTATGTAATGGTAGAAGACCCGACACTCTCTTTTACTTCTTCTCTTTTTCCGGTTGTGCAACCGGCAAGACAGATCCACAAGAAAAAGGCAATCGATAAACTTTTCATACTGTAAGTATCGTGAATTTGTGATTCATAATTTTTATTTATGTTTGTCACGAATTTTATGGTTCCCGCCTTTGGTGGGATTGAAAGGGAACCCCGTGAAAAACGGGGGCTGTCCCCGCAACTGTAATCTGTTGTCGCATTTCGCGAAGCTGAAGTATTGAGCGAAGCTGAAATATGACTTAACTGGCATCCATTGCCACTGTGGCGCGTCTCGCGCCACGGGAAGGCGTCAGTGAAAAGCAGAAAGCCAGGAGACCTGCCAGTGATTCACCAATATCATCAGAGCTTTCGGGTGAAAGGCAATGAGTAGACGGCAATCCGTTTATTTTCATCTTCTCCAAGGCTCATAGTGTTCAACCATTAAAGCAAATGCTATGAGAAAAAAAATTGTTAGTACCCTTTCAGGTATTTTGGTATTGTCTCAACTTTTTGGGCAGGATTCGTTGAAAAATACTGTTTTAAATGAAGTGGTGGTGTCGGCCACACGTACCGAAAAACCGATTATTGAAATTCCCAGAAGTGTGTCCGTTATTAGTCGCGATCAGTTGAATAAATCGATTTACAACTCGGTTGGTGAATTGCTTTCTTCCGAGCATGGCATTTATGTGGTGGGAGCAGGACAAACACCGGGATCAGCGCAAAGCCTATTTTTGCGAGGCGCCAACAGTAATCAGGTAGTGATTTTAATTGATGGGGTTCGTATTACTGATCCCAGCACGCCCAATTCAGTAATTGATCTTTCAGAACTCTCGCTTACAAATGTTGAACAAATTGAGATCATTCGTGGGTCTCACAGTACAGCCTACGGTGGCTCTGCTGTGGGAGGAACTATCAATATTGTTACCCGGAAAAGTCAGCAGCCTGGGCTAAATGGAATAGCAAGTTTGCAATTGGGAACGTTTGGAGATAAGGCTTATGTTGTTTCGCCTGCTGTTGATTTTAATTACGCACTTAAGAATGGTGTTTATTTTAACGGTTCTGTTGTTAATCAAACGTCAAATGGTTTTAATGCCACCCTGGATACGATCAGAACCCCGGGAGTGTACAAGACAACCGACCGGGATGGCTTTCTAAAGACGGATGTTTATTTGAAAACAGGATATGATCGGGGCAATTGGAGTGGTGCCATTTCTTTCAAGCAAGGCAACCAACACGCTGATATCGATAAGGGAATTTATGCCGATGATGAAAATAATTATATTGATTTCGAAAGAAGGTTGTTGAATTATAATCTTGGTTATCAACTAAATAATTCCTGGCGTGTCGATTTTAACGGCTCCTGGAGTGAATCGGAAAGAATTAATGAAAATGACTCATCGCATATTGACGATTTAAATTACGATGGAAATTATTTCTACGGAAAGTATTTCGGAAAGTTGAATACGAATGAAATTCAATTGAAATATCAATTCAAAAATGTGGATGGAGTTTTTGGAGGTGGTGTTTATGCTGAGGGCATGAATTTTAATACCTATTTTTTCTCTAATGCATTCGGCCCTTTTGAGTTAGTAACGGATTATGATTCCATTAAAACAACAGCAAATACGAAGTATGCATTCGGACAAGTTAATTGGGCGATTAATAAATTCAGACTTTTTGGAGGGTTAAGATTCAGCAACCATTCCCTTTTTGGAAACGCGGTTACGTTTGAGATCAATCCATCGTATCTGGTATCAACCTTTAATTTGTTTGCTTCGGTATCGAGTGGCTATAATGCGCCATCCCTGTATCAGTTGTATGATCCTACGCAAGATTTCGGATCGTACACGGATAAAGGTAACCCCGATCTGAAGCCCGAAGCGTCTTTGTCATTCGAGGTTGGAGTAAAGAAAGAATTTAATAATGGAAACTATTTCACCCTTTCTGCTTTTCAAACTTCGGTTAAGAATTCGATTGAGTACGTGTATATCTGGAATAAGGATGTCGATATTCCTGACTTAAGTTATTTGGATTATAAAGGTGATACCTATCTGAATATTACCAGGCAAGAAACAAAAGGACTGGAACTGGATATGTATGTTACATTTTTGGAGAAATTTTTCATTCAATCAAATTTAACGTGGATTACTGGTGAACTTACGTTTTCACCTTCATCCATTGACACGACACAAACAGGGCAACATCATGTTCAGCTGTACAGTTATGGAACGTTTGTTACGGATGAGGTAAGGAAAGACGAGCTGGTAAGGCGTCCCAAGCTTACGAGTTGTGTTACGGTAGGATTTTCGCCAATGAAGAGTCTTTCAACCAGCATTACGTATCGCTATGCCGGAGCACGCCAAGATTCACAATATGATTACTCCCTAGGGCCTTATGGCGCATTGAGCCAAAGCAGCGTAGCAAATTATTCTTTGTTTGATGTCAACGCTACCTGGCAGGTTTCCAGGGGGTTATCATTAGGGCTCAGAATCGAAAACCTTTTTGATGTGAGTTATCAGGAAATTATAGGGTATCAAACAAGGGGAAGAAGTGCCTATCTTAAGGTAGGAATCGAATGGTAGAAAAGAACAAAAAGGATAAACAAGGCAAGTCGGAGACAGCAGAAGACTATTATGTTGAAAATGGCCTAATGGTTTTTACCGAGGCCTATCACCTAAAACGTGGCTACTGCTGCAAAAACGGTTGCCGGCATTGCCCCTATGGGTTTAAGAAAAAGTGATCAGGAATTTTTAATAGCATGATGGTAGGAAGCAAGCAACTTGTTTCCGGCTTCGTGCACCGATAGTTTTTTTTCGGTGATCAATTTTTGCAGACCTCTCATTTCTGCCTGGAGACTAGCAAATCGTTGAAAGTCCACCTGCAGCATCTGCTGAAAATACTCCTGAAACCAACCGGCCTGTTGGCGTAAGCGGTTCTCAGAAAAAAAACCGGAAGCCTGGGTGTGATTTTTAAATTGCATGATTGTCTCCCAAACTTCAGGCACTCCTTTTTTTGTCAGAGAAGAGCAGGTGAGAACTTTTGGCCTCCATCCGGAAACAGAGGATGGAAATAAATGAAGCGCATGTTGATAGTCAGCCTGGGCTTCTGCTGCATGCTTAACATTATCGCCATCTGCTTTGGTGATCACCACAGCATCGGCCATTTCCATAATTCCTTTTTTGATCCCCTGAAGTTCATCGCCTGCACCGGCCAACATCAGCAATAAAAAGAAATCTACCATACCTTTCACGGTCACCTCCGATTGCCCGACACCAACCGTTTCAACGATGATAACTTCATAGCCAGCGGCTTCGCACAAGATCATGGCTTCGCGCGTATGGGTTGAAACGCCACCCAAGGTACTGCCTGAGGCGGATGGGCGGATGAACGCTAATTCATTTTTCGAAAGCCCGTCCATGCGGGTTTTATCTCCCAAGATACTTCCCCGGGTTAGCTGGCTGCTGGGATCGATCGTGAGTACGGCAATCTTTTTTTTCTGATCAGTGATGTAGTTTCCAAAAGCCTCAATGAACGTGCTCTTGCCCACTCCGGGTACACCGGTAATGCCAATGCGAACAGATTGACCAGACTGGTCAGTAAGCTTTTCAATCAGGTGTGACGCTTGTTCGCGGTCGGCAGCCAAATTGCTTTCAACCAGGGATATGGCTTTAGCCAGAATAACCCTGTCGCCCTTTAAAATTCCCGACTCATATTCATCAATGGTTAACCTGGCTTTCAATTTCGTTGCTTGGATCCGGTTCAAATTTCTAAATTTACTAATACATCTTTATTTACCATGAGAAGATTTCGGCTAAGCAGATTCTGGATTGATTGCGTAATCGCAACAGCATTTGCCTTTTGTGTCTTGTTCGGATTGTATGGAGTCACTCAACTTAAAGTTTTTAATGCATTTGACCCCCTTGGTGCAACGTTTCGGGACATGGAAATTACAGATATCGCTTTTTCGCAGATCAGGGACGACCCCGAAATGGATACCAATATTGTTATTGTCAACATTGGCTACCTGTCGAGGGCCGAAATTGGTCGGCAGATTATGAACCTGAATCAGTATCAACCAAAGGCAATCGGTCTTGACATCATCTTTGCGTGTGACGGAGGATTGCGTGATTCTGTAAATTGTCCGCAGGCCTATGATACACTAAGCAATATGATTTTTGCCGGGGCAGTAGCCATGGCAGAAGGTAAAATGGTTCTGGCGCATAAACTTTGGCAAACAAAAGAACTGGTAAAAAAATATGGAGACGTATCCTTTTATGATTCCATCGAACATACCGATGACGAGTTGCGCGTTAATGCGTATGAAGGATTTGTCAATCTGGAAACAGATGCAGAACACCAGGAAGACTTGAAAGTTTGCCGAAGGTTTCCTCCATACATGGAGGTAAACGGAAAAACAGAGTTGGCATTTTCTGTTCAAATGGCCATGCTCTTCGATTCCGCAAAAACCAAGAGGTTTTTAGCGCGAAAAAACGCTTCTGAAATTATTAACTATCGTGGAAACATTGTTGACTGGTATGGGGCATCAAATTATGCCGGGCGCTATGCTGTACTGGATTGGGACCAGGCATTAGACACCGCCATGTTTGCCGGTGGGTTAATTAAAGATAAGATTGTTATCATGGGTTTTTTAGGTAAGGATCTTCGGGATACATCGTGGGATGATAAATTTTTTACTCCGCTGAATAAAAACTACGCAGGCAAAACCCGCCCCGATATGTACGGGGTAGTCGTCCATGCCAATGCGGTTTCCATGATCTTGAATGAAGATTATATTGAGGAGTTGGAAGAGTGGCAGGAATATGCCATCGCCATCATTATTTGTTTCTTAAACGTGGCATTGTTTTCGCTTATTCATGATAAAATTCCGAAGTGGTACGATACCCTGACGATTATTCTGCAGTTGCTGGAAATAGTCTTGATTACCTTCACCATGATGTACGTGTTCAGCTGGGCCGATTTTAAACTTAATCTAACCCTTACGTTGGCAGCCCTCGCATTAGTTGGAACCTGTTATGAAATCTACGAATCGGTAGTAAAAGCCTTCATTGCAAGGCTTCAGGAGGGAGCCCTGTTTACCAAGGTATCAAAAAAGGTATAAATCCGTTAAAACTGAAGAATTTTGTAAATTTGATAAAGTAAAGAAGAAGGACCCCATGAAAACAAAAAGATTAACCCCCATTTTGGCTCTTATTTTAATTGCATCCTTGACGTACGGTCAAGATTATGCCTTTAAAGTAATGGCTAATAAAGGAAGCAATGAGGTAAAATCGGGCGATACATGGCAGCCCCTGAAGACCGGAGCCAGCCTGAAGTCAACCGATGAATTGAAACTGGTTGATAATGCGTACATCGGGTTGATTCACGCAAGTGGTAAACCCCTTGAAATGCGACAGTCAGGAAATTTTAAAGTAGCCGATTTGGCGGCAAAAGTTGGAGGAGGAACCAGCGTATTAAATAAGTATACCGACTTTATTCTGAGCTCAAGTGCTGAAAGCAAGAAAAACAAGCTAAGCGCAACAGGAGCGGTACACCGGGCAACCGGAACATATGCTATCCATCTTCATTTACCCGATAATCAGAAATCTGCGGTGTATAATACCTCCGCTACCGTAACATGGGATACCGAAATTGCAGGCCCATACATTGTAACGGTTTCAAACATGGCCAGTGAAGCGTTGGCTTCTTTTGAAGTTGAAGGAAAAAGCGTAGTCATTGACCTGAAAGATCCAAAGTACAAGTTTAATACTCCTGGTGATCCTTTCAGTGCGGGATTAATGGTTCAGATAAAATCAAAAGCAGACGACAAGAAAGTATCGAAAGAACATATGATTCGTGCCCTTTCTTCTACGGATGCTGAAAAAGTTAAGCAAACACTGGATCCTGTGATGGGTGAAATTGGCAACGACCAAACGGCCATCAATATGTTTTATATGGCAGGATTTTATGAACAAAATAGTTTATTGATTGATGCCATTGCTGCGTATGAAGCAGCCGTAAAACTGGAGCCTTCATACCAGGAATTTTATGATGATTTCTTGTTGCGAAACAATTTGAAGAAGTGACCCGTACCTATTCCCGGGAAATTCAAAGAGCTGCCCGGGTGGCAGCTCTTTTTGTCTATATTCAATTTATAACTTAAGATCCTTTTATGAAATTACATGGAATACTTGTCGCGATTGTAGTAGTAGCTGTTTTTAATCTGGAAGTTCAGGCCCAGCCGTATACGTTTAAAGTGCTGGTGAGCAAAGGCAAAACCGAAATTAAAGCGGCAAGTGCCTGGCAAAATATTAAAGTGGGGGCATCCCTGAAGGCTTCAGATGAGGTGAAGATTTCAGAGGGATCATACCTGGGGTTGATTCATGCCAATGGCAAACCGCTTGAAATCCGGGAAGCTGGAAGCTTTAAGGTAAGTGAATTAGTGTCGCGCATGGGCAACGGCTCAAGTGTGTTAAACAAATACACTGATTTTATCCTCAGTAGTGATCAGGAAAAAAAGAATAAGTTATCGGCAACGGGAGCGGTGCACCGGGGGATGAAAGATATGATTATGGTGTATTTGTCAGGCGCGGAACGAGCTGAACTTTATGGAAATAAATTAGGCGTTCAGTGGGCATCTGATGAAGTGAAGGGACCGTATGAAGTTGTTTTTACAACCTTACTGGAAGATGAACTTGCCCGGTATACCGTAAATGAAAATGAACTTTTAGTGGATATGAATGATGCGGGCCTGAGAGATGAATATGAAATTCAGGTAAAAGTTGTTGCGAAGGGCAACCCGGGCAAAGGATCGAAAGAGTATATTATTAAGCGCCTGCGTCCGGCCGATCGTGTCAAGTTCACGAAAGTAATGGATGAAATTAAGGCCTCCGTAGAACAGGAAACAGCATTGAGTAAGTATTATATGGCAGGGATTTACGAAGAGAATCTCCTGCTGAACGATGCCATTACAGCCTACCAGGAGGCGATAAAACTGGCTCCGGATGTGCCCCTTTATAAGGATGCATATGACCAGTTTTTATCCAGACTGGGCTTAAAATAAAGAATCGAAAATTTTGGAAGGGCCTGACTTATAACCATGAGTTGGGCCCTTCCTGTTTTAATGGTGGTTTGGCTGAACCGCAGAATATCCTATTTTTGTACGGGTTCAAAATCACCTTTTTATGAGCGTACTTGTCAACAAAAACTCACGTGTAATTGTACAGGGTTTTACCGGATCGGAAGGTTCTTTCCATGCCGGTCAGATGATTGAATATGGTACCAATGTAGTAGGTGGCGTAACACCCGGAAAAGGAGGTACTGAGCACTTAGGGCGCCCGGTATTTAATTCGGTGAAGGAAGCCGTTGATAAAACAGGTGCAGATGTTTCAATCATTTTTGTTCCTCCGGCTTTTGCTGCGGATGCCATTATGGAGGCTGCCGATGCAGGGATTAAAGTAATCATTGCGATTACTGAAGGAATACCCGTGAAGGATATGATGACAGCTAAAAAGTACATTCAAAGTAAAAAAGCTGTGCTGATCGGCCCGAACTGCCCGGGGGTTATTACTCCCGGAGAAGCGAAGGTGGGTATTATGCCGGGGTTTGTTTTTAAGAAGGGAAAAGTGGGCGTAGTGTCAAAATCAGGTACGCTCACGTATGAAGCTGCCGATCAGATTGTAAAAGCAGGCCTAGGCGTTTCTACTGCTATTGGAATTGGCGGAGACCCGATTATCGGTACCCCAACGAAAGATGCTGTGGAAATGTTGATGAATGACCCGGAGACTGATGCTGTGGTCATGATTGGTGAGATTGGTGGAAACTATGAACCACTGGCAGCCCGTTGGATCAAAGAATCTGGAATTAAAAAACCGGTTGTTGGTTTCATTGCCGGACAAACTGCCCCTCCTGGAAGAAGGATGGGTCATGCCGGTGCCATCATCGGGGGCGCTGAAGACACTGCCGCAGCTAAAATGAAGATTATGAGAGAATGCGGGATTCACGTAGTGGAATCCCCTGCTGAAATCGGTGAAACAATATTAAAAGTGCTGAAGAAGTAGATCAGAATGCAGCTTTGAATTCTCGTTCCAGGTAGCTGTTAAATTCTTTCACGCTGGGAAATGTAGTCACCCGTTCCGGGTTCATCTCCGTGTTGTCCTGCTTGAAAATTACTTCCACACAAAAATCCTTCAGCATATACAAGTATGCTTTTCTGCCATTCTTCAACCGCGTTCCTAACATTGTACCCCGCTCATGCAAGTATGCTACCTTCTTGTTTTCTGAGAGGAATTTGAAAATCATTCTACCGATCATAACGTTTAAAAATTTTGGTCTTTTGTCTAATTGATACGTGAAGGTAGAACGGTTGTTGACAGGATCATATTCGACCCTTTTTTAGAGGCTTAAGGTTTGGGGTAGAAATGAAAGGCTGGCAGCAGAATCAAACCAGTACCAGCAAAACCTTACGTGAGGGAATAGGCTATTTTTATAAAATCGCTTTAAATAAGCTGAAAAGGCATCCTTTTTAGGGATTTCAAGCCAAAATATTGCAAGGACTTATTTTCTTACAATAGCTCATTTGCCAGGTTGGCCAACTCAGAGCGTTCGCCCTTTTCCAGGGTAATGTGGGCATACAACTCATGGTTTTTCAACCGGTCGATCAGGTAGGATAACCCATTGCTTTGCGAGTCAAGGTATGGGGTGTCAATCTGATGAATGTCGCCCGTAAAAATAAACTTGGTGTTTTCACCCGCCCGGGTAATGATCGTTTTAACTTCGTGGGGGGTGAGGTTCTGAGCTTCATCCACAATAAAACAAATGTTGGAAAGGCTTCTTCCGCGAATGTAGGCGAGTGGGGTAATAACCAGTTTTTCCTGGTTAACCATTTCTGTGATTTTAGAGTACTCTTTATCGGTTTCGCTGTACTGATTTTGGATAAATTTCAAGTTATCCCACAGCGGCTCCATATAAGGATTCAACTTGGATTTAATATCTCCGGGCAAATATCCGATATCCTTATTGCTCAACGGCACGATTGGACGCGCCAGGTAAATCTGTTTAAATTCTCTTTTCTGCTCCAATGCCGCAGCAAGCGCCAAAAGTGTTTTGCCGGTACCGGCTACACCTTGTAAGGAAACAAGTTTTATCTCGGGCTTTAATACAGCATGAATGGCAAACGTTTGCTCGGCATTACGCGGCTTAACACCATACACCGAACGTTTCTCCACTTGTTCCACCATTTCATTTAAGGGGTTATAGTAAGCCAGTACCGATTTTTTGCCGCTCTTTAAAATATAGAAGTGGTTTTTTTCGGGCACTACATTTCCAAGAATTTCGGCCGGTGGGCAATATCCCTTTTCGTACAACAGGTTGATCATGTTGGCATCAACATCTTCAATGATCGTACGCCCGGTGTAAAGGGATGAAATATTTTGAACCTTGCCGGTGGTGTAATCTTCTGCCTGCAGGCCAAGCGCTTTCGCTTTCAAGCGAAGGTTAACGTCTTTCGAAACGAGAATAATTTTCCTCCCTTTTTCTTCTTTTTGAAGCAGGAGTGCAGAGTTTAAGATGCGGTGATCAGCTTTATCTTCATTAAAAACCTTGTTGGCATCCATGGAACCATTTCCGCCAGTATCCATCAACACCTTAAAGTTGCCTTTACTTTTGCCGTTGAGGGGATTCCAGTTATGAAGAAGTTGGTCTTTGGCGAGTTTATCAATCAGCCGTATGAATTCGCGAGCCTCGAAATTTTTGGTGTCGTTGCCTTTTTTGAAGTTGTCGAGTTCCTCCAGTACGGTAATCGGAATTCCTATATCGTGTTCATCAAAGTTGAGTATGGAATTGTGTTCATAAATAATAACAGAAGTATCCAGCACGAAGATCTTCTTCTCCTTTTTGGTTTTCGACATACTTTACAAAGAACTAGTTGGTTAAATGTAAAGAAATCATTGCCAAAAAAGGAAGAGGTGAAAAAGTGAAAGTTTTTGGTAATTTTACGCTCCCAACATTAGAGAGCACTCCCCCTTGTGCCTCCTTCCTCGGCATCATCATCTTCATGTGATTCCTTAGGTAGTGTAAACATGCTGCTGAGCAAATCTTTAAACTGATGACCTTGTGTTAAATTGTGTTTACTGATCAGGCTATATTCTGCTAAACCGTGTAAAGCGAATTCCATCAGGAAAAATTTTACAGATGTGCCTTGGCCCTTGTGAAATTCCAGTATTAGTTCGTGTAGTCCGGGAACACCCTTTAGTGCCTTTTCAAATTCCGGTTGTTTCATATCACTGAGTAGGTCAACCGTGTTGCCATCGCTGAACCAATCGGTTATTTTTTTATACGGACTTTTATCTTTTTGCTTTCTGAATTTTTCGGGATTTGGGAAGTAGTTGACAAACTGTGTTCGAATGGCTTTGCCAATCAGGTTTTGCGCCACAATACCGGGGCCCTCTTGTTCGCCCTCATACACGAGCTCAACTTTTCCTGTAATGGCCGGAATGACTCCGATAAAATCTGTGATTCGAATGGCCGCATCCTTCTCCTGATTAATAATGCTTCTGCGCTCGGCAGCGGCAACCAGGTTTTCGTAAGCAGAAATAGTAAGACGGGCAGAGACACCACTTTTTGAATCAATGTATTCACTTTTGCGTGCCTCAAAGGCGATCTGCTCAACCAGGTCTTTCGCAAGTTCGTGAACGGTAACTATTTTATGTTGTTCCTCTTTCAAGCGTGCTTCTTGTGCGGTAATGCGCTTGCCAATTTCGAGGGCTTTCGGGTAGTGTGTAATAATCTGACTGCCGATGCGGTCTTTTAAAGGAGTTACAATGCTGCCGCGGTTGGTGTAGTCTTCCGGGTTGGCCGTAAAAACAAACTGGAGGTCCAACGGCATTCTGATTTTAAATCCGCGAATTTGAATGTCGCCCTCCTGTAATATATTGAATAGAGCCACCTGGATGCGAGCCTGTAAATCAGGCAACTCGTTGATCACGAAGATGCACCGGTTGGAACGGGGGATCAATCCAAAATGGATCACGCGTTCATCGGAGTAGGGTAATTTTAGTGAAGCGGCTTTGATTGGATCCACATCGCCAATTAAATCGGCAATGGAAACATCGGGGGTGGCCAGTTTTTCGGTATAGCGTTCATCGCGATGCATCCAGTGAATGGGTGTATCATCGCCAAGTTCCAGAAGCTTGTCTTTAGCATAGCGTGAAAGCGGATGGAAGGGGTCATCATTCAACTCCGACCCTGCCACCACCGGGATAAATTCATCCAACAGGTTGATCATGAGGCGGGCTAATCGGGTTTTGGCCTGGCCCCGTAACCCCAGTAAATTAATATCGTGCCCCGCCAGTATGGCTCGCTCTAAATCGGGAATAACGGTTTCTTCATACCCCCAGATACCTTCAAATACGGGTTCTTTCCTGCGAAGTTTTTGAATCAGGTTTTCGCGTAGTTCATCCTTGATTGATCTTGATTGATACTCAGAGTCTTTAAGTTGTTTTAGTGTTTTGATTTTTGAGTGGTCCATTTTTTCAAGTTTAAGCTGCGAGTTTCGAGCTTTAAGTTTCGAGTTCGTAACTCGTAGCTCAAAGCTCGTAGCCTCTTTAGAAATTCTTCCTTCTATTCTTTTTAAAGTCTTCAAATACGAGATTACCCAATCCCTGAAGTCCGCTGTAATAAGCGTTTCCATTATTCACTTTTGTAAACTCACGAACAAAAGCCTTCAGGTATGGGTCGGTGGCAATCATAAATGTTGTTACCGGTATTTTTAACTTTTTAAGTTGAGCGGCCAGGTTGTAGGTTCGATTTAAAATTTTTGAATCCAACCCAAAACTGTTTTTATAGTAGCGGATACCTTCTTTGATGCAGGTAGGCTTTCCATCGGTGATCATGAAAATTTGTTTGTTGGGGTTTTTCTTTCGCCTGAGCAAATCCATTGCCAGTTCGAGCCCTGAAACAGTATTGGTATGATATGGTCCTACCTGCAGGTAGGGCAGGTCTTTAATTTCAATTTGCCAGGCGTCATCGCCAAACACTAAAATATCAAGGGTGTCTTTCGGGTATTTTTTAGTTATCAACTCGGCTAACGCCATGGCCACTTTTTTTGCTGGTGTAATTCTATCTTCACCATATAAAATCATGGAATGGGAAATATCAATCATTAAAACGGTAGAGGTTTGTGTTTTATACTCACGTTCAATGATCTCGAGGTCCTCTTCTGTCATGAAAAAATTTTCTACTCCATGATTGATTTGGGCGTTGCGGAGTGAGTCGGTTACGGAAATCTGATCCAGCGTATCGCCAAATTCGTACGCCCTTCGTTCGGTGGTGGGTTCTCCGTCACGACCGGTATGAAAGGTATTGTGTTCACCCCCTTTTGACTTTTTCAGTTGTCCGAAAATTTCTTCCAGGGCCGATTGGCGGAGGTTTTGTTCACTTTTAGCCCGGAGTTTGAATTCGCCATTCGGGCCATTTTCTGTAATGTATCCCTCCCTTTTTAGCTGTTCAATGAAGTCGCCAATACCGTACCCATCGTTGGTGAGCTTGTATTGTTTATCCAATTCTGTAAGCCATTGCAGGGCTTCAGACACGTTTCCCGAGGTAATCAGAGCCAGTTGCATGAAGATTTTCAGCAGCTTTTCAAAGTCGCTTTTAGTTTGTTCAGGCGGGGGTATATAGTTGCTAAAACGGTATCCGAGCATAAATTCACTGAAAATTCCTCCTACCTAAACCAATTAGGAGTGGTTTATGTTTCTTAATAAGTGTTTAATTTAGCCCATATTGCAGGAACCATGTAATAAAATGAACGTTATTATCGTTTCCGGGCAGCCACTTAGGGTTACTTTTGTATCGTTTTAAAAATGTAGAAATATGAAAAGATCTGTATTGGTTTTAATCGCAGCGGCATTTATGTTGGCCTCATGTTCGCAATACACATGCCCTACGTATGGCAAGGCAACTCCGGCCAAGCCTGCGAAGCAAGTAAGAATTTAATCGAAATTTTATGATAGAGGGGAATGGGTAAACCCTTCTTTCGCTATGCGCGAGAGGAGGGTTTTTTTAATGCGCTTCGGTATGTGATCGGATGGGCTTATTCATCGTTCCATAAATATAATCCCAGAGCGGAGACGACACGCCAAATACCATTTCACCATTTTTATAATGATGAGTTCCGTGGTTGATCCACAGGTATTTTAAAAAATTTTTCGGGGGCTGATACGCATGCACCATATAATGTACCGATAGGTAGGCTGCATACCCGGTCAGGAATCCCGGCAGAAAAGCAAAGGCATAATCGCCTATGATCAGGCGGAACAACAATAACAATACTGTAGCCAGGGTTATGCTCATGAGTGGTGGCATGGCTAAGCGCGTTTTATCTTTAGGGAATTCATGGTGAACACCGTGAATTGTGTATTGAATTTTCTCCTTTTGGGCAGTACTGGTATCCATATGAAATAACGAGCGGTGAGCCCAATATTCCACCCAGGTGAAAAATAAGAGCCCTAACAAAAACAATCCAATGGTTACCCATGGCGACAGACTTGTGTGCGTAACACTCCAGTACAAGAGAACCGCTGAGTATGAAAAGAAAACCGTAAGCGGTATGGAAATGTGCGTGCGGCTCAGTTTCTCCAGAATAGGGTTTTGAAATAATTGCTTTGTTCCTTTGTGTTGCGGTTTCACCTCAGCCATAACTCGAAATTTTTGCAAATTTAACGCTCTGGTTTTAAATAGAAACATTAGCCCCTGCCTTTTCCATAACCTTTTGATAGTAGGCCTCATAAATCGGTAAAATGCGGCTAATATCGAATTCCTGCGCCCTTGCCAGGGCATTTTGCTTGAATTTGGGTAAGTTCTTTTTATCCAGAACAAAGAGGGCATTGCGGGTCATATCCTCGATATCGCCAATGTTGCTGAGAAAACCCGTAACCCCGTGGATGTTCAGCTCCGGAATACCGCCCGTATTGGAAGAAATTACCGGTACTTCACATGCCATGGCCTCCAGCGCGGCCAATCCGAAACTCTCTTTTTCAGAAGGCATCAAAAACAAATCGGCAACAGAAAGCACTTCTTCCACAGCTTCCAATTTTCCCAGGAAGCGGATGTCGTCACAAATACCCAGGTCGCGGCATTGTTGTTCGGCATGGACCCGTTCCGGACCATCACCGATCATGAGCAGCTTGGCGGGAATCTCTTTATGAATGTTATAGAAGACGTTAATGACATCGCCAACCCTTTTTACTTTTCGAAAATTGGAAGTGTGCACCACCAGCATTTCATTATTCGGGCAAATTGCTTTTTTGAAATGATCCTTTTTTTGTTTCTTAAACTTGGCCAGGTCAATAAAATTGGGGATCACTTTAATTTCATTGGTGATCTTAAAATGTTCGAGCGTTTCTTTTTTCAGATCTTCTGAAACAGCCGTTACGCCATCCGATTGGTTAATGCTGAAGGTAACCACCGGCTCATACGAAGCATCCTTTCCAACCAACGTAATGTCGGTTCCGTGCAGGGTGGTAACAACAGGAACAGAAATACCGTGTGTTTTTAAAATTTGTTTTGCCATGTACGCTGCTGAGGCATGCGGAATAGCATAGTGTACATGAAGCAGGTCAAGTTTTTCGTTCATAGCCACGCTTACCATTTTGCTGGCCAGGGCCAGTTCGTAAGGAGGATATTCGAACAACGGATACGACCGAAAATCTACCTCGTGATAAAAGAGGTTTTCGTTTAGGAAATCAAGGCGGCTGGGTTGGGAGTAGGTAATGAAATGAACTTTATGTCCTTCTTGTGCCAGGGCCTTGCCCAGTTCGGTGGCTACTACTCCGCTTCCTCCAAAAGTGGGATAGCATACAATGCCTATTTTGATCTGCTCCATTTTTAGTTACTGTGTTGTCGTAAATACTCCATCAGTTGTCGATCGGGCTCATTTTCGCCATACTGGCAAAAATTGAAAATTGATTGGTAGATGGTGTCTTGAATGCGAGAACGAATATTGGTGGTATTAAGTTTACCGCTTCGGTTCGGAAATCTTGAATTTGATAGAAATATAAAGACCAGGTCAAATTGAGGATCGATCCAAACACACGTTCCGGTAAAGCCGGTATGCCCAAACGTATTGGGCGATTCATAGCGCGAAGAGGGACTGCTCGAGTCGCCTGGTTTAGCCCAACCGAGTCCGCGGGTGCTGTTTTCAAATTGCTTGTGCGCAAATAACTCCACAGTTTCAGGATGGTAATATTGCTGACCTCCATACCGTCCTTTTTGAAGCAGCATTTGACTCAACTTGAGCAAGTCGTTACCGTTTCCAAATAAGCCTGCATGACCGGCCACTCCGCCCAGCATGGCAGCGCGTTCATCGTGCACCGTTCCGACAACAGTCGTTTTTCTAAAAACGGTATCAATCTCGGTAGGCGCAATTTGACTGGCAGGAAATCGCGTAAGCGGTAAATACCCTACCGTGCCAGCGCCCAGGGGCTCGTATAAATTTTGATTCAGAAATTCTTCCATGGGTTGGTTGACGACCCGCTCAACCAACCGGTGGAGGATCATAAAACCTAAATCGCTGTACCGTGTAGAATATGGAGTACGCGGAGGCTTGGGAAGCATGTCGGATTTTAGCAACCAATGCCAGACGGAGTCTTGCATGACACGCGATGCATATAAATTGGGGGCAACCTGTAAAGGATAATTCTCATCACGCATGACAGAATAGTAATGAGCGCGAAGCGTATCGCCCTTTACGGTTTGAGGCCACAACAGTAAAAAAGGAGCCAGACCAGATTGATGGGTAAGTACATCTTTCAGAATAATATCCTTCTTGTTGGTGTTTTGCAGTTCAGGTAAATACACCGAAACTTTTTTATAGATGTCAATCATTCCTTTTTCATACAAGAACATCACAGCCTGCAGGGTTCCCATTACTTTGCTGACAGATGCCAGGTCATAAATTGTTTGATCGGTTACCGGTTGGGTATGATCATACGTTTGAAAACCAAATGATTTTTCATAGATAATTTTTCCGTGGCGGGTTATTAAAACCTGGCAACCCGGGGCGGCTTTTTCACGAATGGCCTCCTGTGCAATGTCGGCAATCCGGGTCAGGGTTCTGGAATCTAAACCTTCCTGCTCGGCAGTTGAGTAGCCCGTTCGTTGTAACGGAAAGGTTTGAATGCCCGTTCCCTGTCGGAGGCTTGCCGAGATGGATGCCGCCAACGTACCGTCTGCTCCCTTTGCGCCAAAAATCAATTGCGGAATAAATTGTTGGATAAGAAAATAATTGGTGTGGCCTAAAATGATGGTCGGCATTTTTTCAATTTTCCCCAGTTTATCCGATGAGTCAAGGATGGTTACTATCACTTTTGTTTTAGCCGTTAGTTGCCCCAACAGCAAGGGATAAAAACTCTCCAGGGAGTCTGATTGAGGAAAGATGGTAACAACAACCCAACTATACTTACTAAGCGTTGATAGGAGCCTTACAGTATCCTCACCGGCCTGGAGGCTATAGTGAGTAAAGGGAGCATATTTCGAAAGAAAATCCGAGATGCTGTTTTCTTTTGGTGTTCCAATCGAAAGCGAAGCAAAGGAAACATTGTCGAGCTGGCGAATGGGTAAAAAATGCTCATCGTCTTTAACGATCGTTACCGACTTTTCAAAAAGAGTTTGCTGAAGTGTAAGTGCAGCGGGTGTGTTGAGTGCGGCTTCCAGGTTGTCTGGTTGCAGTATTCTCTTTTGATGCAATCCGGCATCATATTTTAGTGCGAGGATTTTTTTGACACTTTCATTCAGGTGAGCTTCCAGTATTTTATCTTTTCGAACTGCTCTTTTTATTTTTCGGATAGCCGTAGCAATATTTCCGGGAAACAACAGCGCTTGATTTCCTGCCTTTAAAAGAAGAAGTTCAGCATCACCCTGATGAAAATCGGTGTACGCACTATCAAGATCAGGAACCGTACCGATAACAAGCCCATCGAAATTTGTTTTTTCTTTTAGTAAAGCAGGGGATAGCCTCTTTTTAAATTCAGCTTCCATTTTTTTATACGATGCTTTTCCGCCCGAATAAGTGGGTGAGGAATATTCAAGCACCATGGCGGCCGCATCTTTTTTCACTAACAGTTCGAGCGGAAAAGTTTGTTGCGTTTCATTGGATGATATATCCGGTACAGACAGGATACCGGAAGTGTTGAGCCCTTGCTGAAAGGCATGTGCTTTAACCGCAACCTGATACTGATTTTCACCAAAAGAACTTACCGTGTGGTTAACACCGGCACCCGGAGCGAGATGAATATTAACACCTATTGAATTCAGTTGTTTTCCAAACTCTTTTCCTAAGTAGAATAGAAGGCTGTCGTCACAAATGGAGCCAAGCATGCGTGCCGTAGGATATTCGAGGATGCTGTCGAGGGGTGCAGTAATTCCGGTTGGTGCTGTGGTTGCTGTTAACACCGGAACCTCTGAATCTTTTTGCACCTGATTGATAAAATGAACGGTTGCTACCGGCCCACCACCCGTAAGCACAATGCCCCCGATATTAAATCGCCTGATTTGATTGGTTGTCTTTTCAAATTTTTCCTGATCGGCCAGGCTGTTTACCGGCACCAGCATAAGCTGCCCGATTTTTTCGTTAACATCCAGGGTATTAAAAACACTGTCAACCCACTGGCTTTTTACCGATTGTGCACAAAGAGGCGAAATCAGTACACTCAGCACAATAAAACTTAACCAAACTTTTTTTTGCATCAGGCCGTTAGACTTTGTAATTCAATGCGAATAAAGGCATTTTTGTGAGCCCTGAAGTTAGCAATTCCAAACTTTTTTCATGCCCGATATTATCCAGCTTTTACCCGATTCCATTGCTAATCAAATAGCGGCAGGTGAGGTCGTGCAACGCCCGGCCTCGGCAGTAAAGGAATTGCTGGAAAATTCCATTGATGCGGGTGCCGGCAATATTACGTTGATCGTAAAGGATGCCGGAAAAAGCCTGTTGCAAATCATTGATAATGGTTCAGGCATGAGCGAAACAGACGCGCGGATGAGCCTCGAACGCCATGCGACTTCCAAAATCAGAAAGGCCGAAGATTTATTTACCATTCGTACGATGGGTTTCCGTGGGGAAGCGCTGGCTTCAATCGCAGCGGTATCACAACTGGAATTGAAAACGCGCACCGCAGATAAAGAGCTGGGCACGCTGCTGGTGGTGGAGGCATCGGAAGTTAAGAAACAAGAGTTGGTGGCGTGCGAGAAGGGAACAAGCATCAGTGTGAAGAATTTGTTTTATAACATACCGGCCCGCAGAAATTTTCTGAAGTCCAATCCGGTAGAGATGAAACACATTGTGGATGAATTTCAACGCCTGGCACTGGCCCATGCGGGTGTTTCTTTTACACTAATTCAGGGAGATGAGGTGGTGTATGATTTACCTGTAGGAAAAGCACCCTCATTAAGTCAGCGGATTGTTAACCTGTTTGGGAAATCATACCAGGAACAGTTGGCGCCTTGCCAGGAGAATACAGAGTATGTAAGTGTAAGCGGTTATGTGGGTAAACCAGAATTTGCCCGTAAAACACGGGGAGAACAATTTTTGTTTGTAAACAACAGATTCATCAGAAGCAATTACCTGCAACACGCGGTAATGAATGCGTTTGAAGGGCTGATGCCCGAAAATAGTTTTCCGTTTTACGTACTCTTCATTGAGCTTGATCCCAAACATATTGATGTGAATGTTCATCCAACGAAAACTGAAATTAAGTTTGACGATGAACGGGCGGTGTATGCAGTTGTGCGTGCCGCGGTGAGACAATCGTTAGGAGCGCATAATCTGGCGCCTACCATCGACTTTAGAGAAGATGTAAATATGATTGCCAAGCTGGGAAATGCCTCTGCCGAAGCTGTACAAAAAGTGTATTTTGATGAGCGTTTTCAATCATCGCTAACACGATCGAATAACGGTAACTGGGAGAAATTATTTGAAGGGGAAGGCAGCAGCAAGTTGTTCCAGCAAGAGGTTACGCAAGCATCGATGAAACTGGAAACAGAATCGCCAATGGTCACGAATGTGCCGGAAGAAAAAATTCTTACGCAACTTCATGATCGATTCATTCTTCGGCAGACAAAAAACGGTCTGATGATTATTGATCAGCAAAGTGCTCATGAGCGTGTGTTGTTCGAAAAATTCATGGAAGACCTGAAGTATAAGTCTGCTTCAACACAGCAAAGCCTGTTTCCAAAAACGATTACTTTTCCTGCAGCCGATTTTGCTCTTCTGATGGAAATGGAGCAAGAGATAAAGGCGTTGGGTTTCCGGTTTGAAGAATTCGGAAAAAATACCATTGTGGTAAATGGAGTGCCCGCTAACCTGAAATATGCGAATGAACAACAGATGCTCGAAGGTCTGTTGGAGCAGTTTAAGTATAACCAGGCCGAACTATCCTTACCGCTTCAGGAAAACCTTGCACGGGCATTGGCTAAACGTACTGCAGTAAAAGCGGGGCAAAAACTAGAGGCCGAAGAAATGCAGAAATTGCTGAACAGCCTGTTTTCATGTAAAACCCCTACCTACTCACCTGAAGGCAAGCCTATATTTTATATTTTTGAACTGAGTAAACTCGAAAACTATTTTAACCGGCAATAATTAATACGATCTCTGAATGTTAAGACTTACACCTGTTGTTCGAAACCTGATCATTATTAATGTGATCGTATTTGTGCTTCAATCCATTACCAACGATACCTTAACCGGTTACCTGGCTTTGTTTAATCGGGAAAGCGGAAATTTTCAACCGTACCAGTTGTTCACGTATATGTTTGCCCATGGCGGGTTCATGCACATCTTTTTCAATATGCTTAGCCTTGCTTTTATGGGACCGATATTGGAAAGCTTCTGGGGTCAAAAAAAGTTTTTGCTTTTCTACCTGATCACCGGAATTGGTGCCGGGGTCTTTAATTTTATTGTAGAGATGTTTATAGGTGCAGGCCCAGGTGTTATGGTTGGCGCATCCGGTGCGATTTATGGATTGTTAATGGCCTTTGGTATGATTTTTCCCAATATGGAGGTAATGCTGCTGATTCCGCCCATTCCCATTAAAGCCAAGTATTTGGTATTTTTATTGGGTGGACTCACGTTTTTGATGGATCGCAGTGGAAACGTGGCTCATTTTGCCCATCTGGGTGGTGTGGTGGTCGCCTTTATTGTGATTAAAGCCTGGCGAAGCCAGGGTGGTGGAAATTATTATTAGGAATATTCCGCAACACGGAGCAATCATGTTTGACGAATTTAAAAGCGCATTTCAACGACCCAACAATGGTCACGTTCAGCTGATCATTATTAATGTTATTATTTTCCTGGCTATTGGTGTGATTTCTGTTGTGGGGGAAATATCCGGTGTCACTACATTTTCAGATTTTATTTATAACCAGTTTACAATTCCTCCAACCTTATCGGAATACCTGACAAGGCCATGGACGCTTATAACCTACATGTTTGCGCATAGCCGATGGGACATTTTTCATATCCTGTTTAATATGCTGGTATTTTACTGGTTCGGGCGGTTATTCGTTGAATACCTGGGCGGCAGTAAACTTGTTGCGTTGTATGTTTTAGGTGGATTGTCGGGAGGGATTTTATACCTGCTCATATACAATACCGTTCCCTATTACATCGAGCGTTCGGGGTTTTCAGGAATGGTGGGCGCTTCAGCGGCTGTGTATGCTATTGTTGTGGCAACCGCTACGTTATTGCCCAACTACACGTTTTATTTGCTGTTTTTTGGTCCTGTAAAAATTAAATACATCGCTGCATTTTATGTGGTCATTTCTTTTTTAGGAACAACCCAGTCGAATGCCGGTGGCAATATTGCTCACCTGGGGGGTGCATTAATTGGGTTTGTTTACCTTAAGCAACTTCAGGCGGGCATTAACTGGGGGAGTTGGATTACCGCTACACTTGAATGGATTCAGGATATGTTCAAGGGTAAACCAAAAGTAAAAGTTACGTACAGAAGCGGTGAGCCGGAAATGAAAATAAAAAAAACACCCTCGTCAAAAACATCACAGGCCGAGATTGATGCTATTTTGGATAAGATTTCAGACCGTGGCTATGAAAGCCTGACGAAAGACGAGAAGGATAAACTTTTTAATGCCGGAAAAAACTAGCCGGACTAGCACCCGGGTTACTTACTGTTTCGTTCAAAGAAATCGTAAAGCACAGCAATAATCGCATCGGCATCATTCGAATAAATTACCGGGAATTTCTGCCGGTTAAATTTTACCAGTAACTCGTAGTAATCAGTTTCAGAGATTTCATTTTGCTCCATGAGTTCTTCTTTAACGGACGGATCGGTGATTACTTCAATAAAGGTTCTGATTTTGTCGTTTTCCAGCATCAGTTGGGCGACCCGTCTTTTTTCTTTTTCGCGTTTGTTAAAATATTCCCATGGAGCGGCCATCACTTCGGCAAAAGTAGGCGTACGGGGCAGGGAACTTTTTCTCGGATTCAATTCATTGGGGTATAGCTTTCGGGAAGTAATGGTAATTTCCTGGAGCAAGGTTGCCTTCTCGCGCATCCGTACTAAAATAGCTTCGTCCTCAAAAAATAAGGGAACAACAATCATATCGTAGCCAACGTGTGAAAGCAGCAAGGTATCGGTGCGTTGGGTGGTTATCGTAAATGTTCCGGAAGCATCGGCAATCAGTGAGCGACCGGAATTTTTTACCTGAACAAACACTGCGGGTAAAGGTTGAAATGAAATGGAATCAACCACCACCACACGGGTTGTTTTTTGTGCATCGGCATCGGATGCAACCAGCAGATTCAGCACGAACAGAAGCAGTACGACAGAACGTTCGATATTCACCTTCACAGGATTCTACTCAGTAGATTTTAGTTTTAATGCGAACCTTGTTTTGATGAAAAATTTTTCAGGCAATCAGTTTAGCGATACCAAATGCCGCAGCCGCGGCAAGCGCACCAACCAGCGTTACGCGCAAAGCCCCCTTAAAAAGAGGCTGACCCGTAAGCTTACTCTTTATTAACCCGAAACCTACCAGGCAAAAAATGGTAATGATGCTGGAGTACACCAGGCCCTGCTGGGAAGATTCTGTAAAGAAATAAGCTGTTAATGGAATTAAACCTCCTACAACGTACGAAAGGCCAATAATAAAAGCGCTTTGGTGCGCACGGTTTTTGTTGGGTCGTTCAAGACCTAGTTCGAAACGCATCATAAAATCAACCCACTTCTTGGGGTTTTTGGCCATTTCTCTTGCAATTTTTTCCTGAGTCTCGTCATCCAATCCATACTCGGCAAAAATTTCTTTTGTTTCTCTGATCTCAACTTCGTGCAATTTTTCGATCTCTTCGTATTCACGTTTTTCTTCCGAGTTATAATGCTCTATCTCTGTTCTTCCCGCCAGGTAGCCACCTAATCCCATCGCAATTGAGCCCGCAGCAATTTCAGCGAGGCCAGCCGTAATCACAATGGAGGTTGAATCAACCGCGCCACTCAATCCAGCTGCCAGTGCAAACGGTACGGTTAGTCCGTCACTCATACCAATGACGAAGTCTCTTACCTTTTCAGATGATTGAAAGTGTTTTTCCTCAGCGCTCATAATTAATTTTTATTTGCCAGTTGTCCGCATGCAGCATCAATATCCTGACCGCGGCTTTTACGAATGTGAGAAAGAGTTCCGTGCTTTTCAAGGATTCGTTGGTACATCGCAATGGCCTTGTCAGGAGCTTGTTGAAATTCACCATCGTCAATTGGATTGTACTGGATCAGGTTCACTTTAGAGGGTATGATCTTGCAAAATTTGGCCAAAGCCAATGCATCTTCCTCTTTGTCGTTCACATCCTTCCAAACAACATACTCATACGTGACTTTTCGTTTTGTCTTTTTGTACCAATACTGTAATGCCTCACCCAATTCTTCGAGCGAATTTGTATCGTTGATGGGCATCATCGATGACCGGGTTTTATTGATAGCCGAGTGAAGAGAAACCGCCAGGTTAAACTTTACCCCATCATCGGCCATTTTCTTAATCATTTTTGTAACCCCCACGGTTGAAAGCGTGATGCGCTTGGACGCCATGTTGAGGCCATCGGGCGAAGTAATTTTATCAATGGCTGCTATCACATTACTGTAGTTCAGCAATGGCTCGCCCATGCCCATGAAAACAATGTTGGTAAGGGGGCGGTTAAAAAATAATTCAGCCTGTTGTTTGATGGCGACTACCTGATCATAAATTTCATCAGGATTTAAGTTGCGTTGCCGTTTTAGGCGGGCGGTGGCACAAAATTTACAAGCCAGGCTGCAGCCGACCTGTGATGAAACACAGGCGGTGATTCGATCTTCGGTAGGAATGAGAACGGATTCAACAATTAATCCATCGTGAAGTTTAACAGCATTTTTGATGGTGCCATCCATGCTGCGCTGCATGGTGTCTACCAGAATGTGGTTGATGGTGAAGTGTTCTTTAAGCAGGTCGCGCGTTTGGAGCGATATGTTTGTCATCTGGTCAAAATCCTTCACCGATTTCTTCCAAAGCCACTCATACACCTGCCTGGCCCGAAAGGGCTTATCGTTATGCTGAACAAAAAAATCGATCAGCTCTTCAACCTGTAGTTTGCGAATGTCTCGTTTTTCGCCTGTCGTGATCATGGTGATGGTAAATGACAACTGCAAAGGTAGATAAATAAGTCAGGCAGAACACCGGCTTGAAAAGAGGCCTGAGCGGAACCTTATGTATTAAATTAAATCAGGCTTCCCTGCTTAAATCCATTGCAAAGTCAGTAATTCCACAGTAACTTTTACCCTTTATGTTTTAAACTATGAAGAGCACAGCCGTTATAATAACAGGAGGTTATCTCGATACGATTAATGCTAAAACAGCACATGGATTGATTCGTGGCACCGAGCGATTTGATATCCTGGGTATAGTAGATTCCAAAGCAGCCGGCAAAGATGCCGGTGAGGTGTTGGACGGAAAGCACCGCAATCTGCCTGTGTATGCCACCTTAAGCGATTTCATTAAGTCTGGAAAGAAAGCAAAGTATGCCGTAATCGGTGTAGCCACGAAGGGGGGCGTTATTCCTGAATCGTTAAGCGTGTTGCTGGCCGAAGCACTTGAAAGTGGATTCAGTATTATCAACGGTCTTCACGATTATGTTTCAGATCACCCTGACCTGGCAGAGCTTGCCAGAAAAAAAGGCCTGGAGATTATTGATGTGCGCAAGCCAAAGAAATTTAACGACCTCCATTTCTGGAACGGCAAAATAAAGGAAGTGAAATGTCCAAAGGTAGCTGTGCTGGGTACCGACTGTGCATTGGGTAAGCGTACCACCACCCGAATTTTAGTGGAGGCGATGCGAAAGGCCGGATATAAAGCCGAGATGATTTATACCGGTCAAACCGGCTGGATGCAGGGTGCCAAGTATGGTTTTGTTTTTGATTCGACCCTAAACGATTTTATCTCGGGCGAAATGGAGCATGCCCTGTGGGAGTGCTATAAAAATGAAAAGCCTGATATTATTTTTATTGAAGGGCAGTCTGCTTTGCGAAACCCCAGCGGCCCGGCCGGTGCCGAGTGGATCATTTCGGCAGATGCAAATGTGGTTGTGCTTCAACACAACCCTACACGCAAGCGGTACAAAGACCTGGAGTTTTATCCGGCCGATATCCCCTCGGTGCAGGATGAAATTAATCTCATTAAAATTTATGGAGCACAAACTGTTGCCCTTACCCTTAATACCGCTAAAGTAAACCCCGAAGAAGCACGTCAATATGCTGGTGATTTTGAAAAGAACCTCGGCATTCCTACGGTGCTGCCACTGGAAGAGGGTGTTGAAAAACTTGTTCCTGTATTTGAAAAACTGATAAAGCAAGCGAACGCATGAAAATAAAAAATATTAAAATCTGGAATGCCGATTTAGGAAACACCAGGCCCTATACCATTGCATTTAAAACCGTAGATGAAGTTCGGAATGCTTTTGTGCAGATTGAACTTGAAAACGGAATCACGGGAATTGGTTCGGGGAATCCCAGTGAATATGTAGTGGGAGAGAATATCAACCAAACCATTGCGATGTTGCAGGAAAAGAATGTGGAGTTTTTGATTGGTCGCGACATCCGGGAGTTTAATCAGTTGCTTTTCGAAGTTCTTCAGAAATTTCCGAAAAACCCCGCTGTGCGTGCGGCATTGGACATTGCGTTACATGATACATTTTCAAAATTTTTAGGAGTGCCGTTGGTAAAGTTTTTAGGCCAGAAGATCAAAACGCTTTTGACCTCGAATACCATTGGAATAAAAAATGTGGAGGAAACAGTGAAGGAAGCTATCGACTACGATAAACAGGGGTTTAAAGTGTTGAAAGTAAAATTGGGGAAAGACCTGGAAGAGGATATTGAACGATTGGTTAAACTTCGCGAGCACTTTGGCAACCGAATGGTTATTCGCATAGATGCCAATCAAGGGTACTCCGTGCAGCAAACGATTGATTTCTTTAATCGCACCAAAGCGTTGGATATTGAGTTGATCGAACAGCCGCTTCCGGCAAAGGCCGTGAATGAAATGAAAGGGTTGCCGGAAGAAATTAAAAATAAAATAGCTGCCGATGAGTCACTGATCTCCCCAAAAGATGCGGTTGAATTAGTGAAGTCGCCTCGTGCCGCAGGAATTTTTAACATTAAGCTGATGAAGTGCGGGGGCGTTAGTCAGGGGTTGAAAATTGCCGACATTGCCCTCCACGAAGGAGTTGATTTGTTTTGGGGTTGCAACGATGAAAGCGCGGTGAGCATTACCGCTGCACTCCATGCCGCGTTTGCCTGCTCCAACACGAAATACATCGATTTGGATGGAAGCCTTGATTTAGGCCGGGATGTTGTGAAAGGCGGGTTTATCCTTAAAGACGGTTATATGTCATGTTCAGATAAACCCGGGTTAGGTTTAGAGTTGGTTTAGGCAACAAACGTTAATCTTTATCCGTAAGTAGTGAAAACCAAATCCCTATTCTATGGCAAAGTTTACAACCATTCTATTTTGCTTTCTTTTTTGTGTTTCGTGGGTTCTAGCCCAGGAATCTGCTGACGAAACTGCCATACGTAACACCATCTCTGATTATTTTGAAGGAGTAGTTAATGGTGACACGATTCGGATGAGGGAAGCCTTCCATCCTTCGGCCTCCATGAAATATGTTGATTATCAAACCGGTGAATACAAAGATGTACCCATTGCGGATTTCCTGAACAGACTCAAAGCAAATGCCGGTAAGAAGACGGGGCGAAAAACAAAAATTGTGTATATCAATTTGAAAGGAACCGCTGCGCAGGCCCGGTTGGAAATTGATGGAGGAACCTTTTATTTTCACGACTACATGAACCTGCTCAAGATTGATGGCCAGTGGAGAATTGTGAGCAAGATTTTTTGGCGAGAGGATAAACCAAAACCGTAGAGACGCATTTATCCGTGGTTTGTGTCGCACAAACCACCTTTCATTTCGGTCTGTTGAAAACAGACCGAGGATGAAGATTTGGGAAAAGCAGAAAATAAAAAACCCCGAGGAACCACCCTCGGGGCAATCAACCAAACCCCTCAACCCTTCCTGCCGTCAGG
Organism: Cyclobacteriaceae bacterium; assembly: GCA_049306095.1. Taxonomy (GTDB): domain Bacteria; phylum Bacteroidota; class Bacteroidia; order Cytophagales; family Cyclobacteriaceae; genus UBA2336. Next base: position 192,939 of record JBAQPU010000030.1, read on the forward strand.
CAGGCCTCCCGCTAGAAACGCGGGATTTCCTTAAACCACTTACATAACAACAGTTGCTTCCTCAAGGTTCTCGAAAATGAAATCTGTTTCATTTTTTATTTCAACCAGGATCACAGAATCTTTATGAACCTTGCCAGACAATATTTGTTTGGAAAGTTCGTTTAGAATTTCCGTCTGGAATACACGCTTCAATGGTCGCGCGCCAAATTGAGGGTCGAACCCAAGTTTAGCCAGCCGGTCACGGGCGGCATCTGAAATTTCAATGCGTACCCCTGCCTCTTCCAGTCGCTTCCTAATAACCTCTACCTGTATGTCCACAATCTTACGGATGTCCTGCTGACTTAACGGGCGGAACATGATGATTTCATCAATTCTGTTTACAAACTCAGGCCGAACCGTTTTTCGTAATAGCGCCAGGACTTCTTCTTTTGTGCTTTCGAGGACTTCAAAAAAATTATCATTTGTAATTTTTTCGAAACTCTCCTGGATGATGTGCGAACCAATATTGGTGGTCATGATAATAATCGTGTTTTTGAAATTCGCTACACGACCCTTATTGTCAGTTAACCTTCCGTCATCGAGTACCTGTAATAAAATATTGAATACATCCGGATGCGCTTTTTCAATTTCATCCAGCAATACAACTGAGTATGGCTTCCGCCTGATGGCTTCCGTTAATTGTCCGCCTTCATCGTATCCAACATAACCGGGAGGGGCGCCAATCAAGCGGCTTACGCTGTGGCGTTCCTGGTACTCACTCATATCAATGCGCACCATGGCGTGTTCATCATTGAATAAATAATCAGCCAGTGCTTTCGACAGTTCGGTTTTGCCTACCCCGGTGGTTCCCATAAAAATGAACGAACCGATGGGCCGTTTTGGGTCTTGTAAGCCCGCGCGACTTCTGCGCACTGCATCACTTAAAGCACGAATGGCTTCTTCCTGTCCCGCTACGCGCTTGCTTAATTCTTTTTCAAGATTGAGCAATTTTTCGCGATCGCTTTGCAGCATTTTAGAAACTGGTATGCCGGTCCACTTCGCTACTACTTCGGCAATGTCCTCGCTGTCCACTTCTTCTTTCAACAGCGACTTTTCACCTTGCATTTCCTTCATCCGCTTCTGGAAGTCATCCAATTTTTTCTCGGCCTCCGTTATTTTTCCATAGCGGATTTCAGCCACCTTGCCGTAGTCGCCTGTTTTTTCAGCCTGTTCAGCTTCAAACTTTAGTTTATCGATGGATTCTTTCTGCTTTTGAATGCCATGGACCACCTCTTTCTCGCTGTCCCACTTAGCCTTTAATGAGTTGCGTTCCTCCGAAAGCTCAGCAATCTCTTTCGTTAAGATGTTTTCTTTTTCCTTGTCCTTTTCCCTGCGAATGGCTTCGCGTTCAATTTCAAGCTGCATGATCTTCCGGTTTAACTCGTCAAGCTCTTCCGGTAACGAATCCATCTCAAGCCGTAGTTTGGAAGCAGCTTCATCCATCAGGTCAATGGCTTTGTCGGGAAGAAACCGATCGCTGATGTAACGACTCGATAATTCCACTGCAGAAATAACGGCATCATCTTTTATGCGCACACCGTGGTGTAGTTCGTATTTATCTTTGATGCCGCGTAAAATGGAAATGGAATCCTCCATGGAGGGCTCATCCACCATTACAGCCTGGAATCTACGTTCGAGCGCTTTGTCTTTTTCAATGTATTTCTGATATTCTTTTAAAGTGGTAGCGCCAATCGCATGAAGTTCGCCTCTTGCCAAAGCCGGCTTCAGTAAGTTGGCGGCATCCATGGCGCCTTCACCACCACCGCCCGCACCAATTAAGGTGTGGATTTCGTCAATGAACAAAATAATTTGACCGTTGGAATCTGTTACTTCTTTGATAACAGATTTCAGGCGTTCTTCAAATTCTCCTTTGTACTTGGCACCGGCTACCAGCAAGCCCATGTCTAACGATACCAGAATTTTGCTTTTCAAATTTTCCGGAACGTCACCGTTCACAATGCGTTGGGCCATGCCTTCGACAATGGCAGTTTTACCAACTCCCGGTTCACCTAAAAGTATCGGGTTATTTTTTGTTCTTCGCGAAAGAATTTGCAATACCCGCCTGATTTCTTCATCGCGGCCAATCACCGGATCAATTTTGCCCTGCTTGGCAAGATCGTTCAGGTTCTTAGAATAGCGCTCAAGTGATTTGTATTTCGCCTCTGCGTTTTGATCGGTGACTTTCGATCCGCCACGAAGTTCTTTCATTGCTTTTATGAGTCCGGCACGTTCAAAGCCTGCATCTTTCATAATGGACGCAACCTTGTCTTTCGTGCCAAGCAATGCCAGCAGCAGATGCTCTACCGCAATGTATTCGTCTTTAAACTCGCGTAATTCTTTTTCAGCCTGCTGAAGAACAGCATTGGTAGTAGTTGATAAATAAGGTTGCTGGCCGGAAACACGCGGATAGCCGTTGACAATTTCTTCCAACTTCGTTTGGAGAATGGTTTTATTTACATTCAGCTTTTTGGCGATGTACCCGGAAACATTTTCATCGGTTTCAAGAATAGCTTTTAACAGGTGACCAGGCTCAATAGCCTGTTGTTGTTTGCTCATGGCAATTTCAGCTGATTTTTGCAGCGCTTCCTGTGATTTAATCGTGAATTTCTCGAAGTTCATATTCTTCAGTTTCGTTCTCTCTGGTGTTATCAAAACATAATCCACGAAGATGAGTGCCCTGAATTCAGAAATTTTGACATTTAATTGATAGATTTAGTAATGTAAAACAGCCATTCTGACTGCATCCAATGACAAAACGCACGGCCTCCGTTTCGAGTCAACCTTCACCAACGTGTTTGGTAGAAGTAGCTTGGGAAGTATGTAACCAAGTAGGCGGCATCTATACGGTTATTCGTTCAAAGGCACCCGCAATGCAGGAACTGCCAGGCACACGATATTGCATGGTGGGACCATTTGTGAATAAGGCTATTCTGGCTGAGTTGGAACTGCTGGATGATTCGCAAGATACGTTCGGTTTAGCTGCCGCAGCCTTGCGAAAGAAGGGATACGATGTTCATTATGCCCAGTGGCTTATTACCGGTAAGCCTCATGTTGTGTTGTTAAACCCCCACACCATACAGGATAAGGAGTTGAATGTGGTAAAATATCTGCTCTGGAAAAACCATTCGGTTGGTACGCCTACCAATCATACTTTGATCAATGATGTGGTGGCGTTTGGATATTTAACCAAGCTTTTTCTCGATGAGTTGGTTAAACTTACCGGCAAGCAGCCGGTGATCGCACATTTTCATGAATGGATGGCGGGGTTGCCCATTCTTGATATCAGGAAAGAGCGCATGCCGGTGAAAACAATATTTACGACCCATGCCACACAATTAGGAAGACACCTGGCCATTAATTCGCCACTCTTTTATGCGCACCTTCCCTTTTTTAAGTGGGAAGAAGAAGCTAAAAAATTTGACATTGAAGCTGAAGCACATATCGAATTCAATTGTGCTAAAAGTGCCGATGTGTTTACAACGGTTAGCGAGGTAACCGCACGCGAGTGTAAGCATTTACTGAAACGAAAACCCGAAGTAATATTGCCCAATGGGTTGAACATCGAACGGTTTGAAGCGTTGCACGAGTTTCAGAACCTGCACATGAAGTACAAGGAAGGAATTCATCGGTTTGTGATGGCTCATTTTTTTCCATCGTACTCGTTCAACCTCGACAAAACCATTTACCTGTTCACATCGGGACGTTATGAGTTTAAGAATAAAGGTTTCGACCTGACACTGGAAGCCTTGTACCGGTTAAATCAAAAATTGAAATTGGAAAAGTCGGATTTAACGGTGGTAATGTTTTTTGTAACCAAACGTGACTTCTACAGCCTGAAGCCGGAGGTATTGCAATCGAAAGCCATGTTGCAGGAAATTTTTCAAACCTGCGGGGCAATTCAGGAACAGTTAGGAAAGCGGTTGTTTTACGAGAGCACGCTTCAGGAGGAAAGCCAGTTTCCGGATTTGAATGGTTTTGTTCCGGAATATTGGAAATTACGGTATCGAAGAACGCTGCAATCATGGAAAACAAAAAAGAACCCACTGGTGGTTACACATAAGTTGGTTAATGAAGGAAGTGATGAAATACTTTCGTTTTTGCAGGCCAAGAAACTTATGAATGGCCGGAAGGACCCTGTAAAGATTGTTTATCATCCTGATTTTATCAGTTCCAGCAATCCGTTGTTTGGAATGGAGTATCATCAATTTGTGCGCGGATGCCACCTGGGTATTTTCCCCAGTTACTATGAACCATGGGGGTACACTCCGTTGGAGTGTATGGCGAATGGAGTCCCTTCGGTCACCAGCGATTTGTCAGGATTTGGTGACTACCTGCTGAGTCATTTGCCCGACCATGATCAGTATGGCCTACATGTTATCGAAAGAGGGAAGCGCACGTTCGATTGGTCAGCCACCCAATTAATGGACGTGTTGTATTCTTTCCTTCAGCAAACCCGCAGAGAGCGGATTATGCAACGCAATAAAGTGGAGAATAATTCTTCGCATTTCGACTGGTCAAAATTGATTACGCATTATCGGGAGGCGTATCAGCTGGCGATGAAGTCCTAATCTCTAAGGGGCTTGTTTTGCCTCTTCATCTTTCAAGCGTACCGCAAACATGGCTGGCCAGTATTTACCCGTGATTAAAAGAGTTTTACTTTTTTGTTCATATGCAATACCATTCAATACATCAGCCTGGGGGCTCATTTGGGCAATCCGGGTGGCCAGCGAACTAACGTCCATTTTTCCTGCAACGTTTCCTGTTGCCGGATCAATTTTAAGAATGAAATCGGTTTGCCACTGGTTAGCGTAAATAAATCCTTCAATAAATTCCAGTTCGTTAAGTTGATCCTGCTTGATGCCATTTTCGGTAACGTTCAAAACTGAAACTTCCTTAAGTGTGAGGGTATCTAAAAGATGGAGTTTATCGGTGCCGTCACTAACGATAAGGTTTTTTCCGTTGTGTGTAATGCCCCAGCCCTCGTGGTCGTACTGAAACTCACCTGTTTTTTGAAAGGTGTGTAGGTTGTAAATGAACCCAACTTTGTTTTGCCAGGTGAGCTGATATACTTTGTTGTTCAGAATAGTAATACCTTCACCAAAATACTGCTTATCCAACACTACTTTTTTGTTTTGTTTACCGGTAGTAATGGCAACCTCGGCAATCCAGGAATTAGCCTGGCCGGTACTTTCGTAGAGTTTCCCCTCATGAATGGTCAGCCCCTGGGTAAAAGCTGTGTTGTCGTGCGGAAAAGTTTTGACCAGTGTAAAGGGAATCAGGTTATTGTCAATACTGGTTTCATTTTTCTTTCCGCTGCAAGAAAACCCAACAACCAAAACAAGGAGTACCAATCGATTCATGCTGAAGTTGATCAAAAACGTCAGCAATATAGTTGATAATGTTATGACTCTGCCAGATTTTTTATCTGAACCAGAATCGGATGCCAGCCCTCACCGTTGTTGTATGATTCTTCGTACCTTTTCTTCCCTTCCGCTACTTTATTGTAGTCACCTTGTGTAACCGTAAACGTTGTTTTTCCATTTTGAGAAGTAAGGGAATAGGTAATGGTCAGGTAATTTTCTGGTATATCTTCTATGCTGGTGTTGTTTGGATCAATAACCGTATACACCAAAAGTTTTTCGGGTTGGATTTCCCTGATTTGACCTTTTACAAAAATCATTTCCTTTCCTTCATACGAGCCTTTCCACAGGAGAGGACTTCCTGGATTCCAATCGGAAAGCGCTTCACACCCAAACATGTATTTTTTGGTTTGTTCGGGGTTTACCAAGGCATCCCATACTTTTGCAGCGGGTGCATTAATGACAATAGTGTTTTTGATGAAGAGCGGTTGTGCCATGACTTGAAGTGGTTAATTGAACAAGGCCACAAATAAATACCAACCCCTGACAGCTGTATGTCAGCAGGAAAGAAGCGCTGCTAATACTATTATGAAGACATTCGTTTTTTAGCCTCCACGCACCATAATAATTCCTGGATGAACGTAGTGGCCCGTTTATCGGTGTTTTCCTTGTCGGAGGCATTTCCTTCTTCATCAAACGTGACAGGGGCCTTTGGAACCGGAAACATAGCAGGCACAGTCCATGATCGTATTTTCCACAACGTGAATTGCAGGGAGGTAATAACCTGTGTTCCTCCAAACACGCCATCGGAAACGGTAGAGATGGCAATTGGTTTTCTCCGCCAATCGTCATACAGCAGGTCAATAACATTTTTTAAACTGGCCGGGTAGCCTCCATTATATTCGGGTGTAACAATAATGATCCCATCGGCTGATTTAATCTTGTTTGAAAAATCGATAACTTTTTCAGATGGATTTTTTTGATAGGCTAAGCGCTCCTCAAACAGCGGAAAATTATAAACAGCTAAATCCAGTATTTCACTCGTGGCAAGATTTCTTGCTTCCAGAAATTTCCTGAAATAGAGCGCTACCCGGTGACTTTTTCGGCCGGTACGTATGCTGGCAGAAATAATGGCAATGTGTGGCATGATGTTTTTTGTTCAAAGATAGAACCACCACGATTTATCGCCAATCAAATTTGTTGCAGTGTCCACTCTTTAATAATTAACGCCAGGGTGGGAAGTGTGTTTTGTTTGCCGGCCTTGAAGCTATGATCGGCATGATCAATTTTGCTGAGGGTTGCTGATGGGAGGGACGCTGTTACCTGTTCGATTAGTTCCCACTTGGCTAGTTCATCGCGGGTTCCTTGTAAAAACAGCATGGGCGTTTTTAAGCGTTTTAAGTGCTCGGCTCTTTCCACTGTTGGCTTTCCGGGAGGATGCAGCGGGAATCCGACAAAGACAATTCCTTTAATGGCCGGATCGTGTTCCTGCGACAAGTATTGCGAAGTCATCCGTCCGCCAAACGATTTCCCTCCGGCAAAGAGTGCAACCCTGGGGAATAGTTTTTTAGCCTGACTTATGGCTGCTTCAATTGTTTTATGAGCAACCGGAGGAAAGTCGGGCCGTTTCTTTTTTTGTTCTGTGAACGGGAAATTGAAACGAAGCGTACCGATGTCATGGGTTGCTAATTCTTTTGATAAGGTTGTCATGAAAGGATGACTCATTCCTGCCCCGGCTCCGTGAGCAAAAACATAGATGCTTTTCATGTTATCAGGCTGAATGAGTTCAGCTGTTACTTCTCCGATGGAATCGGAGACTAAAATTTTTAGCGATTGTGTTTTCAATTATTTCCAGTCGGGCATGGAAGCATTGCTGAATAACAATTCACGATTTTCACCGGTAACATCCATTTTCCAGATGGTGATTATGCCTGAATTATCATTTGCACTGTTTTCAAAGATTATTTCAGCTCCGGTAGGAGAGAACCTCGGATGCAGGTCGTTGGTACCGGCAGGTTTATCTTCGGAAAGATCGGTACTCACACCCGATGAGAAGTCGTAAAGGAAAATACGACTATCCAGCTGCCTGCCGCTTGGTATTTCAAACCCTGATGCATCGTAGGTATATATCATTTTAGTGCCGTCAATAGAAAATACCGGGCTTTGTAACATTCCGGGCAGGTTGTTAACGATAACGGAATCCGATCCATCTGTCAGGTCAACTAAGCGTATTTCTGTGTCATAAGGCAATACGCCAACCGTTTCAACAATCACCTGATTACCGATTTCAGACCAATCGCAACTACGGAAGTGCCTTCCTGCGGAGGCAGTAGCCACCAGGGTTGTGTTTGTTCCGTTTTGATCCACAGTGTACAGTTGATCGTAATGGCTGTACATAAGTTTACTGTTATCCGGTGACCAGCAAAATCCTTTTCCAGGATTGTGATTTCCGGCAAGTGGTAATGTTGATACTTTAGTAATGTTGCTTCCATCCTTCTTCATTGTATAAAGATGGAAGTCGAGCCCGGTGAAGGAAGAAAAGGCAATCAGATTACGGTCATCAGAATATTGGGGAAAGACTTGAGCATTTCCATTGAATGTAAGTCTTGCTTCGTTTCTGTTGGTTTCATCGTTTGAATATATTTCAAAATTACCCTCACGTGCGGTTGCGTATAAGAACCGGTTATCCGGGAAGGGTAACGTTTTGAAACTCCATAATTCGCCATTGGTAATTTCGCCTTCTTCGTTCTTCACCTTTACCTGCCAGTAATAGGTGGTATTAAACTTCAGGTTGTTGACTTGTAACGTGGTGTCTTCCTGATCGGTGATGTCAATATTCGGTGTTGCCTGATTGGCTTCATGAAGAATAACAGAGTAGGTGAATACGTCATTCAGAGAATTTTTTACTGACCAGAGAAGCTCTACCGAGAGGGCCACACTGTCTTGTCCGTTTTCAGGGAAAAGTAAAGTTGGAGCAGGCGGTGCCTCTAATGCTCGCTGCAGTTCAAGATCGGCTTGCGTGGTAACTTCCTTGCTGACGGAAATATTTTTCGAAATGTTTTTAAAGCCCTCGAGCTTTGCCACAACCGAATAGTTTCCGGTTGGAATTTCTGAGAAAACATATTGTCCGAGGCTATCGGTGTAAACAATACTGGTGGCGGGTGTTGTGGAGATCTCAACACCTTCGGCCGGTAAACTATCGCGCTCAAATGTTACGGTACCCTGAAGTGAACCAAAAAACTGAGGCTCAATGGTGTCTTCGTTACAGGCCCACATAAGGAACATAAGGCTTACCGACAGCGCAACGCTGTAAGCCAGTATTGATAAGCCTTTAATAGACAACTTCATAAGGGTTCTGAAGATATAAAAAAAACTGGCACAGGATGCCAGTTTTTTTCTGAATTAAGCGATTTATTCTGGTTCAATTTGTTTTTACTGTCAGTCTCAATCCCTGTCCGAGCTGGTGAATTTTAATACCGGTTGATAAAAAATCACCTGATTGGAGAATTTCATTCCGGGAACCCTCCTGCAGAATGAACACATCGCTGTTGGTGGTGAAGATGGATTGATTTACCATATTATGATTGCCCACCTGAAACACATTGATTAGCGAATTCTCTCCGTCCACATTGCCGGTGTACTGATTCCCTGATCCCAGTTGGTAAAGGCCAAGGAAATTATTGAATCCGGCTTGCTCGGCCTTCAGAAAATTAGCCTCACCCATCTGTACTGAAAGAAATGAATTCGATGAATTGATTTGTTGTATATACGCCTCATTCATCGCGCCAATCTGCTGAATGGTGGAGGTGCCCGGTGAAAAGCGGGCCTCTGACTGACGTTGAAAAAACAACGTATGATCACTGTTTGACTGAGCGTTCAAAATAACGGAACTGCTCAGGAAGACAAGTGCCATTAATGTTTTATTATTTTTCATTCAGTCGTTTGTTAGTTAAAGAGTTGTTCCATAAAAATGGAACAACTCTAAGAAGATTTACATTAATCGTGTTGAGCTACGTTTGCGGTATTACCGTTACCAACCTGGTTTACGGAACTAACATGGCTGGAGCCACGTTGGTTTACAAACGCAAAGTTGCTGTCACCAAATTGGTTGATAACGGAAAGATTCCAGAATCCATTCTGGAACTGATAGGCCTCATTACCGAAACCATCCTGATTAATGCTTACCTCGTTATCAGTAGAATAGGTATCCCCGGTATAAAGAGGATAATTCCATGTACCATCCGGATTTAAAGCGCGACTCCATCCCTGCATTTGTTCAGCAATGTTGCCATCTCCATTTTGATTAATTTGAGCCTGGTTGCGTTCGCCCCAGGCATGTTGTTCGGTACGGTTGCTGCTTCCAACAATCATCGTACTAGCATTGTTGGCGGTACCATCCTGGTATTGATGAGTGTGGTTGGCATCTCCTTGCTGCCGAACATAACCAATATTGCTGGTGCCGTATTGATCTTGCTTACTGTAGTTTCCATTTCCCCATTGGTAGGCATTGGCTTGATTTAAATTGCCCGATTGGGTTTGTTGCGCAAAGTTATCGCTGCCAACCGTTTGAATGTAAGCATATTGATAGTTACCGGGTGCATTCGCGCTGTACTGAGCCTGCATGCCTATGTTGTTGTTGCCATTTTGGTATGTTCCAGAATAGTTGTTGTATCCTGATTGGTATTGGTCGGATGAGTTCCCTCCTCCATACTGATTAACATTAGTGTTGTTGTAGGTACCGTACTGTGTTTGTGATGCAGAATTGTAGTTTCCATACTGCCAGTTCGAAGCGTAGTTACCTGTTCCGTTTTGGAATTGGCTTAACGAATTTCCGTCACCTGTTTGGCCGGGATACTGACCATATTGAGGGTAACCCCAATAAGCATAATCATAACCATTGAACGCACGGTTATTGTTGCCAATTTGTGTTTGAGAGGCTGCGTTGCCATTTCCCTGCTGGATAGAAACCGCATAATTGTCGTTACCTGATTGCGATTGACTCAAACCGTTACCAAAACCATTTTGTCCTGCCCATGTGTCGCCACCGTTGTCAGCACGGTTGTTTATCCCATTTTGATATTGTGTTGCAGAATTGTAATCCCCATTTTGACGGTTGTAAGCATTGTTGTTGTCGCCAATCTGGTCTTGCGAAGCATCATTACCCTCTCCCAGTTGGGCCGAACCTGCATTGTTAGAATTGCCAATTTGACTTTGGTAAGCTGTGTTAAAGTTTCCAAACTGGTTGTTCCACATAGCGTTATTGCTTCCGGTTTGACTTTGGTTTAAGCTATTGCCAACTCCGTCCTGGCCTGCACTGCCAAAGAAGTCGTTGTAGGCATTGTTGTTGGTTCCGCTTTGAAATTGCGAAGCACTGTTGGACGAACCGAGTTGAATGGAGATTGCAAAATTGGTTACTCCGCTTTGCGTGGCCGCAGCGGAATTGTCATCACCGGTTTGCGTAATGATGGAATTGTTCATTAGACCAGCCTGTGAAACGGTTGCTGTGTTGTTGTTACCAGTTGAGGTAACCGTACTGGTATTACCTTGTGAGTAAGCCCACACGACTGAAAGAACAACAGCCAATGTGGTAAGAATATTTTTTTTCATGGTTATTTATTTAGTTATAGGGAACTATAGACATTTGAAAAACCAATTAAAGGCCGGTTCGCAGAGAACCAACCTTTAACCTTATAAGTAATTAATTGTTTTGAGTGACGGTAGCTATGTTGCCGTTTCCAATTTGACTGATGGCGCTTGAATGACCACTGCCAAACTGTTGTGTTACAGCAGAGTTTCCTACCCCGTTTTGATAGGTGTTTGCCCAATGGCTTCCGCCATCATATTGGCGTTGCTCTGCGTAGTTGTCATCACCCCACTGGCTGATGGTAGCATCGTTGTTGTGGGTAGGAAAATCAAAATAGAAATACAAACCGCCTGCCACAGTGCCATAAAGTCCCTGAAGCTGAAGAGCCTCGTTCCCGCTGCCCATCTGGGTTACATAAGTTTCGTTACCGTCTCCATGAGTTAAGGCTCTTGAAGTATTGCTGCTACCATTTTGGTAAACACTGGATTGGTTTTGTGATCCGCGTTGCCATTGGTATTGGAAGTTATCAGAACCATATTGCTGTGCAAATTCATAGTTGTTGCTACCGTTGTAAGTGAGCCCCACAGTTGTTACATTTTGTCGTTGTGTTGATTCGTTGTTGCTTCCGCCCTGGTACACGGTGGCATTATTCCACTCTCCAAATTGCCATTGGTTTGCAATGTTTCCGGTTCCACCGGAAGAAATACCAGCCTGGTTAAACGTTCCATTTTGTGATTGGTAGCCAAGATTGGAAGATCCACCCTGACTTGTCCAGGCGCCATTTCCATAGCCATACTGTATTTGCTGCGCGCTGTTGGCATCTCCCGATTGATAAACAGATGCACCATTGTACGAACCCTCCTGGTATTGATCAGATCCGTTACTGCTGCCCCATTGACTTACGCTTGCACCATTTCCTAGGCCTATCTGAGTTTGGTAGGCTCCATTTCCATATCCATTTTGTGTAACCCAACCCCAGTTGTTATTCCCTATTTGATTTTGAACGGCTGAATTGAAACTTCCCATTTGATTGGTATAAGCTGTGTTAGCATCACCGTCTTGTGAAATAGTAGATCCGTTCAAATTACCGGTTTGAGAAACCGTAGCCGTGTTGTTGTTGCCAGTCGAGGTGACCGTACTGTTGTTGCTTTGCGAGATCACGCATACCACTGAAAGCCAGACAGCGGTAGCCGTTAGAAGGAGTTTTTTCATAAAGTTTGATTTAAGGGTTTTTAAGAGAGAACAAACGATTGAAGTACTGAAGTTAGGGGTATTTGTTTCATGGCAAAAGGAAAAGGGTAATTTAAAAGAGCGAGTTTACCTGAAATGACCCTCTTTGGGCCTTTTGACGCCTCTGATTGAGTATTAATACTCAATCAGATCAAGCAGTTGTTACTGAGTGCCAAAATGAATTGGTTGAGTAGGTGCAAGGGTTCAGCTGAGTGTCAGTAAACATCAGTAAGACAATCTACTATAGCTTCAGAGGGTTAAAGGTTAGAAACGAGAGAGCCTTTAGCAACTTAATTTCCTATGTAAAACGATAGGCCAAGTTTCCCCTGCCATATAAAATCGTTGAATTTTCCCTGGTTGATATGATCCAGGTCATCCGTTGCCAACATTCGCCAGTTAATGCCTGCCGATAAACCGATTTTGTTCGTTAGTAAATACTCACCACCTAATTCTGCCATCCCGTAATAAAAAAGTGATGATTTTCCTGCCGACTCCAGTCCAAGCGAGTTATCAATTTCGTAGAGTGCTCCACCACCTACTCTAATGAAAGGAGAGAAACGTTCTTTGTTAAAGAATCTATACCGGATGGAAAGATCCATGTTGCCTGCATTGCTGTTGTACCCCGAATATATTCCCACCTGTGAATACCCGGCACTAAATGAAAATGAGAGAGGTTTGTTCGCGAACAGCTCTAGGCTCATTTCAGCAGATGGTTTAACCGGTGACCCGGAATAGTCGCCATTAAAATAGGTGGCTGCACCTGATATACTGAAGCCCAAAAATCCACGCCTTTCTTGCTGCAGGTCATCAAAAACGCCAATCTCATCGTTCATTTCTTTTTCTTTCAGGTAAGCCAGCACCACCGGATTTTTTTTCATTTCTTCCTGGTTCTCCAGTATCCACAAGCCATCGTTTAAGCCTTCTATCACTAACCCAATAACAGCTTTTTCGATGGCATCTTTAATAGCCATTTCGCCTGGTTCGTTGTAGGTGAATCCGGTTTCTGCTTCGAGTAAACGCTGCACTTTTACAAACCGGAAAAAGTTAACATCTAATTTTTGTGAAAGAATTGTCTTCGATGTGTACACCGTTTTTAAAATCCGGCCATTGCCTGTCGAAACAGCCCTCAGGTAAATCGTAACGCGATCTTCGCGGTATTGTGTGGATGCTCCCGCTCCAAAATAGCGGGCTCCGGCTCCACCGGTTAAAATGTTACTGTCAAATGAAACAATGCCACCTTCCAATAAAATACCGGCAAACAAAAGCGGAGGTAATAGCGGGTCTTTGTTTTCATCGGGAATATAATTCGCTCTGCTGGAACGGATGATTTTTCGTTCGTTTAATAAATTGGACAAACTCTCGCGTTCAATAGGAATAAACCATTTCGACTCCTCCATCGCACGAAGCAAAATGGAGGTTGAGCCCTGCGTTACTGCCGTAGACCAGCTTGTTCCAATTTCAGATGATTTATACTGCCCGGTTTGATCTCTGAACTTGTACACGGCAGCCACAATTTTCTCTTTAGGAGCAGGCAGCGAAACCAGGTCTTTATATTGTGATGATTCGGCTCCTAACCGTGATTCTTTTATTTTCATCGGTTGATGGAAATACTGGGAACAGCTGGTGACCGTAACCAATACTACCGCAATAAGGAGACGAGAGAGCTTATTCATGCGAAAAGATTACTGGTAGGGTACAGTAATGCTGGTTTGGCTTCCATCACTATTGTTGACAATGGTAATACTTACGCCCTCCAGTTCAGAAGCAATGGTTACCTGAAGGGTACCAAAGGTGAACGATCCATCTTCAATTTCCCCCTCACCAAAAATTTGAGTGATCAGTTTTCTGGAAAGTTCATTAAGAATTTGCCTGTTCAGGCTGGCTTCAAAGTCGTCAAGCGGATTTTTTGAAAAGCCACCGCTTTTATCCTCAAATCTGTTTTGTGCCTGGGCTGAACTTAATAACCATTGATAATTAAAGGTATCGCCTCCGAAAGCCGGGTTGATGGGTTTATAAACCAAATCCTGGGCCTGAGCATGGTAAGCCGATAGCATTAATGCAAATGCAAAAAAGGAGAGGAGGGTTTTCATAAATGTTTTTTTAAGATCAATAAATTCCTGTTCCCTTCATATCATCACCACCAAGTTGTTTTAATACTTCCTGAAAATTTAACACATATTGTGTTGTAATGTCAACAGCCTGCATGGCAATTTCTTCTAAAGCTTCATACCGGGGCTGCAGAAAGCTCTCAAAAACCTTAATGTCGTTCACAATAATTTCAATTTGTGTGTTGTTGCCAAACACCGGTCGTTCTGAAATAATGATGATAAAGGGGTCTGATAGCCTCGGTGGCCAGTTCCATTTGTTGTAGAAAATATCCTGAAAATCAAGCCCCAGTTTAGAGATGGTTTCGTTAATAATGAGCTGATCTATCTCGAAGGATAAAGAATCGGCAGAGCTTCTTTTTATATTTTGTACACTATCTTCTGTGGTAAGTTTTTTGATGTTCTGCAGCAACTCAAGAATTTTTTTTTCTTTGAACTTCGTACTATCCTGTACCTGGCCGCATAGCCTGACGGACACGCACAACAAAAAGAAAGTCAAAAAGGTTACGGACTGCAAATTCACTGGTTTGAATGGAAGGGGATACTAAAGGTACAGATTCCCCGACAAATCCTTATACCTAACCTGATTTTTCAGAACCCCGATGCTTTTGCCATTTCCCAGCCAATGATACTTTTCTTGCGTGCTGAACTCCATCGGTACTCTCCTAAAATTCCATCTTTACGGATCACCCGGTGACAGGGAATCAAATAAGCAATGTGATTAGAACCAACAGCAGAACCTACGGCTTGTATAGCTTTCGGACTATAAATTTGATTGGCAATACCCTGGTATGTTGTTACCTCACCTAACGGAATTCGCAGCAGTGCCTCCCATACTTTAATCTGAAAGTTGGTACCCTTCACGAATACGTGGAATTTCCCCTCACCCCTTCCCCTCTCCCTAAGGAGAGGGGTGTCCGCAGGACGGAGTGAGGAAAAAATTTTAGCAATAAATTCTTTTGTCACGTTCTGATCCTGATGGAACACCGAGTTGTTCCAGTGTTCTTTCATTTTTTCTAATTCAAGCTGGGGACCTTCATCGGTAGCGATAAACGAAAGCCAGCAAATTCCCCGTTCGGTCACCCCGATCAAACACAAACCAAAAGGTGTTTCGTGAATTCCGTACTCAATGCGAATTCCAGAACCTTTTTGCTTGTACTCCTGAGGCGTAACAGCTTCCAGTGTGGTAAATAAATCATATACCCGCGATTGGCTGGATAAACCTGCAGCATCGGCTGCCTCAACTAAGTTTTTGGAATGCGCCAGTTTTTCTTTCAGAAAATCCACCGTAAGGAATTGCAAGAACCTTTTTGGACTGATGCCGGCCCATTCGGTGAAGATGCGCTGAAAATGGAAAGGTGAGAGGTGCACGTTTTCGGCCACTTCATCCAGTTCAGGCTGATGCTGAAAGTTTTCTTCCAGGTACCGGATTGCTTTTTCAATCCGATTGTAATTGATGTTGGATTCGTTTATCACGTGTAACATAAAGCTATGATTTTTTATTTGCGGCCCTGTGCCGCAATCTCAATTTGTTTTTTAGTCGTCCTGACCACTTTAAGTGGTCAGACGACTGGAATTATATTTCTGACGTAAACAATGCCCGCACGGCCTGTACCCGGCCCTCAATGCATCGGCTTCTGCCGCGAAGAATACGCGTTTTCCTTTTTTCATACGTTTACCAGATGAACAAGAGAGCATTCCGTAAATTTTCAATTCAGCGTTCCCGCCAAATTTGATTTTATTCAATCGGACCAATCTTCTTAATCCAGAATTCGATATCGAATTGTGATAGATCATGCGGCATCGTGAAAAATGATTCCTAAAGCGTAACGTTCACCCGACTTTACTTCACTTACACCATGTTTCATATTAGCCCGGTAAAAGCCTCGATTTCCTTTAACAGGCCGGAAACGAGTAGTGAAAATCACGGCATCTCCCTGATTGGGTTTAATAACTTCTACTTTGGATTGTGCACGAGGAGTTTGTTCCACCAACACCAACTCACCACCTTCATGATCGCGACCATGTTGAGTCAAAGGGAAAACAACTTGAAAAGGGAAAAAGATTTCACCATACAAATCCTGGTGAAGAGTATTAAAACCACCTGAAGCGTAATGCAAGATCAGTGGTGTTGGCCTGCTTTGTGCGTGTGCGCGACATTGTTGGATTAATCCTTCGTGCGTTTCAGGAAATTGTTTATCAATGGAAAGGTTATTCATCCAACCATTAGCAATCTTCGACAGCGGCTTATAGAACTCTTCCCTTAAGGATTGTACAACCAGAGGCAATGGATAATTGAAATATTTGTATTCACCCGCTCCAAACCGGTACTGTTTCATGTTGATGGTGTTTCGGTATAAATGATTGTCACCATAAAAACCAATGGCATGTTGGCATTCTTCGCGTGATAACACACCGGGAATGATGGTGTACCCTCTTTCGTTCAGATTGAATTGGTGTTCAGGCCAGTTCATAGTTTGAATGTTTACCATGGTGTAAAATTCAGCCAGTTTGATACTTTTTTCAACCCGAAACTTGCGGACTTGCTAATTCGTTGATGTGCAGATTGGTTAATTCGTTAATTTGATCAGTATGATTATTGATGTTCCCAAAGAATTCAGTTACGAACAAAATCTTCAATTTCTGAAGCGTTCACCGAAAGAGGTCTTGCATCGTGTAGAAGATGATGGGGTTGTAAAATTATTAAGTGTAGGAGGTGAAATGATCTTGTTCAAAGTGATGGAGAGCACCAAAGGTTTGTCGGTTGATTTTTTGAATGGCAATTTTTCGTCTTCTTCGCAAAAATACATTGAGAACTTCGTTAGAGAGTGGTTTGATTTAGAAACAGATTTATTGCCTTTCTATAAATTGGCCAAGAAAGATGCGCTTTTGAAAGACCTTGTGAAAAAATATTATGGCTATCGCATCATCGGTCAGCCCGATTTATTTGAGTCGCTGGTGTGGGCGGTGCTGGGCCAGCAAATCAATCTGCAGTTTGCGTACAGGCTCAAGCAGCGTTTCGTTGAAAATTTTGGAGAGAAGCTTTTGTGGAAGGATCAGCATTACTTTTTGTTTCCTTCTCCTCAACGTGTTGCAGGGCTGAAAGATACAGATTTGTTACCGTTACAATTCTCCCAGCAAAAAAGTAAGTACACCGTCAACATAGCGGAAGCATTTGTCCGCGGAAGTATCTCAAAAGAAAAACTGAAAGGAATGCCGTTTCAAGAGGCAAAAGAAATACTGATGACTATAAAAGGGGTTGGTAATTGGACGGCCAACTACGCGCTGATGAAAACATTCCGGTATCCGGATGCTTTTCCGCTCGAAGATGCAGGAGTTCACAACGCTATTAAGAATCTGAAAAAAATGAAAAAGAAACCTACATTGGATCAGGTAATGCGTGTTTTTAAAAATTATAAAGGGTGGGAAGCGTACTCTACTCTTTATTTATGGAAGAGTTTGTAAGAGAAGTACTAACTTTAGTAACCTAAAAGCAAATCCTATGAAATCGCTGGTTGCAATTTTTTCGGTGCTATTGATCGTTTCATGTTCTCAGAAGAAATCGGAAGAATCATACAAACTCGGGCAACTTAATTTTGATGTGTCCGGAAAGGAAGAAGCAAAAGCCGCGTTTATGAAAGGCCATTTGCTTTTGCATAGTTTTGAATATACCGATGCCGCTGAAGCGTTTCGTGAAGCGCAACAAATCGATCCCGATTTTGCCATGGCCTATTGGGGAGAAGCCATGACGTTTAATCATTCTATCTGGCAGGAGCAGGATTATGACGGAGGAAAAGCCGTAATAGAAAAACTCGGAAAAACTTCTGAAGAACGAATAGCCAAGGCAAAAACAGCGCTGGAAAAAGAATTCATTAAGTCGCTCGAAGTTTTGTATGGCGATGGAACAAAAGCTCAGCGTGACCAGTCGTATGCCGATTTCCTGGGCAACATGTATGAACGGTATCCGCAAAATCATGAGGTGGGAACTTTTTATGCTCTGGCGTTATTAGGTTCGGTAACGGTAGGCCGAAATGTAGATGTGTATCAAAAGAGCGCACGCATTTCTGAAAAAATCTTAAAGGAAAACCCCAATCATCCGGGTGCACTCCATTATTTTATTCACGCTAACGATGATCCGTACCATGCAAAGCAGGCGGTTCAGGTTGCCAACGAGTACTCAGTTGTTGCACCCGATGCCGCTCATGCACTTCATATGCCCACGCATATTTATCTGGCGTTAGGCATGTGGGATCAGGTTGTAAACTCCAACGAGGCATCGTGGCAGGCCAGCGTAGACAGAAAAGCAAGGAAAAATCTGGATAATAACGCGCTTGGGTATCATTCCTACCATTGGTTGCAGTATGCCTATTTGCAGCAGGGCAGGGTGGATGACGCCCGTCAGGCACTCGATCGTATGTTTCAATATTGCGATGAACTCCCTTCAGCCCGTGCCCGCACCCACGAAATTTATTTCAAGTCGACTTACCTGGCAGAAACCGATGATTGGAAATCGGATGTTGCCGGCAGGGTTACCGATGCGAAAGACCTGAATATTTCAACACGAAGCATGGAAGCCTATGTTCAGGGAATGAAGGCACACCATGCGGGTGATAAAGCTTCATTGTCGACCATCGTTAACGCAATTGAAAAAGACCGGAAGGAAGCATCAGCAACATTAAGTGATGCCGGAATTACGCTGTGCAATAGTGGTGGTGCAAATCGTGAGAATGCAACCGAGTTGGATATCAACCTTTCGCATGTGATGGAGATGGAACTTCGGGCCATGCAAGCCATGATGCAAAATGATTTAAAGTCGGCCGAAAAGTGGCTGCAGGATGCATCCAAACTGGAAGAAAGTGTGAGCTATTCATACGGACCGCCAGCAATTGTAAAACCATCGCACGAATTGTATGGCGAATTTCTACTCTCCCAGAATAGAGCAAAAGAAGCGTTGCCCCTGTTTGAAAAGGCTTTGCAGCTTGCGCCCAAACGGGTTTTGTCCCTTCGCGGAAGGTTAAAAGCCGCTACGGTGTTGAATGATGCGCAACTAAAGACCGAAACAGAAAAGCAAATTCAGGAAATTTTAAAAGTAACTTCTCAGAATATTGCCGGACCTGTTCCAGCATCTCCCAATAGAATAACCGAAAAGGAGATTGCGGCACAAGGTCTCGAAAACAACAAACAAAAAATCTAGAATAGTTTGCCGCAATCTAACGAAGGTTTAAAAAAGGTTATTGGTGTTCGTTCGCTTGCGGCTAATGCCGTCAATCTCACCATTGGTGCAGGAATTTTTGGATTGCCGGCAGTTGTGGCAGGGTATCTCGGCACGGCATCGTACATGGCGTATGCGGTGTGTACCCTATTGCTCATGTTGGTGCTCTTGTGTTTTATTTCACTGGGTACACGATTTCCAATATCGGGCGGTGCCTACGTGTTTGTTGAACAAGCCTTCGGGCCTTATGTTGGCTTTCTGGTCAATTCACTTTTTTGGTTTGGGTTTGCAGTGATTGCCGATGCAGCGGTGGCTAATCTGTTGGCTGATAATCTTTCTGTGTTTTTTCCTGCACTGCTAAGACCAGTGTATCGCATTCCGGTATTGGCGGTGATTTTTGTTTTTATCACGTGGATGAACGTGATAGGTATAAAACAGGGTGTACGGTTGGTTGAAATTGTTACGGTGGCTAAACTGTTACCGCTGATAATATTAGTTGTATCGGGATGTTTTGTTATCAATACGGATAACTATGCGTGGAATGTTGTGCCTTCGGTGCGATCGATTGGTGAAGTTTCTCTGATTTTGTTTTTTGCTTTTGGAGGCGGAGCCGAAACTACATTAAGCGCATCGGGCGAAATCAAAGACCCGGTGCGTACCATTCCCCGAGGCTTATTACTGGGCGCGTTCATGGTGTTTGCCCTTTATCTCGCTATTCATTTGGTTGCTCAGGGTGTACTGGGTGCCGACCTGGCTTTATACAAAGAAGCCCCGTTGGTGAAAGTTGCTGAACAAACATTGGGTCAAATTGGCGTGACCTTGCTGGTGGTGGGTGCTGCCGTATCATGCTTCGGACTATTGAGTGGTGATATATTAGCCACACCCCGAACGATATTCGCTGCGGCACGCGATGGTCTGCTTCCAAAAATTTTATCGCGGATTCACCCGCGGTATAATACACCCTATATGGCCATTGGGTTGTATGCCGCTTTTGGTTTTGTTTTTTCCATTTTCAGCGGGTTTAAGCAGTTAGCGATTCTATCCAGTGCATCGTTGTTACTAATTTATGCAGGAGTGATACTGGCAACCTTTAAACTCAGAAATGTAAAGTCAACCGGAACTTACTTTATTATTCCCGGAGGGATGATTCTACCCCTGTTGGCGTTACTGGCTACAGGCTGGTTTTTATCAAACCTTGCGCTCAATGAAATTATTGGGGTTTCAATTTTTCTAGGATTTTTTTCGCTTGTATACGTAGGTATGAAAGCTGTAAAAAAATAAATCTTAGCGCATCAATACAGGCACATTCACGGCCAGTACTTCCAGATCCTGATCATTCACCTGTTTTTTCTCATCGGCCAAAATCAGGAAGTTTTCGTAAATCAAATCAAGGTCTGTGCCTTCATATTTGTAGCCCAACAATTCCAACCGGTGTTTTAATGCTGCACGACCGCTTCTTGCAGTTAACAATATGGATGAAGATGAAACACCCACATCAGCAGGATTAATGATTTCATAATTCTCTGAATGTTTCAAGAAACCATCCTGGTGAATGCCAGAAGAATGTGCAAAAGCATTGCTTCCCACAATTGCTTTATTCGGCTGAACCGGCATGCGCATGAGTTTGCTCACCAGCTTACTTAATTCGTAAATGCGCTCGGTTTTAATATTGGTGTAAAGCCCGAGATCCTGATGCGTTTTAATGGTCATCACCACCTCTTCGAGCGATGTATTGCCTGCACGCTCACCAATTCCGTTAATCGTTACTTCCGCCTGGCGTGCACCGTGAATAATGCCTTCCACCGTGTTGGCGGTGGCCATTCCTAAATCGTTATGGCAGTGTACCGATATAATAGCTTTGTCGATGTTGGAAACATTGTCGACCAGGTACTGAATTCTTTTTCCATACAGATGGGGTAAGCAATAACCGGTAGTGTCCGGAATGTTCACCACATCAGCACCGGCCTTAATCACCGCCTCAATCATCTGAGCCAGAAAAGGAAGGTCAGCGCGCCCGGCATCTTCTGCATAAAATTCAACTTCAAAACCTTTGCTTTTCGCGTACTGTACCGCCCACACACCTTGTTCCATTACTTTTTCGCGCGTGCTGAAAAATTTATGCTTGATGTGCACATCGCTCGCCCCGATACCCGTATGAATGCGTCCGCGTTTTGCATACCGCAACGCTTCAGCCGCCACATCAATATCTTCCTGTTTAGCGCGGGTTAATCCGCACACGGCAGTTTCTTTTACCGCTCGCGATATTCCAATGACGGAAAGAAAATCTCCCGGACTTGAAATCGGGAAGCCTGCTTCAATGACATCAACGCCCAGTGCTTCCAATTCACGGGCAATCACAATTTTTTCTTCGGTAGCTAACTGGCAGCCAGGAACCTGTTCGCCATCGCGAAGAGTGGTGTCGAAGATTTCAATTTTTTTCTTACTCATAATTTTTAATGGTTAATAAGCCGGTTGATTAACAACCACTTCAATGTTTTTAATGACCAGGTCGCCCATGGTGCTTGTGTTCAAAATTTTATCGGCTGGAGTATTTTGATCTGCGATATCAACCGTTCGGTATCCATGCATCAGCGTGTTTTCCACCGCCCGGATAACCTGTTCAGACTCTTCCTTCATTCCAAACGAAATGTCCAGCAGTAAAGCAGCCGAAAGAATAGAAGCCAGCGGGTTGGCGATTCCTTTTCCGGTGATGTCGTGCGCACTGCCGTGGATGGGTTCGTATAAACCGAGAGTATCACCAACAGAAGCAGAAGCCAGCATGCCCATCGATCCGGCAATTTGTGATGCTTCATCGGTGAGGATGTCTCCGAATAAATTTCCGGTAAGTACAACATCAAAGCTTCTTGGGTTTTGAATGAGCTTCATCGCGGCAGCATCTACAAACTGATGTTCAACGGTTACGTCAGGGTATTCTTTGGCAACCTGCTGCACCACTTCTCTCCACAAGCGTGAGCTCTCCAGTACATTCGCTTTATCAACCGAAGTGACTTTCTTCTTTCGGGTTCTGGCAGCCTGGAAGGCTTTGTGCGCGATGCGCTCGATTTCGTAACGCTGGTAGATCATCAAATCAAAAGCCGTGTTGCCTTCATCTTTTCTTCCTTTCTCACCGAAATACACATCGCCCGTGAGTTCGCGGAAGAACAAGATATCAGAGCCTTTCAACACTTCCGGTTTGATGCTGGAGGCATGCAAGAGTTCATCGAAAAGTTTAATCGGCCGGAGGTTCGCGTACAAGCCAAGTTCTTTCCTCATTTTCAGTAAGCCCTGTTCGGGTCGTACTTTCAACGTTGGGTCGTTATCGTATTTCGGATGGCCGACCGCCCCGAAAAGAATTGCATCACTTTTGCGAAGGATGGAAAGCGTTTCATCGGGAAGTGCGCTACCTGTTTTTTCAATGGCTTCATGCCCGATGAGGGCTTCAGTAAATTCAAAAGTATGGTCAAATTGTTCTGCAATTTTTTGCAGCACTTTTTTTCCTTCGGTTGTTACTTCCTTTCCGATGCCGTCACCCGGTAGTATGGTTATTCGTTTTTTCATGCGTGCGATAAGTCAAATTCTTTAATCTCTGCTTTCAAGCTCAACAGGTAGTCGATATCATCGTACCCGTTAGACATGCAAACTTTTTTATATGGATTAATCTCAAAATTTTCTGATGAGCCATTGTTCAATGAAACTGTTTGGTTTTGCAGATCAATTGTTATTTCTGTGGCTGGATTTTTCTCAACTGACTCCAACAATTGTTTTAAAAATGCATCGCTTACCTGAACAGGCAACAGGGCATTGTTCAATGCATTGTTCTTAAAGATGTCGGCAAAGAAGCTGGAGATTACCACGCGAAAGCCATAATCGTACAGGGCCCACGCTGCGTGCTCACGACTGGAGCCGCAACCAAAGTTTTTTCCGGCCACCAGAATTTTTCCGGAGTATTTTGAATCGTTTAAAGCAAAGTCGGCATTGGGTGAGCCACGTTCGTTGTATCGCCAGTCGCGGAATAAATTTTCACCAAACCCTTCCCTCGTAGTCGCCTTTAAAAAACGCGCAGGAATGATCTGATCGGTATCGATATTCTCGATCGCCAGCGGAACAGCCTTTGATGTTAGTATGGTGAATTTTTCTTTCATTTTTTTCTTTTTTTTCCCTCTCCCCGTCCTTCGGACACCCCTCTCCCTGGGGAGAGGGGATGGGGTGAGGGATCAAACAAATTCTCTTATATCCGTTACTCTCCCTGTAATAGCCGCAGCCGCAGCACTCAACGGGCTCGCCAAAAATGTTCTAGACTTTGGCCCTTGCCTTCCTTCAAAATTTCTATTGGAGGTACTGATGCAATACTTGCCCGCTGGAATTTTGTCTTCATTCATGCCCAGGCAAGCAGAGCAACCCGGTTCACGCAATTCAAAACCGGCAGCTTCAAAAATTTTATCGAGTCCTTCCTGCTTTGCCTGTGCTTCTACC